>NZ_ANBH01000067.1 GCF_000341185.1 Nocardiopsis chromatogenes YIM 90109
CGCGGGCGGCCCTGCCCCACCAGCCCCGCACCCAGGCCGGGACCGCGAGCACGGCGGCCGCGGCGGTCAGCGGGAGCGCCGCCGTCATCGGGGCGAGCAGCAGGGGCGGGTACGGCGGGAAGAGCGCGGTGCCCGGTCCGATGCCTTGCAGGGCCAGAGCGGCGCCGGAGCCCGCGGCCAGGGCGACGGCCAGCGCCGAGGCCAGCCCGGCTGCGAGGCGGGCGCCGACGGCCATGGGCGGGGCGTCGGCGGCGCTGCGCCCCCGCAGCGCGCGCACCCCGGCGGCGACCGGCCACGCCAGCGCCGACAGGGCCAGGACCAGGGCGATCGCGGCCGCCGTCCCCTGGATCAGCGCGTCGCGGTACCAGGGGACCCGCTCGAAGGCGTTCGACGGGATGTGGTCCATGCCCAAGGCCGCGACCCGGCCGTCCTCCTCGATGAAGGCCAGTTCGGCGCCCCTCTCGGCCGCCTCGCCCCCGACCGCGCGGAAGACGCCGTCCCCGGCGGGGCGCCACTCCGCCGCCCCGGCGAGCGGGTCGACCGTGCGCAGGAGGCCTCCGTCCGCACTCACCCGGGTCTGCAGGGCGGCGTAGAGCACCTCGGCGGGTTCGCGGTGCGGGATGCGCGTCATCGAGTAGGTGCCCGTGTACCGCTCCAGGCCTCCGCCGTCCGAGGCCCGCTCGCCGCCCCCGGCCTGCGGCGGTGCGGCCCCGTGGAACCGCTCCAGGTATTCGCGGACGAGATCGTCCCGGAGCGTGAACATCCCTTCGGAGGTCCCGTCGCCGTTGGCGGCCACGAAGATCCCGGCACCGTCCTCGGGGACGACCGCGTACTGGGTGTGCACCCCGGGGCCGTCGCCGCCGTGGCCGACCGCGCGCGGGTCGTCCGTGCGCAGCTCCCAGGCCCCGTAGCCGCTCCCGGTCAGGCGCGGGTCGTTGGCGGCTTGGCGGCCGAGCATCGCCTCCACCGCGCCGTCGGTGAGCACGTCCCCGCCGGAGGGGCGCCCGCGCAGCAGCTCCAGCATGAAGACCGCCATGTCGGCGGGGGTGGAGAAGGCGCCTCCGGCGGGCCCGCCGTTGATGTACTCGTGCTCCAGGCGCTCGCGCCCGCCCTGCCCGGAGCCGTACACGGCCGGCAGGTCCAGGCGCGCCCCGACCGTGTCGGGTCCGCCGAACGCGGTGTGCTCCATGCCGAGCGGGTCGAAAACGGTCCGCTGGACGTGGGCTCCGAACGGCTCGCCGGTCACCTCCTCCACGATCCGTCCGGCCACCGCGTAGCCGTAGTTGGAGTAGGCGGTGTAGCGGCCCGGCCGGTGGATGCGCTCGGGGCGCAGGTCGGCGACGTAGCGGCCCAGCGGGAGGATCTCCTCCTCCGAGGGCGCCCGCAGGCCGTCGAGCTGCTCGGCGAACCCTGCCGTGTGGGTGAGCAGGTGGTGCAGGGTGACCGGTCCGCGGGGGTCCTCCGGGAGCCGCTCGCCCTCGGGCAGGTAGGTGTTGACGTCCGCGTGCAGGTCGACCTCTCCGCGCTCGGCCAGCTCCACGACCGCCGCCGCGGTGAAGGACTTGGCGATCGATGCGGTGGGGAAGGCGGTGCGGCCGGGGTCGACGGGCTCGCCGGTCTCCAGGTCGGCGGCGCCGTAGCCCTCGGCGGCGAGCATGCGCCCGTCGCCGACGACGGAGACGCCGACGCCGGGGACGCCGTACTCGTCCATGAGCGCGGGAACGCGCTCGTCGAGGAAGGCGCGGACCTCCTCGGCGTCGGGGGCGTCCCCGGCGCTCGCGGCGGGTGGGGGCGCTGATGGGGCCGTGGACGCGGCGGCCGGGGCCGCGGTCGTCGGAGTCAGGGTGATCGCCGCGGGAATCGCCAGGGCCAGCGCGGCGGCCGCCGGTGCGGTGCTCGGGAAGGGCATCTGGGCCTCCGGAAGGGGCGAAGCGGAGTCCCGTCGAACGTAAGCGCGCACCTCGGGGCCGGGCAGTGTGCCAGGGGCCCGTTCCGGGGTGGGGCAGGTCCTACCCCGGTCTCCGGGGCCGACGCCGCCGAGCGGATACCGTGGAGGCATGTTCGGGCAGAAGACCACCATGATCGACCCGGAGCGGGCGCTGCCCGGCCGGGACACCCCGATGCCGGTCCCGGAGCGCCACGAGGTGCTGGGGACCCCGCTGGCACCGCCGTACCCCGAGGGCAGCGCGATCGCCGACTTCGGCATGGGCTGCTTCTGGGGCGTGGAGCGCACCTTCTGGAGGCTGGGCGCCGAGCGCGGCATCATCACCACGGCGGTGGGCTACCAGGGCGGGTACACGCCCAACCCCACCTATGAAGAGGTCTGCACGGGGCGCACCGGCCACACCGAGGCGGTGCGCGTGGTCTTCGACCCCCGGAAGATCTCGTACGAGGACCTGCTGAAGGTGTTCTGGGAGGGCCACGACCCGACGCAGGGCATGCGCCAGGGCAATGACGTGGGCACCCAGTACCGGTCGATGATCCTGTACCACGGCGAGTCCCAGCGCGCGGCGGCCGAGTCGAGTCGCGAGGCGTTCCAGCCGGTCCTGACACGCGCCGGGTACGGCCCCATCACGACGGAGATCGTGGAGGCCGGGCCCTTTTTCTTCGCCGAGCCCTTCCACCAGCAGTACCTGAGCGACGCGAAGAACCCCAACGGCTACTGCGGAGTGGGCGGCACGGGTCAACAGGTAGGTGACCCTTCCGGGTGGGGCTCGTGCCCCACTGGGGTCGCGCGCACCGATGGCCAGTAGCTGTGGAGACTGGGCTCATGCGTGCTTATTTCTTGAGTCATCTTCGGGTTTGCTCGTCTTCGGGGGACCGGTGGAAGGCCAGTTTGAAGGTGCGGGGATGATCGAGAGTAGACGAGGAGAGGCAGCGGCAGCTGCTTGAAGGCGAAGATTCAACTCCTCCTGCTGTTCGATGTACTCATCGACATCCTCAGAGATCTCCGGGGAGGAATCGGCGAATTTTAGTCGATATTCGAAGGTGTGCATTCTACGAGGAGGGCGGCTCGGAGACCAGAACTGGATTCCGGTGTCCGAGCCGTGAAGGGCTATTCGCAGACTAGTGTAGCCTTCATCTTCGAGTTGGTCAGTTTTTTTCGTCTTTCTGTTCGGAAATTTGACGTCTTTTTCGTTGTAGTGAGTCGGTTGAAAGTATCCGATCAATGCGGCTTCGCATAGGTCGGTTTGTTCTTGGATTCGCTCTTCGTTTGTCCTTGTTGCGCGAAGCGCGTACCCGGTAGGCCCCATCCGGTCGAAGGCCTCGAAGCTTCCTGGTCCAGAGAGTGTTACGACTGTTGCCGCGTCAGTCACTCTGAGTAGATTTATGAAGATGTCGTAGTCCTGGTGTTCATGGTCGGACATTATGCGTTGGTATGTCTCGTGGCGCATGAGGCGATGCAAGGCGTTCCTGGACCCGTCCTCACCTCGTGATTGTCCGATGTAGAGAACTTCGTGGTGGGTTAGGTCTTCTCTGAATCCGGATGCGAGTAGAGACAGACCCCAGGTGTCCCCGTGGAGTACAGGCTCTCCGGTGACTGGATCTGAAATTGTGTAATATATCCACGGCCTCTCTGAATTCCATGCGAGTTGCACGGGAAAGTGTAGGCGCAGTCGAAATCGGGTGCTACTCTCAGCTTCCTCCAAGGTGACTATTTTTCCTTTTAGGGTGCCGCGACGCGTGAGGCGGGCGTCTTTTATGTATGTCCGAGGGCGGCGCGAAATGATATACAAGTGACAGTCATTTGCCAGTTCCTTCATTTGTTGCATTAGGGGAAACTGGCTTGGGCGGAATGTTGCTGCGAGTTCGCATCCTAGAACTTTTCCGACTGCCATTGGTCCTCGATGTCTGCGGGGTGTGTAGGACTGCAGTGACGCAGTATGCCCGGACCCGACGACAAGATCCGAAGGCAGGAGGTGCGTTGGTGAGGCAGCGGCATGGAAACGTGAACCTTGCCGGAAATGCTCGAATCTTGCGTTGTTGTCGGTTTTTGTCGTGCGGCGATTGCCTATCGCTAGACCGCTGCTCGGGCCTGCTCAAGTGCCTCCCGGTACTCACGCGCCCACTCGGCTCCCCGCTGGTCGGCGGGGAGCCCGTCGAGGCCCGTCCGGAGGTTCTCCGCGGCGTCGGCGTACTCGGCGAGCGCGAGCAGGGCGAGCCCGATCCCCATACGGGAGAACGTCGGCGACAGCCAGTAGGCCGTACCGGGCGGCTCGCTCCCCTCGGCTTGGGTGGTGAGGTCGGCCGCTTCGTCGAGGAGACGGCGCGCGGCGTCCCGCTCGTCGAGCAGCGCGTAGCCGTGCGCGGCTTGAACAGCGTCGCCTACCCGCTGGAGTAGGGCCGCGCCGGGCGTGTTGTACGCGTTGAGGAACCAGCGGACCACGGCGCGCGGACGCCCCTGCTGGCGTGCGAGGTAGCCCTTGAAGTTCGCGGCCTGTGCGGCAAGGGCGCCGTCCCCGACGTCGTCGGCGCGGTCTTCGGCCTCCGTGAGCCACCGGACGGCCTGCGCATCGTTACGCGCCTCCGCGTGCAACCACCCGATGAACTGAACCCACTCCGCAGCGACCGTGTGCAGCGCGTCGGCATGTGGGCCGCGTGCTTCCCTCGCGAGCCGCTTCACCTGTCTCCACTGGGCAGTGACGCCCGGAAGCATTGCGGTCGCTGGCATGACGTCGTCGAGCCGCCGTTGTGCTGCGAGCACGTCGGCCAGAGCGACCACGGTCGCACCGTCGAGCCGGGAGGGACTGTCCAGCGCCCCACTCACCCGCTCGCGGTCGTCGGGGGTGAGCGTCTCGGCGAGCGCTTTGAGCGCCCCCTCTGCCCCTAGCTCCGCGTCGAGCCGCTCGGCGAGCAGTGGGGAGGGGCGCTGCTTACCCGAGAGCACACGCGAGAGGTAGCCAGCGTCATAGTTCACAGCGCGGGACAGGGCACGCAGCGACAAGCCCTGTTCCTTCATCGCGCGGTGGACGAAGTCTCCGAAGTCGGTCATAGGGCAGCGCTCCCGGGGGTGTTGACCGTTGCCGTCTCCAGAGTAGGCAACACGGTCACACTCCCGCCGAGTCGTTGAGCGCACGAGCATAGGCGGACACGAAGACCCCCGCGACGCGGGCAAGGCGTCCGGGGGCGTGGCCACCAGCTACAGGGAGCTGACGACATGGCAGACACTAGCCGGAACGAAGACCGCACCGCGACACTGTGGGGGCGCTCGCCGGAGCACACCGCCGACCACGCCGCAGCGGCTCGGCTGCAAGCCCAGTACCCGCACATGGTGATCTGGTTCGGGGAGACCTCCGGCCACTTCTACGCGATGGACGCATCCGGTCTGCACGAGCGCCCCACGCTCGACGCGCTCGCGATGCTCGCATGGCAGCGCACCAACCGTCCCCGCCCGCGCGGCGCTGTGGTGAGCGCCCGATGAACGCGGTGGAGGAAGCGCACGAGGCCATGCGGGAGCGGCTCAACACCGCCTACAACGGGCGCTGGCGCGTATGGCGGTCGCGCGACGACAAGGGGCGTCCGGCCGCGTGGGTGGCGACCAACATCGGCGTGCCCGGTGCGGCGCCGACGCTGCACGAGACGACCCCCGAGCGGCTTGAAGCCCAGATGAAGAACCCGCCGCGCGGGTTCGCCGGACCGCTGACGGAGGTGCCGCCGGAGCCATAAGGGAGGTGGGAGCCGCGCGGGCGGCCGAGTCGCCGACGGCGGCCGTCCGCGCGGAGAGAGACGGCCCCGGCGCCTGTTGAGGGGCGGCGCCGGGGCCGTTGCCATGGGGTGGGATCGGTCGATTCTGACCAGCGATAAGCCCACAGGCCGGGGTCGCACGGTTCGCCGCGCGGCCCCGGCCCGCTCCGTTTTCCGGGGTCCGGCCCACACGGGGCCGCGTCAGGCGATGGCCTCGCCGTACACGCGCTCGACGTGCATCGTCATCAGGACCCTGCGCTCGGAGACCATAACGGACCGGTACTCCGCCCAGTCCGGGTGCTCGCCCGCCGCCTTGCGGTAGTAGTCGACCAGCGCCTCCACCTCCGGCCCGTGTGGGTCGTCCCCCGGCCCGACCAGGGTCACGGGGCCCTCAGCGGTCGCCCACGCCCACCCGTCGGGCCGTGTCACCTCCAGCGCCGCCCGCGGGTCCCGGCGCAGGTTCACCGTCTTCGCGCGTCCCTCGGTCATCGACACGTACAGGGTCTCGGTCCCCCGGTCGTAGTACGGCATGACGGGCGAGAGCTGCGGAAGCCCGTCGGCCTTGATCGTGCCGAGCACTCCGAGCCTGCTCTCGGAGAGCAGCGCCCGCGGGTCGAATCCGGCCTTCTCCTGGTCCTGGGTGGTCATCGTCGTCGCTCCCTGAGAACGGTCCGTCCGGTCCGGCCGTTGGAGGCCGTACAGGTCACAAGCCGCTGGGCCGCCCCGCAATTCCCCGCGCCGGTAAGGGGAGCGCGGGCATACGAAAGGCCCACGCACACCGGGTGCGTGGGCCCCTCGCCGTTCGTCGGGGCTTCTACTGACCGTAACCCGGGTACTGCTGGCCGTACCCCTGCTGGGGCTGCTGCCCGTAGCCCGGGTACTGCTGGGGCTGCTGCCCGTAGCCCTTAGCCGTACCCCTGCTGCTGCGGCTGCTGCCCGTAACCGGGGTACTGCTGGGGCTGCTGCCCGTAGCCGTAGCCCTGCTGGGGCTGCTGCTGGCCGTAGCCCTGCTGCTGCCCCGTCTGGTACTGGTAGGCGGCGTACGGGTCCTGCGGCTGGCCGCCGGTGTGCTGCTGGTAGGCCTGCTGCTGGCCGGTGTTGTGCTGCTGGGCCGCGTCGGTCGCGGGGGCCTGCTCCTCGGCCGCGGACGCGGCCTCCCCGGCGCCTCCGGCCGACGGGCGGAACACGCACAGGTGCAGCGCCTCGCCCTCCGGCCCGGTGACCGGGGTCATCTGGTCGAGGCGCCAGCCGGCCTCCTCGATCCCTTCAAGGATGCGGGTCAGCCCCGGACGGACCTTGCTGGAGCCCTCGTCGAACCCGGCGACGTCCAGCTGGACGATGAACATCCGGCGGTTCTGCTGCGCCGCAACCTTGGCGTGCTCGACGACGGTGCTGTCTCTGACGACCTGCGTGACGCTCATGGAATGAACCGTACCTATCTGCTCTGCCTGCTCTGCCCTCGCGGCACTGCGGAGCGGTAGGTCCGCGGGGCCGTCCGCGTCCGCCCATGATGCCGCCTATGGGCCCGGTCTGACCAGAAGGCCCAGGCAGGAGCGGTTCGCGGCCAAAGGAGGTGCTAGGTGACCGCCGCGTCCACGGCCTCGTCAACGGGCACGTCGCCGCCGACCAGCTCCAGCACGCGGCCGATGGCGGCCGTCGAGGCGGGCTCGGCCAGCAGCGCCGCCAGCACCTCGGCGACGTCGTCGCGCGGCACCTCGGCCTTGTCCACCGAGGCCGCCAGGTGCACCCGGCCGGTCCCCGGGCCGTCGGTCAGCCGCCCCGGCCGCAGGACCGTCCAGTCCAGCGTCTCCGAGCGCCCGCGCAGGTCGGCGTCGGCCGCGCGCTTGGCCTCCACGTAGGCGGCCCACACCGGGTCCGACCCCGGGGCGGGGCCGTCGTCCACGCCGATCGCCGACACCATCACATAGCGCCGCACCCCGGCCAGCGACGCCGCGTCGGCCAGCAGCACCGCGCCCGCCCGGTCGACGGTGTCCTTGCGCTCCGCGCCGCTGCCCGGCCCGGCGCCGGCCGCGAACACCACCGCGTCGGCGTCCATGACCTTCTCCGACAGCTCGGTCACGGTCGCCTTCTCCAGGTCGATCACGACGGGCTCGGCCCCGGCCGCCCGCACGTCGTCGGCCTGCCCGGGGTCGCGGATCAGGGCCACGGGGG
This sequence comes from Nocardiopsis chromatogenes YIM 90109, assembly GCF_000341185.1. GTDB lineage: Bacteria > Actinomycetota > Actinomycetes > Streptosporangiales > Streptosporangiaceae > Nocardiopsis_A > Nocardiopsis_A chromatogenes. The sequence continues at coordinate 7,858 of NZ_ANBH01000067.1, forward strand.
TGTCGCCGCGCGCGGACAGCAGCCGCTCCAGGCGCAGCGCGATCTTGCCGTGGCCACCGGCAATCACAATTCGCATAGGGGCAGGCTACGCCGCCCGGCGGGGGCGGGTGCGGCGGAACGGCCGCCCCGCCGCAGTGCCCTGCGTCACGGGGGGCGGGGCCGCGGCCTGCGCTCCGCCCCCGTGCTCACTGCGCCTGCGCGCCCTTGGGGTCCCCCTCCTCGGCCAGCTCGTCTCTGAGCACCCGTTTGAGCAGCTTCCCGCTGGCGTTGCGCGGCAGGTCCTCCACCAGGTGCACCTGCTTGGGCACCTTGAACCCGGCCAGGTGGCGCCGGGTGAAGGCGATCAGCTCGTCCCCGGCGACCCGCGCCCGCGGCACCACCACCGCGGTCACCGCCTCGCCCCACCGGTCGTCCGGGAGCGCGATCACCGCCGCCTCGGCCACCGACGGGTGCCGGTACAGCACCTCCTCCACCTCGCGGGAGGCCACCAGCACGCCGCCGGTGTTGATCACGTCCTTGAGCCGGTCCACCACGGTGAAGTACCCCTCGGCGTCGCGCCGGGCCAGGTCCCCGGAGTGGAACCAGCCGCCGCGGAACGCCTCGGCGGTCTCCTCCGGCTTCTCCCAGTACCCCGAGCACAGCTGCGGCGAGCGGTACACCACCTCGCCGGTCTCCCCGGGCGCCGCCGGGGCGCCGTCCTCGCGCACCACCCGCGCCTCCACGAACAGCACCGGCCGCCCGCACGAGCCCATCCGCTCCGGGGTGTGCTCCTCCGGCCGCAGCACCGTGGCCAGCGGCCCGATCTCGCTCTGCCCGAAGCAGTTGTAGAACCCGATGCCCGGCCGCCGCGCGCGGATGTCCTCCAGCGCCGAGACCGGCATCGCCGCCGCCCCGTAGTACCCCTTGGCCAGCGACCCCAGGTCGCGCGTGTCGAAGTCGGGGTGGTCGCGCAGCGCCAGCCACACCGTCGGCGGCGCGAAGAAGGAGGTCGCCTGATCCTCCTCGATCCTGCGCAGCACATCGGCGGGGTCGGGCGCCTCGGACACCGTGTTGCACGCCCCCGCCGCCAGCCCCGGCATCAGGAACACGTGCATCTGCGCCGAGTGGTACAGCGGCAGCGCGTGCAGGATCCGGTCGTCCTCGGCGATGTCCAGGGCGTGCAGGCAGCTCGCGTACTCGTGCACCAGCGCCCGGTGCGTCAGCATCGCCCCCTTGGGCGCCGACGTGGTGCCCGAGGTGTACAGCAGCTGCGCCAGGTCGGTGTCGGAGACGTCGGTCACCGGCCCGGTCGGGGCGTGCGGGTCGCGCGCCACCTCCAGCACCGACTCCAGGGCCCCGCGCAGCGCCAGCACGTCCCGCGCCGGCACCGACGGGCGCACCTCCTCCACCCGCCCGGCCAGCCGCGGGTCGGCCAGCACCACGATCGACCCCGACTGCGCCAGCAGGTAGGCCAGCTCCTCCCGGCGCAGCGCCGGGTTGACCGGGACGTGCGCCAGCCCCGCCCGCGCGCACCCCAGGAACGCCAGCACGTAGGCGTCGGAGTTGCCGCCGAACGCCGCCACCCGGTCGCCGCGGGTCAGCCCCAGTCCCAGCAGCCAGGCGGCCACCCGGCTCGCCCCCCGGTCCAGTTCGGCATAGCTCCACTCCCGGCCGCCGAACCTGAGCGCGGTGCGGTCCGGCACGCGCGCCGCCGCGCGCCTGAGGACCCCGTCCACCGTGCTCGCCGTGACCGCGGCTTCCCGCTCCATCGCGCCTCCCGCTGCCCTCGCCCGCGTGACGTATCTCACTACGGTAGGGGTGGCCGGGCGGCGGCGCCAGCTAGGGGGCGCCGGAGCGCGGCCCCCGCCGGGCACCGCGTGCCCGGCGGGGGCCGTTCAGGCCGGGAGGACCTCCCCGGCCCTCACTCCACCGTCCAGGTGTCGCCGCTGGCCAGCAGCGCCCCCAGGTCCCCCTCGCCCTGCGCCGAGCGGGCCTCGGCCACCTGCTCGTTCATCAGGGCGTCGTAGGTGGGCCTGCGGACGTCCCGGAACACCCCGATCGGGACGTGCTCGAACGCCGGCTGGTCCAGCCGGGACAGTGCGAAGGCGTACCCCGGGTCCTCCCGGTGGGCGTCGTGCCGCAGCACCGCGTCCTCGCCCGCCTCCTCGGGGCCGGCCAGGCGCAGGCCGCCGAACCCGTCGGCGACCACCCCGCGCCCGCCCGCGGTGAGCGGCTCGCCGTGCTCCATCCGCAGCAGCCGCAGGTCCCGCTCGGCCGGGTCCTTCAGCGGCTCGAACGCGTCGTCGTTGAAGATCGGGCAGTTCTGGTAGATCTCCACGAACGACGCCCCCTCGTGGGCGGCGGCCGCACGCAGCACCGACGTCAGGTGCTTGCGGTCGGAGTCGACCGTGCGCGCCACGAACGTCGCCTCGGCCCCCAGCGCCAGCGACACCGGGTTGAACGGCGAGTCCAGCGACCCCATCGGCGAGGACTTGGTCACCTTGCCCGCCTCGGAGGTGGGCGAGTACTGGCCCTTGGTCAACCCGTAGATGCGGTTGTTGAACAGCAGCACGTTGACGTTGACGTTGCGCCGCAGCGCGTGGATCAGGTGGTTGCCCCCGATCGACAGCCCGTCCCCGTCCCCGGTGATCACCCACACCGACAGGTCCGGGCGGGACGCGGCCAGGCCGGTCGCGATCGCCGGGGCCCGCCCGTGGATCGAGTGCATCCCGTAGGTGCTCAGGTAGTAGGGGAACCGGGAGGAGCAGCCGATGCCCGAGACGATGACCACGTTCTCCCGCGGCACCCCCAGCTCGGGAAGGAACCCCTGGAAGGCGGCGAGGATCGCGTAGTCGCCGCACCCGGGGCACCAGCGCACCTCCTGGTCGGACTTGAAGTCCTTGGCCTTGGAGGGCTCCTGCGCCGCCGGGACCAGCTTGAGCCCGGGGAAGGCGGGGGCAGCGGCCCCGTCGGCGCCGTTCACTGCGGATCCGTTCTCACTCGGCACGATCGATGACCTCCTGGATGACACCCGCCAGCTCCTCGGCCTTGAACGGCAGGCCCCGCACCTTGTTGTAGCCCGTGACGTCGGCGCCGAAGCGGCCCCGCAGCAGCAGCGAGAGCTGCCCCAGGTTGATCTCGGGGACGAGCACCCGGTCGTAGCGGGCCAGGGCCTCCTCCAGGCCGGGCGGGAAGGGGTTGAGGTGGCGCAGGTGCGCCTGGGCGACGCTGCCGCCCGCGCGCCGCACCCGGCGCACCGCGGCGGCGATCGACCCGTAGGTGCCGCCCCAGCCGAGTACCAGCACCCGGGCCTCGCCCGAGGGGTCGTCCACCTCCAGCGGGTCCAGTCCGCGCGCGATCCCGTCCACCTTGGCCTGGCGCGAGCGCACCATCAGGTCGTGGTTGGCGGGGCTGTAGGAGATGTCGCCGCGGCCGTCGCTCTTCTCGATGCCGCCGATGCGGTGCTCCAGGCCCGGGGTGCCCGGCACCGCCCAGGGGCGCGCCAGCGTCTCCGGGTCGCGCCGGTAGGCCAGGAACTCGCCGCCGTCCCCGTTGGGCTCCTCGGCGAAGTCCACCGACAGGTCAGGCAGCGCGGACACGTCCGGGATCCGCCACGGCTCCGAGCCGTTGGCCAGGTAGCCGTCGGACAGCACGATCACCGGGGTGCGGTAGGCGGTGGCGATGCGCCCCGCCTCCACCGCGATGTCGAAGCAGTCCGCGGGCGAGCGCGGCGCCAGCACCGGAACCGGAGACTCCCCGTTCCGTCCGAACAGCGCCAGCAGCAGGTCGGCCTGCTCGGTCTTGGTGGGCATGCCGGTGCTGGGCCCGGCCCGCTGCACGTCGACCACGATCAGCGGCAGCTCGGTCATCACCGCCAGGCCCAGGGTCTCGCCCTTGAGCACCATGCCCGGCCCCGAGGTGGTGGTCACCCCCAGCGACCCGCCGAAGGCGGCCCCCAGGGCGGCGCCCACCCCGGCGATCTCGTCCTCGGCCTGGAACGTGCGCACGCCGAACCGCTTGTGCCGGGACAGCTCGTGCAGGATGTCGGAGGCGGGGGTGATCGGGTAGGAGCCCAGGAACAGCGGCAGCCCGGTCAGCCGGGAGGCCGCCACCAGGCCGTAGGAGATCGCCAGGTTCCCGGTGATGTTGCGGTAGGTGCCCGGCGGCAGCGAGGCCGGCTTGACCTCGTAGGAGACCGCGAAGTCCTCGGTGGTCTCACCGAAGTTCCACCCGGCCTGGAACGCCGCCAGGTTCGCGGCGAGGATCTCCGGCTTGGCGGCGAACTTGGACTTCAGGAACCCCTGGGTGCCCTCCGTGGGCCGGTTGTACATCCACGACAGCAGGCCCAGGGCGAACATGTTCTTCGCCCGCTGCGCGTCCTTCTTGGTGACGTCGAACTCCTCGACGGCCTTCATGGTCATCGAGGTCAGGGGGACCCGGCTCACCTTGAACTCCGACAGCGACCCGTCCTCCAGGGGGTCGGAGGCGTAGCCGACCTTGGCCAGGCTGCGCTTGGTGAACTCGTCGGTGTTGGCGATGACGGTGGCGCCCCGGGGCAGGTCGTCCACGTTTGCCTTGAGCGCCGCGGGGTTCATCGCCACCAGCACGTCGGGGGCGTCCCCGGGGGTCATGATGTCGTGGTCGGCGAAGTGGAGCTGGAAGCTCGACACCCCGGGAAGGGTGCCGGCGGGGGCCCGGATCTCCGCCGGGAAATTCGGAAGGGTGGAGAGGTCGTTTCCGAACGACGCCGTCTCCTGGGTGAACCGATCGCCGGTCAGCTGCATCCCGTCGCCGGAGTCTCCCGCGAACCGGATGATGACGCGATCGAGACGTTGGACCTTCTTGGTCACTGAGATCGCCGACCTCCTCGACGAGCCCCCGCGGGCCGCGGAGGCTCAGGTTGCCTCGGCCCTCGCCGCCAGACTACTCACCGAGCCGCCCGGCGGGCGGTCGCGTGGTTCCGGCGCAGGGCCCCAACGGTTGCCAATGGGATCAGTGGGGACCTGATGGGCGGTGCCTGGCGTGCACCGCAGGGTGAGGGCCGGGCCCGCACCCCCCTTCCGGGAACGGCCGCGCCGCGCGGCGGCGGCGCCCCCGTGCCGGGGTCAGGGGCGACACAGGGCGCTCTCCACCCGTGCCAGGTCGACGTGGCGCCGACCGGTGAGCAGGGCGCCGGGGAGGCGGTGCGGAGTGATAACGGCCACGTCCGCCACTATAGGCGCCCGCTCCCGGGCGCGCGGTCGGCGGGGTCGGGGCGGATCAGGTCGGCCGGTCCCGGCCGGGAACGGACCGGCGGGGCCCACACGTTCCTATCGGTGGACGGGCCGGGAAGGGCCGCCCGGACCAGCAGGACCCCACCGGACCATCCGACGGACGAAGGAGGGCGGGACCCGCCGTGCACCCCAACCCGATCCGAGCGGCCGCCCTGCTCGCGGCCTTGGCGGCGGTGATCGTGCTGGCCGGGTGGGCGTGCGCCGGTGTCCAGGGCGTGCGGGCCGCCGCGGTGGTGGTGCTCGGGGTGACCGGGCTGGTCTGCTTCTTCGGGGACTCGCTGGCGCTGCGCGCGATGCGGGCGCGGCCGGTGGGCGAGTTCGAGCGGCCCGAGCTGCACCGGGTGGTGCGCGACCTGGCCACCCAGGCGCGCCAGCCGATGCCCCGGCTCTACCTGTCCCCGACGGTGGCGCCGAACGCCTTCGCCGTGGGGCGGGGGCCGCGCTCGGCCGGGATCTGCTGCACCACCGGGCTGCTGAAGCTGCTGGACGAGCGGGAGCTGCGCGCCGTCATCGCGCACGAGCTGGCCCACGTGCGCAACCGGGACACCCTCGTGTCGGCGGTCGCGGTGGGGCTGGCCACCATCATCACCTCGCTGACCGCGCTGGCGCTGCTGCTGCCGCTGGACGACGGCGACGACGAGGGGCCCGGCCTCCTGGAGGGGCTGCTCTTCCTGGTGCTGGGGCCGCTGGCGGCGCTGGTGATCCACGCCGGGGTGGGGCGCAGGCGCGAGTTCCGCGCCGACGATGCGGCGGCCCGGCTCACCGGGGACCCGCTGGCGCTGGCGTCGGCGCTGCGCAGGATCGAGGCGGGGGCCCGCACCCACCCGCTGCCGACCGAACGGCGGCTGCTGGCGGCGGGCCACCAGATGATCGCCAATCCGTTCCCCAAGCGGGGGATGTGCCGCCTGTTCGACGCCCACCCGCCGACGGCCGAACGCATCCGGCGCCTGCGCGCGCTCGACGAGAAGTGGCGCCTGGAGTGAGCGCCGGAGGGGACGGGCCGCCGACCGCCGTACATGTGCGCCGCGGCGGTCGGCGGCCGCGCCCTACCGGTAGTTGACGAACTGGAGCGCCAGGTCGAAGTCCTTCTCCTTGACCAGGGTCATCACGGCCTGCAGGTCGTCCTTCTTCTTGCCGCTGACCCGCAGCTCGTCGCCCTGGATCTGCGCCTTGACGCCCTTGGGGCCCTCGTCGCGGATGAGCTTGGAGATCTTCTTGGCGTCCTCGGAGGTGATGCCCTCCTTGAGGGCGACGGGCAGGCGGTACTCCTTGCCGGAGGCCTTGGGCTTGTCCGGGACGTCCAGGACCTTCAGGGACACCTTGCGCTTGACGAGCTTCTCCTTGAAGACGTCCAGGGCGGCGTTGACGCGCTCCTCGGAGTTGGCCCGGACCTCCACGCCCTGCTCGCCCGACCAGGCCAGGGAGGCGTTGGTGCCCCGGAAGTCGAAGCGCTGGGACAGCTCCTTGACGGCCTGCGTCAGCGCGTTGTCGACCTCCTGCCGGTCGAGCTTGGAGACGATGTCGAAACTGGATTCAGAGGCCACGTGCGCTCACACTCTCGGGGTACGGGTCGTTTCCGGCGGGCGGCCCCGGACCCTGGCGGGCCCGGCCGCCGCGGCACAGAGCCTATCGATTCGCGAGCGCGGCGCTCGTCCGCTATCCTCGATCACGTCGCCGCGCCCCACAGAGGGCGCAGCACTCCCAGGCAGGTTGCCCGAGTGGCCAAAGGGAGCGGTCTGTAAAACCGCCGGCTCAGCCTACGTAGGTTCGAACCCTACACCTGCCACCCACGGAAAACGCCCCTTGACCAGCGTGAGCGCGGTCAGGGGGCGTTTTCGTTCTGTCCGGCCGTGTCCGGCTGAGGATGGCTGCCGACGGCCGTCTGTGGCGAATACGCGGCGAAGTTCCTCGCCCCGCGGCCGCCTACTCCCCGGGGAGTGCTGTGGAGCCGGGCCGGGTGGCTCCTTCTGCCGTTTCCGCCTTGCTCCGGTCGAGTGGCCTCTTCGCGTGCAGCCCGTCAGGGCCTTGGGCTCCTGTAGGTCCGCCGCCTCCATGGGATCACCCGGCCCTCACCCGGGGCGCCGTCGACTGTCGGAGCGGGGGCGGTGCCGTCCGGGGGCCTGTCGGCCGAGCCCCCCGGGGGCGATCGCGGCGGCCACAGGGGTTGACATTCCATTGTGGACGGTGCATTCTGGAGGTGACCGTCCACAATGGACAATCGGGGGACGCCATGGACTCCACCTCACCCGCCGCGCCGCGATCGGACCGTCCGTCCCTGCGGGTCGGCGACAGGGAGCGTGAGCGGACGGCCGCTCTCGTCAGTGATGCGGCGGCCGCCGGGTACGTCGGCATCGAGGAGCTGGACGGGCGCCTCGAAGACGTATGGGCGGCCCGCACGGCGGGCGAGCTCGACGCGGTGGTCGCCGACATCCCGGTGGACCGGCTGGAGGCCGGGCCCGCCGCCCGACCCGCGGAACGGGCGGAGCGCGGCCGACCGAGCGCGACCGGGTTCCGCGTCCACCTGAGCTCCTATATCGGGGTGATGACCCTGCTCGTCGGGGTCTGGCTCGCGGTCGGCGTGACGTCCGGCGCCTGGTACCCCTGGTTCGTCTGGCCCGCGCTGGGGTGGGGGATCGGCGTCGTGGCCGATGGAATCGGTACGCACGCCCGAGTCCGGAGAGGCGGCGCCCGGGGCCTGCGCTGCGGCGCGCGTCCCGATGCCTGGCAGTACGCCCGCCACGTCCACTCCCTGCACCACGCCCGCGGGGGCGCGGCCTCCGGTACCACCGGTGCGGTCGGCGGCGCCCCCTGGCCCCCGGGCACGCAACGGCCCTGACACGACGAACGAAGCCCCCGCGCCCTCCGGTGGGATCCGGCGGGCGCGGGGGCTTCGTGTGCGGGCTCGGTCAGCGGCGGCGGCCGCGGCCTCCTCGGCGGGGCGGGGCGTCGTTTCGGACACCGCTCCCGCGCCGGTTCGGGGCTCCGCGCCGCTCCGGCGGGGCGGAGGTGCGCACCGTGACGGGCACGCCCGACGGCTCGCGGGCGCCGGTCACCTCGGCGAGGGCCGGGTCCGAGGCGCCGCCCGCCAGGGTGCGCGGCGTGATGCGGGCCCGGTCCATCAGGCGGCCCACCTCGCGGCGCTGGCCCGGCAGCACCAGCGTGACCACGCTGCCGGACTCCCCGGCCCGGGCGGTGCGCCCGCCGCGGTGCAGGTAGTCCTTGTGGTCGGTGGGCGGGTCGAGGTTGACCACCAGGTCAAGGCCGTCCACGTGGATGCCGCGGGCCGCCACGTCGGTCGCGATCAGCGCCGTCACGTCGCCCCGCTTGAACTGCGCGAGGGTGCGGGTGCGCTGCGGCTGGCTGCGGCCGCCGTGCAGGGGCGCGGCGAGCACCCCGTTGGCCAGCAGGTGCTCGGCCATCCGGTCCACCGCGCGCTTGGTGTCGAGGAACATGATCACCCGGCCCTCGCGCGCTGCGATCCGGGTGGCGACGTGCTTCTTGTCCTCGGCGGACACGTGCACGACGTGGTGCTCCATGGTGGAGACCGCGCCCTCGGACAGGTCGACCGAATGGACCACCGGGTCGTTGAGGAAGCGGCGGACCAGGGTGTCGACGTTGCGGTCCAGCGTGGCCGAGAACAGCATCCGCCGCCCGTCGGCCGGGACCTCCTGCAGGATCGCGGTGACCTGCGGCATGAAGCCCATGTCGGTCATCTGGTCGGCCTCGTCCAGGACCGCGGACTCCACCCGGTCGAGCACGCAGTCGCCGCGCTCCATCAGGTCGCGCAGCCGTCCCGGGGTGGCCACGACCAGGTGGGCGCCCTGCTGAAGGGTGCGGGCCTGGCGGCCGATGGGCATGCCGCCCACGACGGTGGCCGTGCGCACCCCCACCGAGCGCGCGTAGGGGTTCAGGGAGTCGGCGACCTGCTGGGCCAGCTCCCGGGTGGGGGCCAGGACGACCGCCAGCGGGCGCCGCGGCTCGACGGAGCGCCCGTCCAGGGCGGCGAGCAGCGCCAGCCCGAAGGCCAGGGTCTTGCCCGACCCGGTCCGGCTGCGGCCCAGCACGTCGCGCCCGGCCAGGGCGTTGGGCAGGGTGGCCGCCTGGATCTCGGAGGGCGTGGTCAGGCCCTGCCGTGCCAGCGTGCGCTTCAGCGGCAGGGGCATCTCCAGCGCGTCGAAGGACTCGACGGGAGGGAGCGCCGGGGTGACGGTCGCGGGGAGCGCGAACTCCCCGGAGGGACCGCCGCCGCGGGGGCGCCCGCCGCCCTGGGGGCGCCCGCCCGACTGGGGGCGTCCACCGGTCTGGGGGCGCCTGCGGCCGCCTCTGCGAGAGGGGCGGTCGCGGGTCGTACCGGGACGGTACGGCTGAGTCATATATGGCCTTTCGCCTACGGCGTTCGCCGGGCGGGGAGGCCCTGCAGGCCTCGCAGGAGAGAACCGGGGACGCCGGATGAATGAGGAACCTGTGCGCGCTCGCCCGGCGGAGGCCGCCGGGGCGCGTGGAGCCGGTGCGGTCGGAGAACGACGGCTGAGAAGAACCGGCTGTCACACAAAGAAGAGCGGTGGGGCCTAGCGCCCGTAGGGCGGGCCCCAGCCGCTCGAAGGAGCCGCGGCTCCTTTAGATCAGGCTGATGTTCTCGGCCTGGGGGCCCTTGGGGCCCTGGGTGGTCTCGAACTGCACGCTCTGGCCTTCGGCCAGCTCACGGTAGCCCGTGGCCTGGATGTTGGAGTAGTGGGCGAAGACGTCGGGGCCGCCGCCGTCCTGCTCGATGAAGCCGAAGCCCTTGGTGCTGTTGAACCACTTGACCGTACCGGTCGCCATATGGGCGCCTCTCTCTAGGAACATGAAGAAAACCGCAGCCGGCGATTTTCCCGTCACTGCGGTGATCTCCTGATCGAGACGGCGTCCCATCAGGGGTTCACAACTGCAACTCCCTACGAAGCTAACACACCGGGACCGATCTGTCCCGACGACCGGGTGTGTCACATGGCACCGCGGATCGGGGAATCGGCCCTCGGGGGCGGCGGCCGGGCCTTGCGCGTGCCGACCCGCCGAAAGCGGCTGCGCCTCCGGAGCCGGTCTCGGTAGGCTCGACGCGCCTTCGGGCGCGCCCTGCACGTTGCGGCTCGGCCGCGGCCTCCTGGCGGGCGCCGCGCGCGGGAGGCTCCCGCCCCTGTCTTCTCTTCCGAAAGCGCTGTCTTTCCAGGGGCCCTGTTCTCCCTTCCGGGGGCTCGGTCCGCCTTTCCGGCGCCACGCCCGAGCCGAGGACCGACCCGCTTCCCTCCGCATATGGGCATGACCGAAACCCGTCACACGCCCATGGGCAGGCCCAAGTGCCGTGTGCCCCTGCGGGCGCCGGTCCGCATCCTTCCGCGCGCCGCCCGGAGCCCTGGGCGCCGGACGTTCCGACCGCGCGGCCCGGCGCGCCGCCCCCGCCGCCGTGGGCCGTGGACGCGAGGTGCGGCCACCCGGAATGCCGGAAATGGCGCCGCATTCCCTCAGGGCATTTCCCGTACATGGGGGATGCATTGCCGAATAAGGGTGAACTGGACATTTTGAAGCCGCCGTTTCGGCGTTGACAAAATACGCTGCGTAGTCCCATGATTACTGACGTCCACCGCGGGGGAGCGTCCGCACGGCGCGCCCTTATCTATCCGCCTCCTTAGGGAACCTTCCGGGGGAATCGCAATGAAGAAGCTGACCGCCGCCGGCGTGCTCGCCGGTGCCGCCATGGGCGCCGTCCTGATGGCCGCTCCGGCTCAGGCCACCGACCAGGACTACAACTCCAACCTGCAGGGTGTCCCGATCCAGGTGTGCAACGCCAACGTCGGGGTCCTGGGCGCGGCCGTCCCGGTCCTGTCCCCGCAGACCGTCGTGGGCGACTGCACCAACGGCCCGATCCTGACCAACGTCGGCTAGAGCGGCGCTGCCCGTCGAACGGGTGACGATTCCAGACTTTCTTTCCAGAGGGGAATTCCGAATGATCCGCAAGATCTCCGCCGCCGGCCTGGTCGCCGGTGCCGCGATGGGCGCTTTCCTGGTGGCCGCTCCGGCTCAGGCCACGGACCAGGAGTACAACTCCAACCTGCAGGGTGTCCCCGTGCAGGTGTGCAACGCCAACGTGGGCGTCCTCGGTGCCGCGGTGCCGATCGTCTCGCCGCAGACCACCGGCGCCTGCACCAACGGCGCCATCTCCACGCTCGCCTAGGAAGGACCGACACCATGATCCGCAAGATCTCCGCCGCCGGCCTGGTCGCCGGTGCCGCGATGGGCGCCTTCCTGATGGCCGCTCCGGCCCAGGCGACCGACCAGACGTTCAACCAGAACCTGCAGGTCGTTCCCGTGCAGGTGTGCAACGCCAATGTGGGCGTCCTCGGTGCCGCGGTGCCGATCGTCTCGCCGCAGACCACCGGCGCCTGCACCAACGGCCCCGTTTCGACGATCGTCGACTAGTTCCAGAGAGGACGCATACCAATGCTGCGCAAGATCACTGTCGCCGGCGCGCTCGTCGGCGCCGCCGCCGGAGCCGTCCTCATGGCGGCCCCCGCCCAGGCCACGGACCAGGACTTCAACTCCAACCTGCAGGGCATCCCCGCGCAGGTCTGCAACGCCAACGTCGGCGCGGCGATCGGTTTCGCCATCCCGGTGGTGTCGCCGCAGAGCACGGGCGCCTGCACCAACGGCGCCATCTCGACGCTGGTCAAGTAGGGAGAAGCAGATGCTCCGCAAGGCCACTGTCGCCGGTGCGCTGATCGGTGCCGCCGCCGGAGCCGTCCTCATGGCGGCCCCCGCCCAGGCCACGGACCAGGACTTCAACTCCAACCTGCAGGGCATCCCCGCGCAGGTCTGCAACGCCAACGTCGGCGCGGCGATCGGTTTCGCCATCCCGGTGGTGTCGCCGCAGAGCACGGGCGCCTGCACCAACGGCGCCATCTCGACGCTGGTCAAGTAGGGAGAAGCAGATGCTCCGCAAGGCCACTGTCGCCGGTGCGCTGATCGGTGCCGCCGCCGGAGCCGTCCTCATGGCCGCTCCGGCCCAGGCGACCGACCAGACGTTCAACCAGAACCTGCAGGTCGTTCCCGTGCAGGTGTGCAACGCCAATGTGGGCGTCCTCGGTGCCGCGGTGCCGATCCTGTCCCCGCAGACCACCGAGGACTGCACCAACGGGCCGGTCGGCACCGTCGTCGACGAGGACGACGGCTACCGCCACTGACGCGGGTCCCGGGCGCGGCGGCGACCGCCGGAGCCGTCCCGCCCGGATGACCGGCCGTGGGCCCCCGCCCCTCGAACGCACCGAGGGGCGGGGGCCCACATCCGTGTGCGGGGGCGCCGTTCCCGCGCCCGCGTGCCCCGGTCACCGGGTCAGCACGGCCGCCGACCCGTGGCCGAACAGGCCCTGGTTGACCGCGATCCCGACCCGGGCGCCCTCCACCCTGCGCTCCGGCTCGGCGCGCCCGCGGAGCTGCGCGGCGACCTCGCACACCTGGGCGATGCCCTGGGCCGGGACCGCCTCGCCGAAGCTCGCCAGACCCCCGCTGGGGTTGACCGGGATGCGCCCGCCCACCCGGGTCGCCCCGTCGCGGAGGAGCCCCTCGGCCCCGCCGCGCGGGCACAGCCCGATCTCCTCGTACCAGTCCAGCTCCATCGCGGTGGACAGGTCGTACACCTCGGCCAGGTCCAGGTCCTCGGGCCCGACCCCGGCCTCCTCGAACGCGGCGCGCGCGTTGGCCTCCCGGAAGCGCGGGGCCCGCCCGCCCGTGTCCCCGTCCTCGGCGCGGGGCGGGTCGCCCGCCAGGTAGGGCATCTCCGGCTCGGCCACCGGGTACTCCGGAACGGCCGCCGACAGTCCGGCCAGGCGCACCGGGTCGGCGCCCCGGCGGCGCGCGTCCTCCTCGCGCACCAGCACCAGCGCGGCGCCTCCGTCGCTGGTCGCGCAGACGTCCAGCAGGTGCAGCGGGTCGGCCACGACGGGGGAGGCCAGCACCTCTCCGGCGGTCGTCCGCTTCCGGTAGCGGGCCATGGGGTTGGCCGCGCCGTGCGCCGCGTTCTTGGCCTTGACCGCGGCGAAGTCCTCGGGGCGCGCCCCGTGGAGCTCCATCCGGCGGCGGGCGGCGAGCGCGAAGTAGAGCGGGTTGGCGGCGCCGAGCAGGCGGAAGCGCAGCCAGTCGGGGTCGTCGGGGCGGTCGCCGCCCAGCGGGGCGAAGAACCCCTTCGGGGCGGACTCGGCGCCGACCACCAGGGCCATGTCGCTGAGCCCGGCGAGCAGCCGCGCGCGGGCGGCCGCGATCGCCTGGGCGCCCGACGCGCAGGCCGCGTAGGAGCTGGCGACCTGCTGGCCCCGCCAGCCGAGGGCGCGGGCGAAGGCGGCCCCGGCGACGAAGCCGGGGTAGCCGCCGCGGACCGTGGCGGCTCCGGAGACGAAGTCGACCTCGGAGGCGTCGGCCCCCGCGTCGGCGAGCGCCGCCCGCGCGGCGGCGGTGCCGTACTCGGTGAAGGGGCGGCCCCATTTGCCCCAGGGGTGCATTCCGGTGCCGATGAGGCACACGTCGCTCATCGCACGCCTCCGGCGGTCTGCGCGTCCCCGCCGCCGTCGGGGAGGGGGCGCCACTGCCACACGGGGAAGCGTCGGCCCTCGGGGCCCGCGGCGGTGCCTTCGACGAGCTCGGCGGGGGCGCCGATGCGCAGCGAGGACAGGGCGGTGCCGGGCGGGGCCTGGCCGAGGACGATGGGCCCGGGGCCGTCCAGCTCGACGGCGACCAGCACGAACGGCTCGAAGGGGTCGGTGGGCGGGACGTAGGGGGGCGGCGGGGGGTAGCGGCAGTCGGTGAAGGACCAGATGCGGCCGCGGCGGGGGAGCGCGGCCACCACCGGGTCCCCGCCGGGGCAGTGCGGGTCGCGGCAGTGCGCCCGGTCGGGCGGGAAGGACACGGCGCCGCAGGCGGTGCACCGGCTGCCGAGCAGGTGGGGGCCGTCGGCGCCGCGGGCGATCCAGGGGGCGGTCTCCATGCGCCAGATATATCACCTAACGCTTGCTTGGTACAGGGTCGGCGGCGGCCCGCCGGGGCGGGAGCGGGCCNGCCGAGAGGGGTTCTGCTCCGACCGGATCTCAACGGACACCGGGCCGTTCCGGCACCTCCCCCGAAACCGCACGTATGATCACAGTGAGTGACGATGTTCGGCGTCCGAGGGAGGACCCCATGAAGCCGACGCGCACCATCGCCGCCGCCGCGGCCGTCCTCGCCGCGGCGGCGGGCTGCACCGCGGGCGGGGGAGCCGTCCGGCCGTCCGGCTCCGGGCCGGGCGGAGACGCGTCCCCGACCCCGTCCCCGACGGGGGCCGCGCCCTCCTCGCCGGGGCCCGGCGGCGCCCCGAGCGCCGGCGCGGCCGAGGAGGTCTACGTCTACAACACCCACGGCGACGAGGACGGCTACGCCGACCAGGAGCCGGAGGGCCTGACCGCTTCGGAGTTCACCGCCTTCAACGACCTGGAGTGGACCGAGTGGGGCACCGACAGGGCGAGCGGCGAGGGCGACCTCACCGGAACCTGGTGCCTGCCGGAATGCCAGGACGACCCCTACCGCGTCCCGGTCGAGCTGACCGACCCCGAGCCGGTCGGGGGACGGATGTACTTCACCGGCTACGAGGTGGGCGCCTCCGGTGAACTCCCGGACGACCGGCGCAAGGCCATGGAGGAGGCGGACGGCGGACGGCTGATGCGTCCGGGGGACTGACGGCCGGCGCCACCCGCGGCGGCGCCGCGCGGTGCCCCGTCCACGGGTTCGGCATATTTCCCACGCCGCGCAGAACACCCAGCTCACCGGCGTGATTTCGGCCGCCTGTCCGGAGCCGGGACGGGCAATCGGGGCACGGCGGTCGCCGGGGGTCTTTAGTCTGCTGAAGTGATGGGTGACTCAGCAGTGGACGAGGCGGCCGGGAGCGGGCAGGCGACCGGCCGGCACGGGCGCGCCGCCCTTCTGCGGCTCGCCCGGTGGTTCGACTCCGCCGACGCCGCGCGCGCCGACGCGCTCTACGCCGCCGCCTTCGCGGCCTGGCCCGCCCGGCACCTCGGCGGCTCCGGGGACGACACCGCCCCCGCCACCGAGAGCTGGTGGAACTCCCCGCGCGCCCACGCCGCGCCGCCGCGCCCCGCGGGCCCGCTGCCCACCGAGCCCGCCGCCGACCACTCCGCCCAGCGCGCCGCCCTGCGCGACGACGCCGAATCGCGCGCCCACTGGCGCCGCGCCGCCGCGGCCCAGGTCCACCGCGCCCTCGCCGAGCGCACCGGCGGCGACGCCCGCATCGACCTCACCCCCGCCGCCATGGGGGTGCTCATGGAGCTGCTCACCGCGGCCCTCGGGTCGGGGCATCCCGAGCGCGCCCCCGTCAGCGCCGGGGACCTCGAACTGGAGATCCGGCTGCACGCCGGACCCGCCCCGGACGCCGTGCTGGCCCTGGTCTCGCCCGAGGGCGAACTCCTCCTCGAAGGGCTGTGGCTCCAGGTCACCGACTACCGGGTGACCCGCGCCCCGGCCGCCCCCGGCGATCCCTCCGCTCCCTCCTCTTCCTCCGCAGACGACGGCCCGCAGCAGGAGCCCCCGGAATGATCGACGACATCGCGCTCACCGGGGAGCGGCAGGCCGCCGCCCGGCGGCTGCTGCGCACCCCGGTCCTGTCCTGGCGCACCCACCCCCGTGAGCTCGCGCTCGTCCGCGCCCACTCCGACTGGCTGGTGCAGCGCTTCCGCCGGGTCCTGGGGTACGAGCTGGTCGTGGAGGCCGCCCACGCCCGGCTGGTCAAGGCCGGGCCGCCCGAGGACGCCCCGCCGCCGCGCCGGGCCAGCGGCGCCCCGCTCACCCCCCGCGCCTACGCCTACCTGGCGCTCACCCTGGCCGCCCTGCCCGAGTGCGGCGCGCCCACCGACACCGGCGAGCTGGCCGACCGGGTGCGCGCGGCCGCCGCCGAGGCGGGCCTGGCCCACGACCCCCGGGCCCGCGCCGCCGAGCGCCGCGCCTTCGCCGCCGCCCTGCGCCACCTGGCCTCCTGGGGGGTGGTCGCCGAGCGCGGCGAGGGCACCCTGGACGACTACGCGGCCGGGACCGCCCCCGGCGCCGGGCTGGACGCCGACGCCGAGGCGGCCCGCCGGGCGCTCGCCCACCCGCCGCACTCGGCGTCCGGTCCCGCGGAGTTCCTGCGCTCGGCCCACGACCCCGACCCGGACACCGACGCCGAGGGCGAGGTCGCCCTCCGCCGCCTCCTCGCCGAGCAGGCCGTCGTCTACCGGGAGGACCTGCCCGAGCGCCAGCGCGGCCGCCTCGCCCGCCACCAGTGGCGCGCCGCCGCCGAGCTCGGCGCGCTGCTCGGGTGCGAGACCGAGGTGCGCGCCGAAGGGGTGGCGCTGGTCATGCCCGACGGCGACGAGGAGGCCCTGCTGCCCGGCACCGGCCCCGAGGGGCGCGCCGCCCTGCTGCTGGTGCGCGGCCTGGCCGGGCGGGTGCGGCCCCCGGCCACCCCGGCCCGCGGCGCCGAGGTGCCCGACGGCGTGCTGGCCGAGGAGCTGGACGCGGCCCTGCCCGCCGGTCCGGGCCGCGGCGACCTGAGGGAACGGGTGCTCCGGCGGCTGTGCGGGGCCGGGCTGCTGCGGGCGCCGGACCCCGGCGGGCAGGGCCGCTGGGAGCTGCTGGCGGCGGCCGCCCGGTACGGCCNTCGAATCCGGGACAATGGGCCGGATCGCCCGGTTCCGGCCGCGGCGGGCACGGGCGGATCCAGCGGCACCGACGGAAGCGGAGGGCGGTAGATGAGCGACACCGGCACGGCCCCGGACCCGGCCGGCCCCGCCGGCGCGGAGGTGTCCACCGACGACCAGGTGACCGCGCCGCTGCCGGTCGTCGGCCCCGCCCCGCGCCCCCGCCACCGGCTCCACCGGGCCGGGATCCACAACGTGTGGCACTACGACGACCAGGTCTTCTCCTTCGCCGACGGGCGGCTGCTGCTGCGCGGCCGCAACGGCGCGGGCAAGTCCAAGGCCCTGGAGATGCTGCTGCCGTTCCTGCTGGACGGCGACGCCCGGCGGCTCGACACCACCGGCACCGGGCGCACCAGCCTGCGCTGGCTGATGCAGGACGGGCGCTCGGCCCCCGTCCTGGACGACGACGCGGACCCGGACCCGGCCCCGGACACCGCTGAGGGCGCAGACGGCGCCGAAGGGCCGGAGTCCCCGGCGGACACGGACGGCCCCGGCACGGACGGCCCCGGCCCGGATGCGGACGAGGCCGCCGAGGGCACGGCGGCGGCCGGGGACACCGCGTCCCCCGCCGCCCGCGTCGGCTACCTGTGGATCGAGTTCGTCCGGGAAAGCGCCGCTGCCGCCTCCGGTGCCGCCTCCGGAACCTCGGACGCCGACGCCCCCGGCCGCCTCACCCTGGGCGCCGCGGTCACCGCCGTCCCCGGAGAGGAACCCCGCACCCTCTTCTTCGTCACCGGCCGCTCCGTCGGCGACGACCTGGAACTCGTCCGCGGCGGCCGCCCCGTCCCCGTGGAGCGGCTCCGCTCCGAACTCGGCGGCGACGCCTGCTACGACTCCGCCCCGGCCTACCGCGGCCGCGTCATGCGCGACCTGTTCGGCCTGGACGACCCGGTCCGCTACCGCAACCTGGTCCACCTGCTCTACCGGCTGCGCCGCCCCACCATCGGCGAGCGGCTGGAGGCCGGGGAGCTGGTCTCGGTGCTCTCCGAGGCCCTCCCCCCGATGGACGAGGCCGTCCTCGACCAGGTCGCCCGCAACGTCGCCGACCTGGAGGAGGCCCGCGCCCGCCGCACCGCGCTGACCTCCGCCGCCGAGAACGTCCGCGCCTTCCTCGGCGGCTACCGCGGCTACCTGCACGGTGTCCTGGGCCGCCGCACCGCCCGCGTGCGCGGCCTGCTGGACGGCTTCGGCCGCCGCGACGCCGAGGCCGCCCGCCTCGAAGAGGACCTGGACCGGCTGGTCACCGAAGAGGCCGCCGCCCAGGAGGAGCGCGACCGCAGCCGCCGCACCCGCGACACCGCCGCCTCCGACGCCGCCACCCTCACCGCGGCCGGGCGGGCCGAGCCCGCCCCCGCCGAAGGCGAGCTGCAGGCCCGGGACGCCGCCGTCGCCGCCTACATCCGGGCCGCCGAGTCCGCCTGGACCGCTGCCGGGTACGCCCTCACCCGCGAGGAGCGCGCCGTCGCCGCCCTCGGCACCGGCACCGCCGCCGTCGAGCGCACCCTGGACGGGCTGGAGGAGCTGCACACCGAGGCCGCCGAGGCGTCCCGCGCCGCCGGGATGGACCCCGCCCAGCTCGGCCGCGTGCCCCGGCCCGTGCACACCGTGCTCGCCCCCCGCGAGTCCACCACCCACGTCGACTTCGAGGGACTGGAGCGCTCCGTCGAGCGCGACCCGGTCCCCGGCATCGACCTGGAGGCGCTCCGCACCGGCCTCGCCGACCTGCACGACCGCCTCTCCCGCGCCGAGGCCGAGGCCGCCGAGCGGGCCGCCGCCGTCGCCTCCCTGACGGCGGCCGCCGGACGCCTCGACGCCGCCGAGCGCCGCGCCGAGGCCCTGGAGGGCGAGGCCGAGGCCGCCGACGCGGCCCTGGAGCGCGCCCGCGCCCGCGAGGAGGGCGCCGCCCGCGCCCTGAGGGACGCGGGAGCGCACTACGCCGAACGGGTCCGGGAGTGGGCCCAAGGGGTGGCCGAAGCGTTCCCCGAGGCCGCCGAGGCCGCCACCGCCCTGGAAGAGCTGGTCCACCTGCCCCCCGGCGGGGGAGAGGCGGTCGACGCCGGCCTGTGCGCCCGCGTCGAGCGGGCCGCCCACGCCCTCGTCGACGACCTGCTCAAGGAGCTGCGCGTGCGCCGCGACACCTCCCTGGGCGAGGAGCGCGAACTCGTCACCGAGCTGGACGAGCTCTCCGACCGCAAGCGCGGCACCGCGGGCGGCGGCCCCGACGGAACACCCCTGTACCTGCTGGTCGACTTCGCCGACGGGCTCAGCGACGCCGAGAAGGTCGGCCTGGAGGCCGCCCTCGCCGCCTCCGGACTGCTCGACGCCCGGCTGGCCCCCGACGGCAGCGCCCAGGGGTCCGGCGACGGCGCCCTGGACGGGGCCGTGCTCGCCCCCGGCCGTCCGACCGACGGCGCCAGCCTGCTCGACGTGCTGCGGGTCGCCGACAGCGCCGCCGATGAGCACGGTGTGCCGCGCGACCGGGTCGAGGCGCTGCTGTCCTCGGTCGCCCTGCTGCCCGCCGAAGGCCCCGCCGCCGACTCCGCGCCCCGCCACCGGCGCCGCCGCGACGGCGAGCGGCCCCCGGCCGCCTGCGCCGTGGCCGTCGACGGCCGCTGGCGCCTGGGCGTGGCCTCCGGCGCCGCCGGGCAGCTCCCGGTCGCCCCCGAGCGCATCGGCGCCGGGGCGCGCGCCGCCGCCCGCGACCGCCGCCTGGCCAACGTCGACCGGCGCATCGACATCGCCGAGGCGCTCCTCGCCGAGGCGGGCGAGCGCCGGGCGGAGGCCGAGCGCGCCCAGGAGCGCCTGGTCGCCGCCGCGCGCGCCCTCCCCGGCGGCGAGGGGCCCACCCGCGCCCGCGCCGCCCTGGACGAGGCCCGCGCCTGGCTGGACACCGCCGCCGAGGAGCGCGAGCGCGCCCAGGAGGCCGCCGACGCCGCCCGCGGCACCGCGCTCGGACTGCGCACCGAGGTGCAGGAGGAGGCGGCCGCCTCCGGCCTGCCCGCCGGGGCCGGGGAGGCCGCCGCCACCGGCGCCGCGGTGGAGGGGCTGCGGGTGCGCACCGCCGCCGCCCTGCGCACCCTGCGCGACCTGGCCGCGCTGCTGGAGGACCACCGCGCCGCCGTGGAGGACTGGCGCCAGGCGCGCGCCGACCGGGTGGTGGCCGAGGACGCCCGCACCGCCGCCATCGGCGACATGATCACCGTGCGCCGCGACATCGAGCTGACCGACCGGGCCCGCACCGCCGACCCCGGGCAGCTGGGCTCCGCCGTCGGTGAGGTGCGCGGCCGGATGGAGGAGGCCGCCGCCCGCGTGCCCGACCTGGAGCGCGCCGCGCAGCGCGCCCGGGACGAGCGCATCGCCGCCGAGACCCGGCTGGCCGCCGCGGTGGCCGAGCGCGCCGAGCAGGCCGACCGGGCGCTGTCGGCCGGGGACCGGTTGCGCGCCGCGCTGTGCGGCGCCGACGGGGAGCCCGACACCGACCTGCTCGCCGCCGCCGGCCTGGAGGAGGCCGCCCCCGCCCTGGCCGCCGCGGGGACCGGGCCGGAGGCCGGGGCGCCGGACGGCGAGGCCGAGCGCCTCGCGGCGCTGGAGGGGCTGGTCGAGGCGCTGGAGAAGGGCCTGGAGGGCGGTGCCTCCGAAGGGGTGGACGACAGCGGGCTGCTGCGCCGCCGCGAGGAGCTGCACGAGGCGCTGGGACGGCACGCCGCCGCCCGCACCGAGGTCGCCGAGGTGCACGGGGTCAAGCGGATCACCGTGCACGACGACTCCGGGGCCCGCGGGGTCAGCGGGTACGCGGCCCGGCTGGAGGAGGTGCGCGCCGAGGCCGAGGAGGCGGCGCTGCTGCGCGAGGAGGAGGCCTACGAGCGCCACCTGCTCGGCGAGCTGGCCGAGCACCTGGCCCGCAGGATCGACGAGGCCCGCGAGCTGGTGGCGGCGATGAACGGGGTGCTGGAGGGCGTCACCACGTCCCAGGGGATCGGGGTGCGCATCGGCTGGGACCTGGCCCCCGACGCCGACGAGGACGTGCGCGCGGTGGTGCCGCTGCTGGCCAGGCCCGCCCACCTGCGCAGCCGGGTGGAGACCACCCGGCTGCGGGACGCGCTGCGCCGCTGCATCGAGTCCATCCGCCGCCTGGACCCGACGGCGACGGGGGGAGCGCAGCTCCGCCAGGCGCTGGACTACCGGTCCTGGTTCTCGTTCGAGGTGCGGGTGACCGACGCCGCCCGCCCCGACCGGGAGCGCAGGCTCAGCCACCGGACCGGGCTCAGCCAGGGCGAGCAGCGGGTGGTGGCCTACCTGGTGCTGTTCGCCGCCGCCGCGGCCCAGTTCGACTCCCTGGCCAGGAGCGCGCCGAACGCGCCCAGGCTGATCCTGCTCGACGACGCCTTCGCCAAGGTCGACGAGCCGACGCACGGGCGCCTGCTGGGGCTGCTGGTGGAGCTGGACCTGGACTTCGTGCTCACGTCGGAGCGGGTGTGGGGCTGCTTCGAGAGCGTGCCGAGCCTGCACATCTACGAGTGCCTGCGGGACCCGTCGGAGCCCGGCATCGCCACCCTGCACTTCAGCTGGGACGGAACGAGGAGACGCATGGTCGGTGTGTGATGCCGCACATCGGCCGAGGGGCGGAGGCCCAGCCCGGGCGGGACGGTGCCCGAAGCGGTGTTGGGCGGTGCGGTACCCCACCCGGGCCGATCTCCCGCCGAGGCCCTACGGCGGCCGGGGTTGGCGCGGGAGCGGGACGACCGAGGCGGAGACTCCTACCGGCGGCATCGACGGTGACAAAGAGTGCTGCCGGTCACCGTGACGCGACGGGAACCCCGCTCACGGCCGCGCGCCGGAAGACCGGCCGTGGCCGGCGAGTGGGCTACCTGCTGTCCCGCCGTCCGCCCCGACCGTGAGCTGCCCACCGGACGGCAGGCGAGATCAGGGGACCGCCTGGCTCCGGCCGTCATCATCCGTCACGGTGACCATCCACGCGCCGGGTAGCCGACCAGTGGCGGGTCCCCGGATCGCCTTGGCGCCGTCTTGCCTTCTCCGCCGCCCCGTTCACGCGCCCTCCGCCCCCGTCCGGGCCCCTCTCGGTCCGCTGGATTCGGTGTTTCGGCCCCAGAGGGCGTTCTCTCGCGGAGAATTCATGTCCGATGGCCTCGGTCCGCTGCGGGAACGGGCTTTCAGGCCGGACCCGGGCTGACCCGATACGCCTCGAACGCGCATACTGTCCCTTCGTACCGGAACCGACGACGGAGGCGGGTGTGGTGACGACGCTGACCACCGGCGGTGAGACGTTCGCCGAGGAGCCCCCGCCGCCGGACGGGGCCGCGACCGCGGCGGCGGTGCTGGCACTGCTCGCCCGCTCCCCGCTCGACGCCGGGGCCCGCGGCTGGGTGCTGGCCGCCTTCGGCGGCGACGAGGCCCTCGACGCCCTCGCCCGGGGCGGGCCCGCCCCCGAGCCCTCCGACATCCTGCACGGCGCCCCCGAGCCGCGCCGGACGCCGACGGGCGCCCCGCGCCCGGTCTTCCTCTCCCGCATCGAGGTCCAGGGCTTCCGCGGCATCGGCAGCCCCGCCGCCCTGGAGCTGGCCCCCGGCCCCGGGCTCACCGTCGTCGTCGGCCGCAACGGCTCCGGCAAGTCCAGCATCGCCGAGGCCGTCGAGGCCGCCCTCACCGGGCGCAACCTGCGCTGGGACGCCATGCCCACCGCCTGGCGGGACGGGTGGCGCAACCTCCACCACCCCGAGCGCACCGAGGTCGCCGTCGAACTCGCCGCCCCCGGCGCCGACGGCGCCCTGCGCGCCACCCGGATGTGGGACGGTGACAGCGTCCGCTCCGCCCGCGGCCGCGTCGAGTTCCCCGACGGCACCACCGGCCCCCTCCGCTCCCTGGGCTGGGGCCCCGACCTCGACCGCTACCGCCCCTTCCTCTCCTACGACGAGCTGGGCCGGGCGGTGAACGGCCGCGCCGCCGAGCTCTACGACACCCTCACCGCCGTGCTCGGCCTCACCGGCCTGGCCGACGCCGAGCGCGCGCTGGCCAAGGCCTGCTCCAAGCTGTCGCGGCTGCGCGACCGCCCCCGCCGCGACCTGGAGCACCTGCTGTCGCGGCTGCGCGAGTCCGCCGACCCGCGTGCCGCCCGGGCCGTCGAGATCCTCTCCGAACAGGGCCCCGGCGCCCCCGACCTGGACCGGCTCGCCACCCTGGCCGCCGACGACGGCCCCGGCGACCCCGAGGCCGAGCGGGTGCTGCGCCGCCTGCGCCGCCTGTCGGTCCCCGAGCGCTCCCTCATCACCGACGTCGTCAACGAGCTGCGCGGCGCCGCCATGGAGCTGGCCATGGCCGCCGGGACCAAGGGGGACCGCGCCCGCGGCGTCGCCGACCTGCTCACCCGCGCCCTGGAGCACCACGAGCGCCACCCCGCCGACGACTCCTGCCCCACCTGCGGCGCCGACGGCGCCCTCGGCGAGGACTGGGCGCGCCGCGCCCGCGCGGAGGTCGACCGGCT
This sequence comes from Nocardiopsis chromatogenes YIM 90109, assembly GCF_000341185.1. Classification (GTDB taxonomy): domain Bacteria; phylum Actinomycetota; class Actinomycetes; order Streptosporangiales; family Streptosporangiaceae; genus Nocardiopsis_A; species Nocardiopsis_A chromatogenes. Next base: position 31,353 of record NZ_ANBH01000067.1, read on the forward strand.
GCGCCCCGTCGCCGAGAGCGCCTCCGCGGCCTACGGTCGCGCCGAGGCCGCCCGGGACCAGGCCCGCTTCCTGATGGCCCCCAAGCCCTCCTGGCTGCCCGCCGACACCGATCTGGGGCGCGTATGGACCGAGTGGGAGGAGGGCGCCGGGATCACCGACCTGGTGGAGCTGGCCGAGCACATCGAGACCACCGGGCGCCGCCTGCGCTCGGCCGCCCTGGCCGCCCGCAAGGACGCCGGGCGGCGCCTGGACGACCCGGTCGGCGACTGGGGCGCCTGCGCGGAGATGCTCTCCGCCTGGGTGGAGGACGCCCGCGCCGCGGTGAAGGCGGACGGGCTGCTGGTCTCCGCCCACGAGGCCCTCGACTGGTTCTCCGCCGCCGCCAAGGAGATCCGCGACGAGCGGCTGCGCCCCCTCGCCGCGCAGACCGAGCACGTGTGGCAGCGGCTGCGCCAGGAGCGCCACATCGACCTGGAGTCGCTGCGCCTGGTCGGGCGGGGCGCCCGCAGGCGCGTGGCCGTGGACGTGGCGGTCGACGGGGCCGAGGGGGAGGGCAACGCCCCCGGGCTGCTCAGCCAGGGCGAGTTCCAGGCGCTCGCGCTGTCCATCTGCCTGCCGCGCACCCTCGCCGCGGGGAACCCGTTCGGGTTCCTGCTGCTGGACGACCCCGTGCAGGCCATGGACACCGAGACGGTGGAGGGCCTGGCGGGCGTGCTGGCCGAGGTGGGGGCGCACCGGCAGGTCGTCGTCTTCACGCACGACACCCGCCTCCCCGACGCGCTCAGGAGGCTCGGCCTCCCCGCCGACCTGCGCGCCATCGAGCGCGACGCCATGTCCAACGTCAGGGTCGCGCCTCCCGATTTGGCAGAGCACCCCCACGGGCCTGTATAGTCATGACCAACGCAAGGGCGGAACCCCGGAAGGGGGGAAGCCGCAGGAGCGTGCCCCTTTAGCTCAGTCGGCAGAGCGTCTCCATGGTAAGGAGAAGGTCTACGGTTCGATTCCGTAAAGGGGCTCTACCACCTCGATGAGGTTCCTTCCCCACTCGGGTGGACGACCGGCCGGGATCGCCGATCCCTCCCGGTCGGGTCGAGAGACGGGTATCCTCACACTGTGGGGTCCGTTTCCCGGGCCGTCGCGGCGGAGTAGCTCAGTCGGTAGAGCAAGCGGCTCATAATCGCTGTGTCGTCGGTTCAAGTCCGGCCTCCGCTACTACCCGCACGACCCCTGCACATGGCCAGGGGTCAGCGCGGGTCTTTTTCAGTGTTCACCGTCACCAGCAGAAAGGCACTCCGACGTGGCTGCCACTGACGTGAGGCCGAAGATCACCCTGGCCTGCCAGGAGTGCAAGCACCGCAACTACATCACGCGGAAGAACCGTCGGAACAACCCCGACCGTCTCTCGCTGAAGAAGTTCTGCCCCAACTGCCGGCGGCACAACGAGCACCGCGAGACCCGTTAACCGCGGAAGAGCAGCGCACATGGCCCAGTGAGCCCCGGCTCACTGGGCTATTCGTGTGAGAGAAGGAGCCAAGGAGCCCATGGCGATCAACCGCGCCTTCCTCGGCCGCGCCTACCCCGCGCCCGAGCCCTACGAGGTCACCCGCGGGAAGATCCGCGAGTTCGCCGAGGCCGTCGGCGATGCCAACCCGCTCTACAGCGACCCGGCCACCGCACGGGACGAGGGCCACCCCGACGTGGTGGCGCCGCCCACGTTCCCCATCGTGCTGGGCATGGCCGGTGCCGGGCGCGCCGTCACCGACCCCGAGCTGGGGCTGGACTTCTCCATGGTGGTCCACGGCGAGCAGCGCTTCCGCTACACCCGCCCGGTGCGCGCCGGGGACCTGCTCGACGCGGTGACCCGCATCACCGACATCCGCAGCGTCGCCGGGAACGAGCTGGTCACCCTGGAGAGCGAGATCACCGACCCGGACGGCGCCCATGTGGTGACCGCCGTCAACATGCTGGTGGTGCGCGGCGCCGCGCAGGACGGCGGACCCGGCCCCCAGGACGCAGCGAAGGCGAAGGAGGGGGCCGCGTGACCGCCGCGATCCGCTACGACGAGGTGGAGGCCGGCACCGAGCTCGGCGAGCGCACCTTCCCCGTGCGCCGCGTCGACCTGGTGCGCTACGCCGGGGCCTCCGGCGACTTCAACCCCATCCACTGGAACGACCGCACCGCCAAGGCGGTCGGGCTGCCCGGCGTCATCGCGCACGGCATGTTCACCATGGCCGAGGCCGCGCGCCTGGTCACCGACTGGGTCGGCGACCCGGGCGCGATCGTGGAGTACGGCACCCGCTTCTCCAACCCGGTCGTCGTCCCCGACGACGACGAGGGCACCGAGATCACCGTCTCGGGCACCGTGAAGGAGAAGCGCGACGGCAACCAGGTCGTCGTCGCCCTCACCGTCCGCTCCGGCGGGACCCGGGTGCTGGCCCGCCCCACCGTCGTCGTCCGACTCGCCTGACGCCCGGCCCCTGACGCCCGGTGTCCCTGAGAGAGGTTCCCGTGTCCGCTGCACCCGCCGCCGGTGTCCTGCTGGCCGACCACACCACCCTGCGCCTGGGCGGACCGGCCGCCCGGTTCGTCTCCGCCGCCGCCACCGAGGAGCTCATCGCCGCCGTCGCCGAGGCCGACGCCGCCGGGGAGCGCCTCCTCGTGCTCGGCGGCGGCAGCAACCTCGTCGTCTCCGACGACGGCTTCGACGGCACCGTGGTGCGGGTCGACACCGGCGGGGTGCGGACCGAGGCCGGGGGGGCCGAGGGCACGGTGCGGCTGCGGGCCGACGCGGGCCTGGAGTGGGACCGCTTCGTGGAGCGGTGCGTGGCCGAGGGCTACAGCGGGGTGGAGTGCCTGTCCGGCATCCCCGGGCGGGTGGGCGCCACCCCCATCCAGAACGTCGGCGCCTACGGGCAGTCCGTCTCCGAGACCGTCGCCGAGGTCGTCGTCTACGACCGCGAGCGCGGCGAGCGGCGCGCCATGGCCCCGGCCGAGTGCGGGTTCGCCTACCGGGACAGCGTCTTCAAGGGCTCCGACCGGTACGTGGTGTGCGAGGTCGTCTTCGAGCTGGAGAGATCGGGCCTGAGCGCCCCGGTCGCCTACGCCGAGCTGGCCCGCCGCCTCGGCGTCGGCCGGGGCGAGCGCGTGCCCGCCGCCGACGCCCGCGCCACCGTGCTGGAGCTGCGCCGCGGCAAGGGCATGGTCGTCGACCCCGACGACCCCGACACCCGCAGCGCCGGATCCTTCTTCACCAACCCCGTCCTCACCGAGGCCGAGTTCGAGGACCTGCGCAAGCGCGCGGCCGAGCACCTGGGCCCGGACGTGGAGCCCCCGGCGTTCCCGGAGAGCGGCGGGCGCGTCAAGACCTCCGCCGCCTGGCTCATCGACAGGGCGGGCTTCACCAAGGGGTACGGCGCGGGCCCGGCGCGCATCTCGGGCAAGCACACCCTGGCCCTGACCAACCCGGGCGGCGCCACCACCCGGGACCTGCTCGCGCTGGCCCGCGAGGTCCGCGCGGGGGTCGCCGACCGCTTCGGGGTGGTGCTGGTCAACGAGCCGGTGATGGTCGGCGTGCAGCTCTAGGGGGTGTTGCGTGGGTCACGGCCTACTGCGCGGCGCCCGGGCACGCCCCTCGCCGCGTTCTCATCGGTCGACAGCCTGCTGACCGACTCTCCCAGCGTCCTTGCGATGCACATGACACCGCCAGTGCCGTCTACGGCCATGACCCACGCAACACCCCCTGGGGCCGACGGCGTTCCCTCATCGCCCCGTCCGCACCTTCCCGGAGGGAGCGGGCGGGGCGGCTTTCCTTAAAAGGGAGTTAGGGCCTCCCAACTCCTATCTTCGGGGAATTTCCCTTTTCCCTTCAGGGGGATCCATGAATTGTGTTCGGAATTTTGCCTGTCCTAGAGTCGGGGCAGCCGAAGGGGAGTAGTCCCCAATTCCCGCGGTCGACACACTGGCCCGCCCCGTGCGCGGCCCGGCCGCGGGAGCCCGCTGCACAGGCGGGCGGACGAGACCTTCGGCCCGGTAATGGCATCTCACCGGGCCGGAAGGGGCGTCCCCGCACCACCGGCCCGCCGGGCTGAAAGGCGGACCGGATGGAATTCCTCCCCGCGCTCGCGGCGGGCACCCTCGTCGTCTTCCTCGCCGAGATGGGCGACAAGACCCAGCTGGTGGCCCTCTCCCTGGCCACCCGCTACCGCTGGTGGACCGTGCTGGCGGGGATCACCGCCGCCACCGTCGCCGTCCACGGCCTCAGCGTGCTGCTCGCCGAGGTCCTGGGCCTGGCCCTGCCCACCGACTGGGTCACCCTCGCCGCCGGGGCCGCCTTCCTCGGCTTCGGCCTGTGGACCCTGCGCGGGGACGAGATGACCGAGGCCGACGAGCGGCGGGCCGCCTCCCGGCGCATCCGCTCGGCCTTCCTCACCGTGGCCGCCGTCTTCTTCATCGCCGAACTCGGCGACAAGACCATGCTGGCCACCATCACCGTCGGCACCCGGTACCACTGGCTGCCGGTCTGGATCGGCTCCACCGTCGGGATGGNNCCTCGGCGCGCTCCTCGGCAAGAGGCTCCCCGAGCGCGCCGTGCAGATCGCCGCCGCGGTCCTGTTCTTCGCCGCCGGGGCGGTGATGACCCTTCAGGGCGTGCTGATGGTGTCCGGGGTCTGAGCCGGTCCCCCGGCGCCCTGGAGCTCCTCGGGGGAGCGGGACTCCCACTCGTCCACCCCCGAAAGCATCTCCTTCTTCAGCCACTCCGGCGCCCCCGACCCCCGGACCGACATCCGCGCCAGCTCGGCCAGCTCCGCGTCGCCGAACCCGAAGACCGACCGCGCGATCTCGTACTGCTCCGCCAGCCGGGGCCCGAACAGCAGCGGGTCGTCGGCGCCGAGCGCGATCGGGACGCCCCCGTCGAACAGCCGCCGCAGCGGCACGTGCCCCACCTCGGCGACCACGCCCAGGCTCGCGTTGGAGGACGGGCACACCTCCAGCGTCACCCCCTGCGTGGCGATGCGCTCCACCAGGTAGGGGTCGTCGACCGCGCGCACCCCGTGCCCCACCCGGTCGGCGCCGAGCTCGTCCAGGCACTCGCGCACGCTGCGCGGCCCCTGCAGCTCGCCCCCGTGCGGCGCGGACAGCAGCCCCGCGCGCTTGGCGATGCGGAACGCGCCCTCGAACTCCAGCGCACGCCCCCGGCGCTCGTCGTTGTTGAGGCCGAACGACACCACGCCCTTGTCCGCGTACTGCCTGGCCAGCCGGGCCAGCGCCTTGGCGTCCATGGGGTGCCTGGTGCGGTTGGCCGCCACCATCAGCCCGATGTGCACGCCGGTCGCCCGCTCCGCGGTGCGGGCCGCATCCAGGACCAGCTCCAGGGTGGCGGTGAGCCCGTCGAACCGGGAGGCGTACCCGCTCGGGTCGACCTGGATCTCCAGCCACCGCGACCCGGCGGCCGCCTCGTCCTCGGCGGCCTCCCGCAGCAGCCGGTACATGTCCTCGGGCTCGCGCAGCACCGAGCGGGCGATGTCGTACAGCCTCTGGAACCGGAACCAGCCGCGCTCGTCGGCGGCGCTCAGCTCCGGCGGCCATTCCTCGGCCAGGGCGTGGGGCAGGTGCACCCCGCGCCTCTCGGCGAGCTCCACCAGCGTGGTGTGCCGCATCGAACCGGTGAAGTGGAGGTGCAGGTGGGCCTTGGGCAGCAGCGCGATGGGGCGTTCCATGGACCAATGGTGCCGTATGGGCGCCGGTCGCGCCGGGCGTCGTATGCGAAATGAGACGCGCCGCACGCCCCGGCCGGGGCGTGCGGCGCGCGGTCCTCGGCCCGGACGGGCCTCAGGAGGCCTCGCCCAGCAGCTTCTGCATCCGGCCGACGCCTTCGGCCAGGTCGGCGTCGCCCAGCGCGTAGGACAGCCGCAGGTACCCGGGGGTCCCGAAGGCCTCGCCGGGGACGACCGCGACCTCGGCCTGCTCCAGGATGAGCTGCGCCAGCTCGGAGGAGTCCTGCGGCCGCTTGCCGCGGATCTCCTTGCCCAGCAGGCCCTTCACCGAGGGGTAGGCGTAGAAGGCGCCCTGCGGCTCGGGGCAGACGACACCGGGGATGTCGTTGAGCATCCGCACGATGGTGCGCCGCCGCCGGTCGAAGGCCTCGCGCATCTCGGCCACCGCGGACAGGTCGCCGGAGACCGCCGCGAGCGCCGCCGCCTGGGAGACGTTGGCCACGTTGGAGGTCGCGTGCGACTGCAGGTTGGACGCGGCCTTGACGACGTCCTTGGGGCCGACGACCCACCCCACGCGCCATCCGGTCATGGCGTAGGTCTTGGCGACGCCGTTGACGACCACCGTGCGGTCGGCCAGCTCGGGGACCTCCACGGGGATGGAGGAGAACCGCGCGTCGCCGTAGACCAGGTGCTCGTAGATCTCGTCGGTGAGCACCCACAGGCCCTTCCCGGCCGCCCAGCGGCCGATCTCGCGCACCTGCTCGGGGGTGTACACCGCGCCCGTCGGGTTGGACGGCGACACGAACAGCAGCACCTTGGTGCGCTCGGTCCGGGCCTGCTCCAGCTGCTCGACGGTGGCCAGGTAGCCGGTGGACTCGTCGGTCACCACGTAGCGCGGCACCCCGCCCGCGAGCTTGATCGACTCGGGGTAGGTGGTCCAGTACGGGGCGATGACGATGACCTCGTCGCCCGGGTCCAGCAGGGTGGCGAAGGCCTCGTAGATGGCCTGCTTGCCGCCGTTGGTGACGAGCACCTGGGCCGGGTCCACCTCGTAGCCGGAGTCGCGCAGCGTCTTGGCGGCCAGCGCCTCCTTCAGCTCCGGCAGCCCGCCGGCGGGGGTGTAGCGGTGGAAGCGCGGGTTGCGGGCGGCCTCGGCCGCCGCCTCCACGATGTAGTCGGGGGTCGGGAAGTCCGGCTCCCCGGCGCCGAAGCCGATCACCGGGCGGCCCTCGGCCTTCATGGCCTTGGCCTTGGCGTCCACGGCGAGCGTCGCCGACTCGGAGATGCCGCCGATACGTTGCGAGATACGAGGTCGGTCACTCATGGGCCCATGCTTTCACGCGGTGACCGGCGCCGGGGCCCGCGGGTTGGCCCGCGGAGCCGATAGGCAATAGACTCAGGCGACCCGGCGGTCCCGGGGGCGCTCCTGCGGGGCACCGGCTCCGAGTGCGCATCCGGGCGCGGAACCGGCTATGGTGGGAACCGCGCGGTCGCCGCGAAGGGCAGTGGCTCAATTGGTAGAGCACCGGTCTCCAAAACCGGCGGTTGGGGGTTCGAGTCCCTCCTGCCCTGCAAGGACAGATGTGTATGAGGTGCGCATCGGACCCGACCCTAAGGACCTCAGGTGACTCAGACCAACGCCGACGCTAAGCCCGGCAAGGAGCCCCAGCGTCGTGCGGGTCCGGTGACCTTCACCAAGCAGGTCGTCGGTGAGCTGCGCAAGGTCCGCTGGCCCACCCGCCGCGAACTCATCACGTACACGATCGTCGTGATCGTCTTCGTGGTCATCATGGTCGGCTACGTCTCACTCCTCGATTTCGGCTTCGGCGAGGCCATCACCTGGCTCTATGGAACCTTCGGGGGCAACGGCGGCGAGCAGGCCGTCTTCTAGAAGCGCTCCCGCCCCGGGCCGCGCCTGGTCACGGTGCGCCCTGCGACGCCGTAAGCTGGCAGGAACCGGCACCGGCGCGGCGTACGCGCGGTGCTCGGCGGGCGTAACCGACGAGAGAAAGAGCAGCCGTGTCCGAGTCCCCACTGACCTCTGGCGACCTCCCGGAAGAGGATCTGGATCAGGCGTCAGAGGAAGAGGCCGGCCAGCGCGCCGAGGAGGAGCAGCCCGAGCAGGAGGCGGCCGCCGAGGACGGCGGTGCCGAGGGCTCCGGCGGCCCCGAGGCCGAGTCCGGGAGCGATGAGGCCGAGGCCGACGAGGCCCCCCGGCTCGACCCGGTCGAGGAGTTCAAGATCGAGCTCCGGCTGCTTCCCGGCGACTGGTACGTCGTGCACACCTACGCGGGCTACGAGAACCGCGTGAAGGCCAATGTCGAGAGCCGCACCCAGTCGCTCAACATGGAGGACTACATCTTCCAGGTCGAGGTGCCCACCCAGGAGGTCACCGAGGTCAAGGGCGGCAAGCGGCAGCAGGTCACCGAGAAGGTGCTGCCCAGCTACGTGCTGGTGCGCATGGAGCTGACCGACGAGTCGTGGTCGGCCATCCGCAACACCCCGGGCGTCACCGGATTCGTGGGCCTGTCCAACCGGCCCGCGCCGCTGAGCATCCAGGAGGTCGCCGACCTGCTGGCGCCTGAGGCGGAGGAGGAGCCGGAGCAGGCCAAGCCCGGCGAGCGCCCCGAGCCGCGCGGCGACGTCGCCTACGAGGTGGGCGAGTCGGTCACCGTCATGGAGGGCCCGTTCGCCACGCTCCCGGCGACCGTCAGCGAGATCAACCCCGACACCCAGAAGCTCAAGGTCCTGGTCTCCATCTTCGGCCGCGAGACCCCGGTGGAGCTGGGCTTCAACCAGGTCTCCAAGATCTGAGCACCCCGCTCGGACCGCGGGCGGCCGGACACGGCCGCCCGCACGAGCACGTAGACTTGGTGGGTCCGCCTTCCGGGCGGCCCCACCGCGCCCTGCCGAGCGCAGGGCCCCTGTCGGCCCCGCTCCGCGCGACATGCGTGCCCCGTGCACGCCCTCCGGCGCGCCCGAGGGGCCGCGAAGCAACGCAGATCAGGCAAAGGACCCGAAATGCCTCCGAAGAAGAAGATCGCGGCGCTCGTCAAGGTTCAGCTCCCCGCGGGCCAGGCCACCCCGGCCCCGCCCGTCGGTACCGCGCTGGGCCCGCACGGCGTCAACATCATGGACTTCTGCAAGCAGTACAACGCTGCCACGGAAGCCCAGCGCGGGAACGTCATCCCCGTAGAGATCACCATCTACGAGGACCGCTCCTTCACGTTCGTCACCAAGACGCCGCCGGCGCCGAAGCTGATCCTCAAGGCGGCCGGGGTCGACAAGGGCTCGGCCGACCCGGGCCGCAGCACGGCCGGCACCATCACCGCCGACCAGGTCCGGGAGATCGCCCAGACCAAGCTGCCGGACCTGAACACCGACGACGTCGAGGCCGCGACCCAGATCGTCGCCGGCACCGCCCGCTCCATGGGCTTCGTCGTCAAGTAGTCCCGGCCTCGACCCGTGGCAGGGCCCTGCGCGGCCCGCACACCACACCTCTCGTCAGGAGAACCGCATGAAGCGCAGCAAGAACCACCGCAAGGCCAGCTCCCTGGTGGACCGCGACCGGCTCTACACGCCGGCCGACGCCGTGAAGCTCGCCAAGCAGACCGTCTCCGTGAAGTTCGACCCCACCGTCGAGGTGGCCCTGCGCCTGGGCGTCGACCCGCGCAAGGCCGACCAGATGGTCCGCGGCACCGTCAACCTTCCGCACGGCACCGGCAAGACCGCTCGGGTCCTGGTCTTCGCCACCGGCGACAAGGCCGAGGCCGCGCGTGCCGCGGGCGCCGACTTCGTCGGCGACGACGACCTGGTGGAGGAGATCCAGAAGGGCTTCCTGGACTTCGACGCCGTGGTGGCCACCCCGGACCTGATGGGCAAGGTCGGCCGCCTGGGCCGGGTTCTGGGCCCCCGCGGCCTGATGCCCAACCCCAAGACCGGCACGGTCACCCCGGACGTGGCCAAGGCCGTCGCCGACATCAAGGGCGGCAAGATCGAGTTCCGGGTCGACCGCCACGGCAACCTCCACTTCATCATCGGCAAGGCCTCGTTCGACGACCAGCAGCTGCTGGAGAACTACGCGGCCGCGCTGGAGGAGGTCCTGCGCCTGAAGCCGTCCGCGGCCAAGGGCCGCTACATCAAGAAGGCCAACCTCACCACCACGATGGGCCCCGGCATCCCGGTCGACCCGTCGGTGACCCGGGTCGGCGCCGCCGCCTGACCCGTACGGGCTGAGCCGTGAGGGCGCGAACGCCCTGGGCCCCGGACCGCATCCGCGGTCCGGGGCCTTCTTCGCGTCCTGAAGGGGGAGGCGGGGGGCGCCGCCCGGCGGCCCCCGCGGTGTGCCTCCGCGCACACCCGCCCGCTCACGTGCTCCACCGCCTACGGGATGCCCTAGGATGGTGAGTGCCGAAGACCGCCGGTCGCCGCCCTGAGGGCGGCCCAAGGTCCCGACGAGGTCGGGCGGCCTGCGCAGGTGTGATGAGAGCTCTTCCGAGACGTGTGCGCGATCGTATCGTCGCGTTCGCCCGTCCTCGGTCGTGCCCCGTGCCCTGCGCCGGGGCTTTTTTCATGCCGCGCCCGCCCGCCTCGCCCAGGTCCCTGGAATCCCCGGCGTTCACTGTTGGAAGGAGTCCCATGGCGAGGCCGGATAAGGCAGCCGCGGTCGCCGAGCTCAGCGAGGAGTTCAAGAGCTCGCAGGGCGCCGTGCTTGCCGAATACCGGGGGCTCAGCGTCGCCCAGATGCAGAATCTGCGGCGCAGCCTCGGCCAGAACGCGCGGTTCCGCGTCGTGAAGAACACCCTCGGCAAGATCGCGGCCAAGGAGGCCGAGCTTGACGAGGAGGCCCTCGAGCTCTTCGAGGGGCCGTCGGCCATCGCCTTCGTCCGCGGTGACGTGGTCGAGGCGGCCAAGGGCCTGCGTGACTTCGCGAAGGACAACCCGCCTCTGGTGATCAAGGGCGGCTACATCGACGGCAAGACGATGGGCCCCGAAGAGATCACCAAGCTGGCCGACCTTGAGTCCCGCGAGGTTCTCCTCGCGAAGCTGGCCGGCGTCCTCAAGTCCAAGCAGGGCCAGGCCGCCGCCACGTTCCAGGCTCTTCCGACCAAGCTCGCCCGCCTGGCACAGGCGCTGCACGAGAAGAAGTCGGACGAGGCCTAAGAAGACCATGGCACGGCGCCGAGGGGCGCCCGTGTTCGGGAAGAAAGAGAGATCGCAACCATGGCGAAGCTCAGCAACGAAGAGCTCCTCAGCGCCTTCGAGGAGATGACCCTCCTCGAGCTCTCCGAGTTCGTGAAGCTGTTCGAGGAGAAGTTCGACGTCGAGGCCGCCGCCCCGGCCGCCGTCGTGGCCGCCGCTCCCACCGCCGACGGTGCCGCCGCCGACGTGGAGGAGCAGAGCGAGTTCGACGTCATCCTCGAGTCGGCCGGCGACAAGAAGATCCAGGTCATCAAGGAGGTCCGCGGCCTCACGAGCCTGGGTCTGAAGGAGGCCAAGGACCTGGTCGACAACGCCCCCAAGCCGCTGATGGAGGGCGTCAGCAAGGAGAACGCCGACAAGGCCAAGGAGGCCCTGGAGGGCGCCGGCGCCACCGTCACCCTCAAGTAGGGCCGACGGGCGGACCCCGCACGCGGGGCCGCCGCGCCATGGGGGAGGCCGTCCCGGAATTCCGGGGCGGCCTTCCTCGTTGGGCGGGGGCGCCGCCGTGCCGCCCGCCCGTTCCACCCGCGTTCGACCGACCCTTGGAACAAGGTCTCCTTCCCCGATGTCTCATCGCTCACACCCGCCGTGTCCTGTGGGACCTCTCACGGGCGTCCGGCGAGGCCGGGAAGGCCCTCCGGGCTTGACGGATCCGCCTGAGGGAGCGATGCTGCGTGGTGTCGTGACTGACTCCGGGGGATGCGGTTGGACAGCGGTGTAGTATTCGGCTACACTGCCCTTTTGCGCTGCCCTTTGACGACCCCTGTGCCGGTGTCCGTGCGTTCCGCGCCCTGATCACCCGTGGTCTCGGCCCATCGACTGCACGTGCCACCTCGACGGCGGAGGCCACCGGGAGCCCCGGAGGCTTCCCCCATCGAACAACGACCCGGGTCGTCCGGCGTGCGCGCGCATCAACCGCCACAAGCCTTCGGAAGGACCCCTGTTGGCAGCCTCGCGCAACGCCTCCGCTAACGCCCTTGGTCCGAACCGCGTTTCGTTCGCCCGTATCAACGAACCGCTCGAGGTCCCCGACCTTCTCGCGCTGCAGACCGAGTCCTTCGACTGGCTGCTCGGAAACGAGAAGTGGCGCGCCCGAGTCGAGGCCGCCCTCGAGGCGGGTCGCAAGGACGTTCCGGAGCAGTCCGGTCTCGAAGAGATCTTCGAGGAGATCAGTCCGATCGAGGACTTCTCGGGCACGATGTCGCTGTCGTTCCGCGACCATCGGTTCGAGCCGCCCAAGTACTCCGAAGAGGAGTGCAAGGACAAGGACATGACGTACTCCGCGCCCATGTTCGTCACCGCGGAGTTCATCAACAACGACACCGGCGAGATCAAGAGCCAGACGGTCTTCATGGGCGACTTCCCGCTCATGACCGTCAAGGGCACCTTCATCATCAACGGCACCGAGCGGGTCGTCGTCTCGCAGCTGGTCCGGTCCCCGGGCGTGTACTTCGACCGCCAGGTCGACAAGACCTCGGACAAGGACCTGTTCGGCTGCAAGGTCATCCCGTCCCGCGGCGCGTGGCTGGAGTTCGAGGTCGACAAGCGCGACTTCGTCGGCGTCCGCATCGACCGCAAGCGCAAGCAGGCCGTCACCGTGCTGCTCAAGGCGCTGGGCTGGACCACCGACCAGATCCTGGAGCGCTTCGGCCACTACGAGTCCATCCGCAACACGCTGGAGAAGGACCCCACGGCCGGCACCGACGACGCGCTGCTGGACATCTACCGCAAGCTGCGCCCGGGCGAGCCCCCGACGAAGGAGTCGGCCCAGGCGCTGCTGGAGAACCTGTACTTCAACCCCAAGCGCTACGACCTGGCCAAGGTCGGCCGCTACAAGATCAACAAGAAGCTCGGGCTGGAGACGGACTTCACCCAGGGCACCCTGACCGAGGACGACATCGTCGCCACCGTCGACTACCTGGTCCGGCTGCACGCCGGCGAGGAGTCGATGGACACCGCGATCGGCGAGCGCCCGATCGAGACCGACGACATCGACCACTTCGGCAACCGGCGGCTGCGCACGGTCGGCGAGCTCATCCAGAACCAGGTCCGGCTGGGCCTGGCCCGCATGGAGCGCGTCGTCCGCGAGCGCATGACCACCCAGGACGTCGAGGCGATCACGCCGCAGACGCTGATCAACATCCGGCCGGTCGTCGCCTCCATCAAGGAGTTCTTCGGCACCAGCCAGCTGTCCCAGTTCATGGACCAGACCAACCCGCTGGCCGGGCTGACCCACAAGCGCCGCCTGTCGGCGCTGGGGCCGGGCGGTCTGTCCCGTGAGCGCGCGGGCTTCGAGGTCCGCGACGTGCACCCGTCGCACTACGGCCGCATGTGCCCCATCGAGACCCCGGAAGGCCCGAACATCGGCCTGATCGGCTCGCTGGCCGGGTACGGGCGGGTCAACTCCTTCGGGTTCGTCGAGACGCCCTACCGCAGGGTCGAGGGCGGGCGCGTCACCGAGGAGGTGGTCTACCTGACCGCCGACGAGGAGGACCGCTACGTCATCGCCCAGGCCAACACCCCGGTCGCGGCCGACGGCACCTTCACCGACGAGCGGGTGCTCGCCCGCACCAAGGGCGGCGAGTTCGAGGCGGTCGTGCCGGACGAGGTGTCCTTCATGGACGTCTCCCCGCGCCAGATGGTCTCCGTGGCCACCGCGATGATCCCGTTCCTGGAGCACGACGACGCCAACCGCGCGCTGATGGGGTCCAACATGCAGCGCCAGGCGGTGCCGCTGCTGCGCGCCGAGGCGCCCATGGTCGGCACCGGCATGGAGTACCGCGCCGCCACCGACGCCGGCGACGTGGTGCTGGCCGAGAAGGCCGGCGTGGTCGAGGACGTCACCGCCGACTACATCACCGTCATGGCCGACGACGGCGGCCGCAAGACCTACCGGCTGGGCAAGTTCCGCCGCTCCAACCAGGGCACCTGCTTCAACCAGCGGCCCGTGGTCGACGAGGGCGTCCGGGTCGAGGAGGGCCAGGTCCTGGCCGACGGCCCCTCCACCGACCAGGGCGAGATGTCGCTGGGCAAGAACCTGCTCGTGGCGTACATGTCCTGGGAGGGCCACAACTACGAGGACGCCATCGTGCTGTCCCAGCGGCTGGTCCAGGACGACGTCATGTCCTCGATCCACATCGAGGAGCACGAGGTCGACGCCCGCGACACCAAGCTCGGCCCGGAGGAGATCACCCGCGAGATCCCCAACGTCAGCGAGGAGGTCCTCGCCGACCTGGACGACCGCGGCATCATCCGGATCGGCGCCGAGGTCGTCGACGGCGACATCCTGGTCGGCAAGGTGACCCCCAAGGGCGAGACCGAGCTGACCCCGGAGGAGCGCCTGCTGCGCGCCATCTTCGGCGAGAAGGCCCGCGAGGTCCGCGACACCTCCCTGAAGGTGCCGCACGGCGAGTCCGGCAAGGTCATCGGCGTGCGCGTGTTCAGCCGCGAGGAGGGCGACGAGCTGCCGCCCGGCGTCAACGAGCTGGTCCGCGTCTACGTGGCGCAGAAGCGCAAGATCACCGACGGCGACAAGCTGGCCGGCCGCCACGGCAACAAGGGCGTCATCGCCAAGATCCTGCCGCAGGAGGACATGCCGTTCATGGAGGACGGCACCCCGGTCGACATCGTGCTCAACCCGCTGGGCGTGCCCGGCCGGATGAACGTCGGCCAGATCATGGAGATCCACCTGGGCTGGCTGGCGGCCAACGGCTGGCAGGTCGACGACGGGCCGGAGGAGTGGAAGCAGCGGCTGCGCGCCATCGGCACCGGAGAGGTGCCGCCCGGCAGCACCGTGGCCACCCCGGTCTTCGACGGCCTGCGCGAGGACGAGATCACCGGCCTGCTGCAGTCGGTGCTGCCCAACCCCGACGGCGACCGGCTGATCAACGCCGACGGCAAGGCGTGGCTGTTCGACGGCCGCACCGGCGAGCCGTTCGACGAGCCGATCGCGGTGGGCTACACCTACTTCCTGAAGCTGCACCACCTGGTGGACGACAAGATCCACGCCCGCTCCACGGGCCCGTACTCGATGATCACCCAGCAGCCGCTGGGTGGAAAGGCGCAGTTCGGCGGCCAGCGCTTCGGCGAGATGGAGGTCTGGGCCCTGGAGGCCTACGGCGCCGCCTACGCGCTGCAGGAGCTGCTCACCATCAAGTCCGACGACGTCCTGGGCCGTGTGAAGGTCTACGAGGCCATCGTCAAGGGCGAGAACATCCCGGAGCCCGGCATCCCCGAGTCCTTCAAGGTCCTCATCAAGGAGATGCAGTCGCTCTGCCTGAACGTGGAGGTTCTGTCCAGTGACGGTATGTCCATCGAGATGCGCGACACCGACGAGGACGTCTTCCGTGCTGCGGAAGAACTGGGAATCGACCTGGGTCGGCGGGAGCCGAGCAGCGTCGAAGAGGTCTGACTTCCGCAAGCTTCGAGAGCAGGGGACGAATTAAGTGCTCGACGTCAATTTCTTCGACGAGCTGCGCATCGGCCTGGCCACGGCCGACGACATCCGCCAGTGGTCGCACGGTGAGGTCAAGAAGCCGGAGACGATCAACTACCGCACCCTGAAGCCGGAGAAGGACGGGCTCTTCTGCGAGAAGATCTTCGGCCCGACCCGGGACTGGGAGTGCTACTGCGGCAAGTACAAGCGCGTCCGGTTCAAGGGCATCATCTGCGAGCGCTGCGGTGTCGAGGTCACCCGGGCCAAGGTGCGCCGTGAGCGCATGGGCCACATCGAGCTGGCCGCTCCCGTGACCCACATCTGGTACTTCAAGGGCGTTCCCAGCCGCCTGGGCTACCTGCTGGACCTGGCCCCCAAGGACCTCGAGAAGATCATCTACTTCGCCGCCTACATGGTGACGTGGGTGGACAACGAGGCCCGCGAGCGCGACCTGCCCTCGCTGGAGGCGCAGGTCTCGGTCGAGCGCCGGCACATGGAGCAGCGGCGCGACTCCCAGGTCGAGGAGCGCCACAAGAAGCTCGAGGCCGACCTGGCCGAGCTGGAGGACCAGGGCGCCAAGGGCGACGCGCGGCGCAAGGTCCGCGAGTCGGCCGAGCGCGAGATGCGCCAGATCCGCGACCGGGTGCAGCGCGAGATCGACCGCCTCGACGAGGTCTGGAACCGCTTCAAGGGCCTGAAGGTCCAGGACCTCGAGGGCGACGAGATGCTCTACCGCGAGATGCGGGACCGCTTCGGCAAGTACTTCCGCGGCGGCATGGGCGCCCAGGCCATCCAGGAGCGCCTGGCCAACTTCGACCTCGACGCCGAGGCCGAGAAGCTGCGCGAGACCATCCGCAGCGGCAAGGGCCAGAAGAAGGCCCGCGCCCTGAAGCGGCTCAAGGTCGTCTCGGCGTTCCTGAACACCCGCAACAGCCCCATGGGCATGGTGCTCGACTGCGTCCCGGTGATCCCGCCGGACCTGCGCCCCATGGTCCAGCTGGACGGCGGCCGGTTCGCCACCTCCGACCTGAACGACCTGTACCGCCGGGTCATCAACCGGAACAACCGGCTCAAGCGCCTGCTCGACCTGGGCGCGCCCGAGATCATCGTCAACAACGAGAAGCGGATGCTGCAGGAGGCCGTCGACGCGCTGTTCGACAACGGGCGCCGCGGCCGCCCGGTCACCGGGCCGGGCAACCGCCCGCTGAAGTCGCTGTCCGACATGCTCAAGGGCAAGCAGGGCCGGTTCCGCCAGAACCTGCTGGGCAAGCGCGTCGACTACTCCGGCCGTTCGGTCATCGTCGTCGGCCCCACGCTCAAACTGCACCAGTGCGGCCTGCCCAAGCAGATGGCGCTGGAGCTGTTCAAGCCGTTCGTGATGAAGCGCCTGGTCGACCTGAACCACGCGCAGAACATCAAGAGCGCCAAGCGCATGGTGGAGCGGTCCCGCCCGGTCGTGTGGGACGTGCTGGAAGAGGTCATCACCGAGCACCCGGTGCTGCTCAACCGCGCGCCCACGCTGCACCGCCTGGGCATCCAGGCCTTCGAGCCGCAGCTGGTCGAGGGCAAGGCCATCCAGATCCACCCGCTGGTGTGCACCGCCTTCAACGCCGACTTCGACGGCGACCAGATGGCGGTCCACCTGCCGCTGTCCGCCGAGGCCCAGGCCGAGGCGCGGCTGCTGATGCTGGCCACCAACAACATCCTCAAGCCGTCCGACGGCAAGCCGGTGACCATGCCCACCCAGGACATGATCATCGGGCTGTACTACCTGACCACCCTCAAGGAGGGCGGCCGGGGCGAGGGCCGGGCCTACAGCAGCCCGTCCGAGGCGATCATGGCCTACGACGGCGGCGAGCTGGACATCCAGGCGAAGATCCGGCTGCGGGTCCCGGGCGACGTGGTGCCGCCGAGCGAGTGGGAGGCCCCCGAGGGGCACGTGGCCGGCGAGCCCTACATGCTCGAGACCACCCTGGGCCGGTACCTGTTCAACGAGACCACCCCGACGGACTACCCGTTCGTCAACTACCAGGTGGGCAAGAAGCAGGTCTCGGCACTGGTCAACGAGCTGGCCGAGAACTACCCCAAGGTCCAGGTGGCCACCACGCTGGACGCGTTCAAGGACGCCGGGTACAAGTGGGCGACCCGCTCGGGCCTGACCATCGGCATCGGGGACGTCCTCACGCCGCCGCGCAAGGACGAGATCATGGAGTCCTACGAGCGCTACGCGGACAAGATCCAGCGCGAGTACGACCGCGGCCTGATCACCGACGACGAGCGGCGCCAGGAGCTCACCGAGAACTGGACCAAGGCGACCAACGACGTCGCCAAGGAGATGGAGGACAACTTCCCCTCCGACAACCCGGTGTGGATGATGGTCCAGTCGGGCGCCCGGGGCAACCCGATGCAGGTCCGCCAGATCGCCGGTATCCGCGGTCTGGTCTCCAACACCAAGGGTGAGACCATCCCGCGGCCGATCAAGGCCTCCTACCGCGAGGGCCTGTCGGTGCTGGAGTACTTCATCTCCACCCACGGCCAGCGCAAGGGCCTGGCGGACACGGCGCTGCGCACCGCCGACTCCGGGTACCTCACCCGGCGCCTGGTGGACGTGGCCCAGGACGTCATCGTCCGCGAGGTGGACTGCGGCACCGACCGCTCGCTCTGGCACGAGGTCGGCGAGAGGAACGCCGCCGGAACCGTGGTGCGCAAGCACAACGTGGAGAACACCGGCTTCGGCCGCACCATCGCCGAGGACGTGGTGGTCGACGGCGAGGTGCTGCTGCCCGCGGGCACCGACACCTCCGAGGGCGTGCTCGACACGCTGGTCGCGGCCGGGGTGGAGCGGGTGCGCGTGCGCTCGTCGCTCACCTGCGAGGCCAAGATCGGCGTGTGCAGCTCCTGCTACGGCCGCTCGATGGCCACCGGCAAGCCGGTGGACGTCGGCGAGGCCATCGGCATCATCGCCGCCCAGTCGATCGGTGAGCCCGGCACCCAGCTGACCATGCGGACCTTCCACATGGGCGGTTCGGCCGGCCAGGACATCACCCACGGTCTGCCGCGTGTGACCGAGCTCTTCGAGGCCCGCATCCCCAAGGGTGTGGCGCCCATCGCCGAGCTCGACGGCCGGATCCGCATCGAGGAGACGGAGAAGAGCCGCAAGATCGTCCTGATCCCCAATGACGGCTCGGACGAGATCTCCTACCCGGTGCCCATGCGCGCCCAGCTCCTGGTGGAGGAGGGCTCGCAGGTCAAGGTGGGCCAGCAGCTCATCCAGGGTGCGATCAACCCGCACGAGGTGCTCCGCATCCAGGGGCCGCGCGCGGTGCAGCAGCACCTGGTCAACGAGGTGCAGGAGGTCTACAAGTCGCAGGGTGTCTCGATCCACGACAAGCACATCGAGATCATCGTGCGGCAGATGCTCAAGCGGGTGAACATCCTGGAGTCGGGCGACACCGAGCTGCTGCCCGGCGAGATGGTGGACCGGCCCAAGTTCGAGTCGGTGAACCGCCAGGTCGTGGCCGAAGGCGGCCAGCCGGCCGCCGGGCGCCCGGTGCTGCTGGGCATCACCAAGGCCTCGCTGGCCACCGAGTCGTGGCTGTCGGCGGCCTCCTTCCAGGAGACCACCCGGGTGCTCACCGAGAACGCCATCCACGGCAAGAGCGACCCGCTGGTCGGCCTCAAGGAGAACGTCATCATCGGTAAGCTCATCCCGGCCGGTACCGGAATGCCGCAGTACCGCAACGTCCGGGTCGAGCCGACCGAGGAGGCCAAGGCCTCCATGTACTCGGTCTCGGGCTACGAGGAGCCCAGCGAGTACACGTTCGGCCAGGGCTCCGGTGAGGCGGTGCCGCTGGAGGAGTACGACTTCGGGCCCTACAACCGGTAGGGCCGTCTCCCGCCGAGGCGGGACGGAGTTCGGAGAGATCGGTTGACCGATCCGGTGACGGCGGTGGCCCATCCCGTGCGGGGTGGGCTGCCGCCGTTCGCTGTGTCCGGTGGGCCCACGCGGTCCGCGCGGACCTGTCAGGGGAGTCGAGCGCTCATGCGCGGTCGGGAGAACGAGGACCAGTGACGGACAACGGGGGAGAGCGGCACCGGCCGCCCGACGAGGACCCTCGGCCCGCGGACGACGCGGGTTCGTGGTTCCAGCCCAGCGGCGACCGGTACCGCACCCAGTCCCAGTACCAGGACCCCTATGAGGAGGAGGGCGGCGCGGGGGAGGCCCCGGCGCCGGAGGGGCCCGCCGGCCCCGCCTGGCCGACCGGGGGCCACCCGGGCGCCGGCGGATACCCGGGCACCGGCGGGGAC
>NZ_ANBH01000068.1 GCF_000341185.1 Nocardiopsis chromatogenes YIM 90109
CCGAGCGGCCCTCCCGTCGGCGGGCCGCCCCCGGGGGACGCGCCCGCCGCGCCCCCCGCCGGGCCGCCCGCGGGCCCGCCGATGCCGCCGCCTTCGGGGCCGCCGGTCGGCCGCTCCTTCGAGCCCGGCCCGGCCCCGTCCGGCCCCGGCGGCCCCGGTGCGCCGGAGACCCCGTGGGCCGGGCCGCCGCGCCGTGAGCCCGCGCCGGAGCCGGAGGCGCCGGTCTGGAACGTCGAGTCCGGCGCCTGGCCGTCGGCCTCCGGCGGCGGGGGAGGCGCCGACCCGGCGCCGCCGCCCGCTCCGGAGCCCCCCGCGGGCGGCGGGGGCGAGGCGCCCGTGCCCGGGGTCCTCGACAGCGGCGGGGGGGGGGGGGGGGGCCGC
>NZ_ANBH01000069.1 GCF_000341185.1 Nocardiopsis chromatogenes YIM 90109
GCCCCCCGCGGGCGGCGGGGGCGAGGCGCCCGTGCCCGGGGTCCTCGACAGCGGCGGGTGGCCGAGCGCCGCCCCCGGCCCGGACGGCTCGGGGGAGCCGGACGCGCCGGGGCGCGGCACCGGCGGATTCCCGGGGCCGGACGGTGACGGGGAAGGACCGTCCGGCGCACTGGGGAGCGACCCGCTGTGGGGCCCGGCGAGGACGGGCCCGCAGCCGCAGGTCCCCGGGGCCTCCGGCCCCTCGGCGCCCTCCTGGGGCTACGGCGGCACCGGCGGCCCCGGGGCGTCCGGCGGCCCGGCGGCCCCCGGCTCCGACCCGCTGTCCCCGGAGCCCTCCGCTCCGCCCGGACCGGGCGCGGGCGGTGCCCCGTGGGGTGCGCCCGCACCCGAGTCCGGCGCGCCCGAGGGGGCCGCGCCGGGCGAGGGGAGCGCGGGCCTCGGCGGCGGCCTGGGCACCGGCAGCGGCAACACCTGGG
The DNA here is from genome assembly GCF_000341185.1 of Nocardiopsis chromatogenes YIM 90109. Lineage (GTDB taxonomy): Bacteria > Actinomycetota > Actinomycetes > Streptosporangiales > Streptosporangiaceae > Nocardiopsis_A > Nocardiopsis_A chromatogenes. The sequence continues at coordinate 477 of NZ_ANBH01000069.1, forward strand.
CGTTCAGCCGCGACGACTACAACCTCCCGTCGGAGGTGCGCGACGCGGCGATCCGCGACGAGGAGCGCCGCCGGGCCGGGCGCGACTCCGCCCAGGAGCCCTACATTCCGCAGGACCCGTACGCGCAGGACCCGTTCGGCACGCGCCCGCAGGCGCCGGAGGCCCCCGAGGCGGCCTCCTCGGGCGGGTACGACGACTACGACCCGCTCGCCCCCGGCGGCCCCTGGAGCGACCGGGGCGCCCCCGACGGGCAGGCGCCGCAGGGCACGGGCCCCGGTCGCCCCGCGGGCGGCCTCGACCCGTCGGACCCGCTCGGCTCGATCGCCGCGCAGCAGCGCTCGGCCCGGGAGGAGGCGGCGGCACCGCCCGCCGATCCCGAGGCGTTCGGCGAGGCCCCCGCGCAGCGGCAGTGGGCGGCGCCTCCGTCGGCCGGGGACGAGGAGTACGGCTCCGGCCCCGCGCACGCGCCCGGCGCGTGGGGGGCGGAGGGCGCCCGCGGCCCCTCCTACGAGGGGACGCAGGCGATGCCGGCCATCGGCCGGGACGACCCGCTGGGCCCGCCCGACGGGCTCGGGGGGCCCAGAAGGTTCGACGGCCCCGACGCCTTCGGCGGCCCCGACCGGCCCGAGCCGGGCCGCCCGGGGTCGGACGGCCCGGAGCCCGGCCCGTGGAGCGGCGAGCAGCAGTGGGGCGACCAGTGGGGGCGGCAGCAGGCCCCGGCGCCCGGCGGCTGGGAGCCGGAGGGGCCGGCCACCCAGCAGTGGAGCGCCGTCCCGGACCAGGGGTACGCCGATCAGGGGTACGCCGGTCCGGGCAATGCCGGGCCGGGCGGCCCCGAGCAGGGGTACGACGAGCGGTACGACGAGCGGTACGACGACGGCTACGGGGACGGCTACGGGGACGGCTACGACGGTGGGCCCCGGGGCGGGGACGCCCCGGGGCGGCAGGGACGGCGGGACCGGGTCGCCGAGGAGTTCCCCGGCTTCGAGGACCGGCCGCCCGGCGGAAACGCCGGGGACGACTACCCGGGCTACGACAGCATCGACGACGTGTGGGCCGAGCCGGACACCGGCGCCGCCGCCGCGATGTGGCTCGGCGTCATCGGCCTGATCCCCGGCATCGGCCTGTTCACGTCGGTGGCCGCGGTCATCGTCGGCCCCCGCGCGGTGCGCCGGATCCGCTCCTCGCACGGCGAGTTCGAGGGCGAGGGCCAGGCGCGCACCGGGACCGTTCTGGGCTGGGTCGGCCTCGGCCTGTTCCTCCTGGAGGCGGCCGCGGCGGCGGCCTACCTCCTCGTCCTGTAGGGCGCGGCCCGAGGACGGCGGGCCCGGGTCCGGACACGGTCCGGACCCGGGCCCTTCCGTGTCCGTGCCCCCCGTGCGCCTCCCGTGCACCACCCGTGCTTATCCGCATCCGGACCGTGATGGCACGACCTGCGCCGGGATCGGGCGCGCGCGGCGCCGGTGGCGTCCGAAATAGGGCGCCACGCGCAGTGATCCATGTCGCATCGGTGTGCTGTGGCGGGGAACGCGCCCCGGTGGCCCGATAATGCGCCCGAGCACTGCCCGGGGGTCGTTACACTGGGAAGCGACCTACGGCTGATATGAGGTCCGAGGAACAGCGGTACCCAGGGGGCCGAACCCGTTTTGACCGGGCACAACCCCTTCGGTACCCTTGCACTTCGTGCCCGTGAGCCAACGGGTCACAGCGCGTGCGCTCGTCGCGCCGCCCCACGGGGCCGGTCGCGAGTCCGGCGCCGCGTGACACCTCCTCCCATGACATTCGACCGCCAGGTCGGGCGTATTCGGTGTCGGCCGTCCGCGGGACAGAGCCCGACACGCCCGGATGCGGGGGTCGGGGGGAACGGGAAATCCAGCAGGTCGATAGCGACAAGGCTACGAGAACCGGCGTAGGTCACGAGGAAGACGGAGACGCGGTGCCCACCATCCAGCAGCTGGTCCGCAAGGGCCGACAGGACAAGGTCGCAAAGAACAAGACCCCGGCGCTGAAGGGGAGTCCGCAGCGTCGTGGTGTGTGCACGCGTGTTTACACCACTACGCCCAAGAAGCCGAACTCCGCGCTGCGCAAGGTCGCCCGTGTGAAGCTGAGCAGCGGGATCGAGGTCACGGCCTACATCCCCGGCATCGGCCACAACCTGCAGGAGCACTCCATCGTGCTCGTGCGCGGCGGCCGTGTGAAGGACCTGCCGGGTGTCCGCTACCGGATCGTCCGCGGTTCGCTCGACACGCAGGGCGTCCGTAACCGCAAGCAGGCGCGCAGCCGTTACGGCGCTAAGAAGGAGAAGTAAGCATGCCGCGCAAGGGCCCGGCGCCGAAGCGCCAGCTGATCACCGACCCGGTCTACGGATCGCCGCTCGTCACCGCACTGATCAACAAGGTGCTGCTGGACGGCAAGCGCTCCCTCGCCCAGAACATCGTCTACGGAGCGCTGGAGGGCGCGCGGGAGAAGACCGGTCAGGACCCCCTGGTCGTCCTCAAGCGCGGGCTCGACAACGTCAAGCCCTCCCTGGAGGTCCGCAGCCGCCGCGTCGGCGGCGCGACCTACCAGGTCCCGGTCGAGGTCCGCGCCTCCCGGAGCACCACGCTCGCCCTGCGCTGGCTGGTCACCTACTCGCGCCAGCGCCGCGAGAAGACCATGACCGAGCGCCTGATGAACGAGCTGGTCGACGCGAGCAACGGGCTCGGTGCCAGCGTCAAGCGGCGTGAGGACACGCACAAGATGGCGGAGTCCAACAAGGCCTTCGCTCACTACCGCTGGTAACCCCCGCGGGCTACTCGATACCTGAGACCGAGAGAGACGAGCCACATGGCTACCACCGCTCTTGACCTTGCCAAGGTCCGCAACATCGGGATCATGGCTCATATCGACGCGGGCAAGACCACGACGACTGAGCGGATCCTGTTCTACACCGGTGTGACCCACAAGGTGGGCGAGGTCCACGACGGCGCCGCCACGATGGACTGGATGAAGGAGGAGCAGCAGAGGGGCATCACGATCACCTCTGCCGCCACCACCACCCACTGGAACGACTACACCATCAACATCATCGACACGCCCGGCCACGTGGACTTCACGTCCGAGGTCGAGCGGTCGCTGCGTGTTCTGGACGGCGCAGTCGCGGTCTTCGACGCCAAGGAGGGCGTGGAGCCGCAGTCGGAGCAGGTCTGGCGCCAGGCCGACCGGTACGAGGTGCCGCGGATCTGCTTCGTCAACAAGATGGACAAGATCGGCGCGGAGTTCCAGCGCTGCGTGGACATGATCCGCGAGCGCCTGAACGCCACCCCGATGGCGATCCAGCTGCCGATCGGCGCGGAGTCGGACTTCAAGGGCGTCATCGACCTGGTCCGCATGAAGGCCTACGTGTGGAACGCGGAGGCCAAGCTCGGCGAGGCCTACGACACGGTCGAGATCCCCGACGAGTACGCCGAAGCCGCCCGCGAGGCGCGCGACACCATGATCGAGACGCTGGCCGAGGCCGACGACGAGATCATGGAGCTCTACCTGGAGGGCAACGAGCCCACCATCGAGCAGATCGTGCCCGCCATCCGCCGCGCCACCATCGCCGGCACCGCGATCCCGGTCACCTGTGGTTCCGCGTTCAAGAACAAGGGCGTGCAGCCCCTGCTCGACGCGGTGGTCGCCTACCTGCCCGCGCCGGCCGACATCAGCGGCGTCCAGGGCCACGACCCCAAGGACGACTCCGAGGAGCAGTCGCTCGTCCGCAAGCCCAGCCAGGAGGAGCCCTTCTCCGCGCTGGTCTTCAAGATCATGAGCGACCCGCACCTGGGCAAGCTGACCTACATCCGGGTCTACTCGGGTGTCCTGGAGGCCGGGACCCAGGTCCTGAACAGCCTCAAGGGCCGCAAGGAGCGCATCGGCAAGATCTACCGGATGCACTCCAACAAGCGCGAGGAGATCCAGAGCGTGGGCGCCGGCGACATCGTCGCCGTCATGGGGCTCAAGGACACCACCACCGGTGAGACCCTGTGCGACCCGGGCAACCCGATCGTGCTGGAGTCGATGACCTTCCCGGTCCCGGTGATCGAGGTGGCCATCGAGCCCAAGACCAAGAGCGACCAGGAGAAGCTCTCCCTGGCGATCCAGCGGCTCTCCGAAGAGGACCCGACCTTCCAGGTCAAGACCGACGAGGAGACCGGCCAGACCATCGTGTCGGGCATGGGCGAGCTCCAGCTCGAGGTCCAGGTGAACCGCCTTCGGGACGAGTTCAAGGTCGAGGCCAACATCGGCCGGCCGCAGGTGGCCTACCGGGAGACCGTCCGCAAGAAGGTCGAGAAGGTCGAGTACACCCACAAGAAGCAGACGGGCGGCTCGGGCCAGTTCGGCCGCGTCATCATCGACCTGGAGCCGCTCGCGGCCGACGGCGAAGGTGACAGCGGCGGTTACGAGTTCGTCAACAACATCACCGGCGGCCGCATCCCGCGGGAGTACATCCCCTCGGTGGACGCGGGCTGCCAGGAGGCCGCCGAGTTCGGCGTCCTCGCCGGGTACCCGATCGTCGGGGTCAAGGTGACCCTGCGGGACGGTCAGTACCACGACGTGGACTCCTCCGAGCTCGCCTTCAAGGTGGCCGGGTCCATGGCGTTCAAGGAGGCCGCCCGCAAGGCGAAGCCGGTCATCCTGGAGCCCGTCATGGCGGTGGAGGTCACGACGCCCGAGGAGTACATGGGCGACGTGGTCGGCGACCTGAACAGCCGCCGCGGCCAGATCCAGTCGATGGAGGAGCGCGGCGGGAGCCGGGTCGTCAAGGCCCAGGTGCCCCTGTCGGAGATGTTCGGCTACGTGGGCGACCTGCGCAGTCGGACGCAGGGCCGGGCGAACTTCACCATGGTCTTCGACTCCTACGCCGAGGTCCCCTCGAGCGTGCAGGAAGAGATCGTGGCCAAGGCCCGCGGTGAATGACCGCGAACACGTAACCAGTCAGCTAGCAACCCTGTACGTCTAGGAGAGATCCAGTGGCGAAGGCAAAGTTCGACCGGAGCAAGCCGCACGTCAACATCGGCACCATCGGGCACATCGACCACGGCAAGACCACGCTGACGGCGGCCATCACCAAGGTCCTGCACGACGCGTTCCCGGAGATGAACCCGTTCACGCCGTTCGCGGACATCGACAACGCTCCCGAGGAGCGCGAGCGCGGCATCACCATCTCCGTCGCCCACGTCGAGTACCAGACCGAGGCGCGCCACTACGCCCACGTGGACTGCCCCGGCCACGCCGACTACGTGAAGAACATGATCACGGGTGCGGCGCAGATGGACGGCGCCATCCTGGTGGTCGCCGCCACCGACGGCCCGATGCCGCAGACCAAGGAGCACGTGCTCCTGGCCCGCCAGGTCGGCGTCCCCTACATCGTCGTCGCCCTGAACAAGGCCGACATGGTGGACGACGAGGAGATCTTCGAGCTCGTCGAGATGGAGATCCGCGAGCTCCTCAGCGAGTACGAGTTCCCGGGCGACGACGTCCCGGTCGTCAAGGTCTCCGCGCTCAAGGCGCTGGAGGGCGACGCCGACGCCGCCGAGGGCGTCCTGGAGCTCATGAAGGCCGTGGACGAGAACATCCCCGAGCCCGAGCGCGACACCGACAAGCCGTTCCTGATGCCGATCGAGGACGTCTTCTCGATCACCGGCCGCGGGACCGTGGTCACCGGCCGCATCGAGCGCGGTGTCATCAACGTCAACGAGACCGTGGACATCGTCGGCATCAAGGAAGACAAGCAGACCACCACGGTCACCGGTGTCGAGATGTTCCGCAAGCTGCTCGACCAGGGCCAGGCCGGCGACAACGTCGGTCTGCTGCTGCGCGGCACCAAGCGCGAGGACGTGGAGCGCGGCCAGGTCGTCATCAAGCCGGGCACCACCACCCCGCACACCGAGTTCGAGGGCCAGGTCGTCATCCTGTCCAAGGACGAGGGCGGCCGCCACACCCCGTTCTTCAACAACTACCGGCCCCAGTTCTACTTCCGCACCACCGACGTCACCGGCGTCGTCACGCTGCCGGAGGGCACCGAGATGGTCATGCCGGGCGACAGCACCGGCATGACGGTCCAGCTGATCCAGCCGGTCGCGATGGAGGAGGGCCTGAAGTTCGCCATCCGCGAGGGTGGCCGGACCGTGGGCGCCGGGCGCGTCACCAAGATCCTCAAGTAGGACGACCGTATGCGGCGGTCGGGCCGCCGAAGGCCGCCCGACCGCCGCACCATGAACGACGTCATCGGGCTCTGTAGCGGTGATGCACCTCAGGGGACAGCCCTGCAGCGGTTTCTCAGGTGAATAGAGCCACACAACGACAGGGCGCCCCCTGACGGGGCCCGGGCCGGCTCGCCGGCTCCGCGCCTCTACGGACACTGAAGCGAAGGACGAAAAGGCCACCATGGCGGGACAGAAGATCCGCATTCGGCTCAAGGCCTATGACCACGAGGTCATCGACAGCTCGGCTCGCAAGATCGTCGAGACCGTGACGCGGACCGGCGCGCAGGTCGCTGGCCCGGTGCCGTTGCCGACGGAGAAGAACGTTTACTGTGTCATCCGCTCCCCGCACAAGTACAAGGACTCGCGGGAGCACTTCGAGATGCGCACGCACAAGCGGCTGATCGACATCATCGACCCGACGCCGAAGACCGTCGACTCGCTCATGCGTCTCGACCTCCCGGCCGGCGTCGACATCGAGATCAAGCTTTAAGGGACGCACAGACATGGCCACCAAGCAGATCAAGGGAGTCCTGGGCGAGAAGCTCGGCATGACCCAGGTCTTCGACGAGCAGGGCAGGATCGTGCCCGTGACCGTCCTGAAGGCCGGCCCGTGCGTCGTGACGCGCGTTCGGACTCCGGAGACCGACGGCTACTCCGCCGTCCAGCTCGGCTACGGCAAGGTCAACCCGCGCAAGGTGAACAAGCCGCTCGGCGACTACCTGCGCAAGCACGACCTGACGCCGCGCCGTCACTACGTCGAGGTCCGCACCTCGGATGCCACCGAGTACACGCTCGGCCAGGAGCTGTCCGCCGACGACTTCGAGACCGGCCAGGTCGTCGACGTCACCGGCCGCAGCAAGGGCAAGGGCTTCGCCGGTGTCATGAAGCGCCACGGCTTCCGCGGCCTGAAGGCCTCGCACGGTGCCCACAAGGTGCACCGCGCCCCGGGCGCCATCGGCGGCTGCGCCACGCCCGGCCGCGTGTTCAAGGGCATGCGGATGGCCGGCCGGATGGGCAGCAACCGGACGACCGTGCAGAACCTCAAGGTCCAGTCGGTCGACGCGGAGAAGGGCCTCATCCTGGTCAAGGGTGCGGTGCCCGGGCCCAACGGCGGCCTGGTGCTGGTCCGCACGGCCGCGAAGGGGGAGAACTGATTATGGCGACGATCGAGGTCAAGGGCCCCGACGGCGCCGCCGGCCGGAGCGTCGAGCTCCCTGAGGCGATCTTCGACCAGCAGGCGAACATCCCGCTCATGCACCAGGTCGTGAACGCGCAGCTGGCCGCGGCCCGGCAGGGGACCCACGCCACCAAGACCCGCGGCATGGTCCGCGGCGGCGGCAAGAAGCCCTACCGGCAGAAGGGGACCGGCCGCGCCCGCCAGGGCTCGACCCGCGCGCCCCAGTTCACCGGCGGCGGCACCGTGCACGGCCCCCAGCCGCGCGACTACGCCCAGCGGACCCCGAAGAAGATGAAGGCCGCCGCGCTGCGCGGCGCCCTGTCGGACCGGGCCCGCAACGGGCGGGTGCACCTGCTCACCGAGTTCGTCTCCGACGAGGTCACCAGCGGGCGCACCCGGACCGCGCTGAAGGCCCTGCGCCAGGTCACCGAGTCCGACAAGGTGCTCGTGGTCCTGGACCGCAACGACGAGACCAACCGCCTCGCGCTGCGCAACCTCGCCGAGGTGCACATCCTCGACGCGGACCAGGTGAACACCTACGACGTCCTCGACGCCGACGACGTGGTCTTCACCGAGCGCGGGTACGAGGAGTTCCTGGCGCACGCTTCGGGTGCCTCGCAGGCCCAGAAGCCGGAGGAGGACGACCAGTGAGGATCCCCGACCCTCGGGACATCATCGTCGAGCCGGTGATCTCCGAGAAGAGCTACGGGCTGCAGGACCAGAACCAGTACACGTTCATCGTGCGCCCGGACGCCAACAAGACGCAGATCAAGATCGCGATCGAGAAGATCTTCGACGTGAAGGTCACCGGCGTGAACACGATCAACCGTCCCGGCAAGCGCAAGCGCACCCGCTTCGGGTTCGGCAAGCGCCCGGACACCAAGCGCGCGATCGTGCGGGTCGCCGACGGCGACCGGATCGACATCTTCGGGGTCTGATCCGCCGCTGCCGCGGCCGTACACCGCTTCAACCAGCAATACGCAAAGGAATGCGCGAAGAAGATGGGCATTCGTAAGTACAAGCCGACGACGCCGGGCCGTCGCGGCTCCAGCGTGAGCGACTTCGTCGAGATCACGCGCTCGGAGCCGGAGAAGTCCCTGGTGCGTCCGCTCCACTCCAAGGGCGGCCGCAACGGCCACGGCCGTATCACCACGCGCCACCAGGGCGGCGGCCACAAGCGCGCCTACCGCGTCATCGACTTCCGTCGGCACGACAAGGACGGCGTCCCCGCGAAGGTCGCGCACATCGAGTACGACCCGAACCGGACCGCCCGCATCGCCCTGCTGCACTACGTGGACGGCGAGAAGCGCTACATCCTGGCGCCCGCCGGCCTGAAGCAGGGCGACCGGGTCGAGAACGGCCCCGGGTCCGACATCAAGCCCGGCAACTGCCTCCCGCTGCGCAACATCCCCACGGGTACGTTCGTGCACGCGGTCGAGCTCAAGCCGGGCGGCGGCGCCAAGCTGGGCCGCTCCGCCGGGTCGCAGATCCAGCTCCTGGCCAAGGAGGGCGCCTACGCCACCCTGCGCATGCCCTCCGGGGAGATGCGGATGGTGGAGGTCACCTGCCGCGCCACCGTCGGGCAGGTCGGCAACGCCGAGCAGTCCAACATCAACTGGGGCAAGGCGGGCCGCATGCGCTGGAAGGGCCGCCGGCCCACCGTGCGCGGTGTGGTGATGAACCCGGTCGACCACCCCCACGGCGGTGGTGAGGGCCGTACCTCGGGCGGTCGGCACCCGGTCAACCCCGCCGGCAAGAAGGAAGGCCGGACCCGCCGGAAGAACAAGGCCAGCGACAAGTACATCGTGCGGCGTCGGCGCAGCGGCAAGAAGAAGCGGTAAGGAGCACGTCTGATGCCACGTAGCCTTAAGAAGGGCCCCTTCGTGGACCACCACCTGGCCAAGAAGGTGGAGGACCAGAACGAGAAGGGCACCAAGAACGTCATCAAGACGTGGTCGCGGCGCTCCATGGTGATCCCGGAGATGATCGGGCACACCATCGCCGTGCACGACGGCCGCAAGCACGTCCCGGTCTTCATCTCCGAGGCGATGATCGGCCACAAGCTCGGCGAGTTCGCCCCCACGCGCACTTTCCGGAGCCACGTCAAGGAAGACCGCCGTAGCCGCCGTTAGCGGTTGCAACGATCGACAAGGACCATGTTCCCCACGGTGCGTGGGGAGGAGATTTCCGTGAGCGAGGAAAAAGCGATGGGAACGAGGGCACAGGCGCGGTTCGTCCGCGTCACGCCCCGCAAGGCCCGCCGTGTGGTGGACCTTATTCGCGGGTTGCCCGCTGACGAGGCACAGGCGGTCCTCCGGTTCGCCCCGCAGTCGGCGAGCGAGCCGGTGGGCAAGGTGCTGGCGAGTGCGATCGCCAATGCCGAGCACAACGACAAGCTGGACCGCGAGAACCTGGTCGTGGGGCGTGCATGGGTGGACGAAGGGCCGACGCTGAAGCGGATCCGTCCGCGCGGCTTCGGGCGCGCTTTCCGGGTCACCAAGCGCACGAGCCACATCACCGTGGTCGTGGAGCCCAGTGAGACCAAGGAAAGGACCCGATAGTGGGCCAGAAGATCAACCCGCACGGGTTCCGGCTCGGGGTCACGACTGACTACAAGACCCGCTGGTACGCCGAGAAGCAGTACAAGGACTACGTCAAGGAAGACGTGGCCATCCGCCGCATGCTCAACCGCGGCATGGAGCGGGCCGGAATCAGCAAGGTCGAGATCGAGCGGACCCGTGAGCGCGTGCGTGTGGACATCCACACCGCCCGTCCCGGCATCGTCATCGGCCGACGCGGCGCCGAGGCCGACCGCCTGCGCGGCAACCTGGAGAAGCTGACCGGCAAGCAGGTCCAGCTCAACATCCTCGAGGTGAAGAGCCCGGAGACCGACGCGCAGCTGGTCGCCCAGGGCGTCGCCGAGCAGCTGGCCAGCCGCGTGGCGTTCCGCCGCGCGATGCGCAAGGCCATGCAGAGCGCCTCCAAGAGCGGCGCCAAGGGCATCCGCATCCAGTGCAGCGGCCGTCTCGGCGGTGCCGAGATGTCGCGGTCGGAGTTCTACCGCGAGGGCCGGGTCCCGCTGCACACGCTGCGCGCCGACATCGACTACGGCTTCTTCGAGGCCCGTACGACGTTCGGCCGCATCGGCGTGAAGGTGTGGATCTACAAGGGCGACGCCCCTGCCAGCCGCGCCGAGCGCGAGGCCCAGCAGGCCGCCCAGCGCGCTCCGGGCGGTGGCCAGGGCCAGCGCCGCGAGCGCCCGGGCCGCCGTCGCCGCGGCGGTCAGGGCGGCGGCCAGGGCCCGCAGGGCGAGGCCAAGTCCAGTGCGCCCGCCGAGGCGACTCAGGGCGCGGAGAAGTCCGGGAACGAGGGGAGCTGACCGATGCTCATTCCCCGGAAGATCAAGTACCGCAAGCAGCACCACCCGGACCTGCGCGGCCGCGCCAAGGGTGGGACGACGGTCAACTTCGGTGAGTACGGCATCCAGGCGCTGGACGCCGCCTACGTCACCAACCGGCAGATCGAGGCCGCTCGTATCGCCATGACCCGTCACATCAAGCGCGGCGGCAAGGTGTGGATCAACATCTTCCCGGACCGTCCGCTGACCAAGAAGCCGGCCGAGACCCGCATGGGCTCCGGCAAGGGTTCGCCCGAGTGGTGGGTCGCCCCGGTCAAGCCGGGCCGTGTGATGTTCGAGCTGTCCGGCGTGCCGGAGCCGGTGGCCAAGGAGGCCATGCGTCGGGCCATGCACAAGCTCCCGATGCGGTGCAAGTTCGTGAAGCGGGAGGTGTGGGAGTAATGGCGAAGTCCCCGACCGCCCAGGAGCTGCGCGGCCAGTCCCAGGAGGACCTGGTCGGCAAGCTCAAGGAGGCGAAGGAAGAGCTGTTCAACCTGCGCTTCCAGGCTGCCACCGGGCAGCTCGACAACAACGGCCGACTGCGCACCGTCAAGCGCGAGATCGCGCGGATCTACACGGTCCTGCGGGAGCACGAGCTGGGCATCATGCCGCTGGCCGAGTCGGCTGAGAAGACGAAGGAAGCAGCCGAATGAGCGAGATCGACGAGCGGACCGCTCGCAACTACCGCAAGGTGCGCGAGGGCTACGTCGTCAGCGACAAGATGTCGAAGACCGTGGTCGTCGAGGTGGAGGACCGCGTCAAGCACGCGCTGTACGGCAAGGTCATCCGCCGCACCACCAAGTACAAGGCCCACGACGAGAACGAGATCTGCGGCGTCGGCGACCGGGTCCGGATGATGGAGACCCGCCCGCTGTCGGCGACCAAGCGCTGGCGCGTCGTGGAGATCCTGGAGAAGGCTAAGTAAACCCCTGCCTCGGCGGCCGGTTGGTGGAGATCGGCCGCCCAAGGGGTGAGACCACCTAGCAGTGCGGGCAGTGTGCCCGCGCGCACATATCAGGAGCAGACGTGATTCAGCAGGAGTCGCGACTCAAGGTCGCCGACAACACGGGGGCCAAGGAGATCTTGACCATCCGTGTCCTCGGTGGCTCGGGTCGGCGCTACGCGGGCATCGGCGACACCATCGTGGCGACGGTGAAGGACGCCCTTCCCGGCGCAGGCGTGAAGAAGGGCGATGTCGTCAAGGCTGTCATCGTGCGCACCGTCAAGGAGCGCCGCCGGCCCGACGGCTCCTACATCCGCTTCGATGAGAACGCCGCCGTGCTCATCAAGGACGGTGGGGACCCGCGAGGCACCCGCATCTTCGGTCCGGTCGGACGCGAGCTGCGGGACAACAGGTTCATGCGCATCATCTCGCTAGCGCCGGAGGTGCTCTAGGCGATGAAGGTCAAGAAGGACGACGAGGTCATCGTCATCGCCGGCAAGGACAAGGGTGCCACCGGGAAGGTCATCAAGGCCCTTCCCAAGGAGCAGCGTGTCGTCGTCGAGGGCGTCAACCTCATCAAGAAGCACAGGAAGGCGAACCCGGCGAGCGGCCAGCAGGGCGAGGTCGTCACGCAGGAGGCGCCGATCCACGTGAGCAACGTCGCCCTCGCCGAGGACGGCAAGGCCACCCGGGTCGGCTACCGCTTCACCGAAGACGGCAAGAAGGTTCGCGTCTCGCGCCGTACCGGTAAGGACATCTGATGACGGTCACCAACGACACCGAGGCTCCGGCGATGCCTCGTCTCAAGGAGAAGTACCGCTCCGAGATCATGCCGGGGCTGCGCGAGGAGTTCGGGATCGCCAACGTCATGCAGATCCCCGGCCTGACCAAGGTCGTGGTGAACATGGGCGTGGGCGAGGCCGCGCGCGACGCCAAGCTGATCCAGGGCGCCGTCGCCGACCTGTCGGCGATCACCGGCCAGAAGCCCAAGATCAGCCGGGCGAAGAAGTCCATCGCGCAGTTCAAGCTGCGCGAGGGCCAGCCGATCGGCGCCAGCGTGACCCTGCGCGGCGACCGGATGTGGGAGTTCCTGGACCGCCTGGTCTCCCTCGCGCTGCCGCGCATCCGGGACTTCCGCGGGCTCAACCCGAACCAGTTCGACGGCAAGGGCAACTACACCTTCGGCCTCACCGAGCAGGTCATGTTCCACGAGGTCGACCCGGACAAGGTCGACCGCCAGCGGGGCATGGACATCACGGTCGTGACCAGTGCGACCACGGACGACCAGGGGCGCAGCCTGCTCAAGCGCCTCGGGTTCCCCTTCAAGGAAGCCTGAGGGAGGCGACCATGGCAAAGAAGGCGCTGATCGCCAAGGCGAACAGGAAGCCGAAGTTCGCCGTCCGCGCGTATACTCGTTGCTCGCGGTGCGGACGTCCGCGCGCCGTCTTCCGCAAGTTCGGCCTGTGCCGCATCTGCTTCCGCGAGATGGCGCACAAGGGCGAGCTGCCGGGTATCGCCAAGTCGAGCTGGTAGCGGCCCCGGACCGGGTGCGACCCGGCCGGCCGGAGCGGATCGCGGGAGCCGCCGCGCCGCCCCCCTGACGCATCGGGCGCGGGCGGGCGCGGCGACCACCACGTAACACGATGGAGAGAATCAGGGCACTGCCACCGGTGCGTCCGGTGGGGTGCCCGTGACCACGCCGTAGGTCCTAGAGGTGCCCCGTGAAGGGGAACAGGCGGGAAGGGACCCGCCTGTCCTTGGGGAAACCGCGGTGAGGAAGGGCCAGTCGGCCATGACGATGACCGACCCGATCGCAGACATGCTCACGCGTCTGCGCAACGCGAATTCGGCGCACCACGACAGCGTGTCGATGCCGTATTCGAAGATCAAGGCGCACATCGCCGAGATCCTCCAGCAGGAGGGCTACGTTCAGGGCTGGCGCGTCGAAGAGGCGCAGGTCGGCAAGTCCCTGGAGGTGGAGCTGAAGTACGGCCCCACCCGGGAGCGTTCGATCGCCGGCATCCGGCGCGTGTCCAAGCCGGGCCTGCGCGTCTACGCCAAGAAGGACAACCTTCCGCGCGTCCTGGGCGGCCTCGGCACCGCCATCATCTCGACGTCCGGCGGCCTGATGACCGACAAGCAGGCCAAGAAGCGCGGCGTGGGCGGCGAAGTCCTCGCCTACGTCTGGTAATAGGGAGAGATTTCAGCATGTCGCGTATCGGTCGACTGCCGATCTCGGTCCCCAAGGGCGTCGAAGTCACGATTGACGGGCAAGACGTCACTGTCAAGGGGCCGAAGGGCACTCTGCACCACACCGTTACCGACCCGATCACGGTCGAGCGGGGCGAGGGCGAGATCACGCTCGCCCGCCCGGACGACCACCCGGAGAACCGGTCGCTGCACGGCCTGAACCGGGCGCTGCTGGCCAATCTGGTCGAGGGCGTCTCCAAGGGCTACAGCAAGACCCTGGAGATCCACGGTGTCGGCTACCGCGTCCAGGCCAAGGGCTCCAACCTGGAGTTCAGCCTGGGCTACAGCCACCCGGTCGTGATCGAGCCGCCGGAGGGCATCACCTTCCGGGTGGAGAAGCCGACCCTGCTGCACGTCGAGGGCATCGACAAGCAGCTGGTGGGCCAGGTCGCCGCCAACATCCGCGGTCTGCGCAGGCCCGACCCGTACAAGAAGAAGGGCGTGCGGTACAAGGGCGAGCAGATCCGCTCGAAGGCCGGAAAGGCTGGTAAGTAGGCATGGCGAAGAGCACGACCGCGGTCCGCAAGGGCACGGCCGCGCGCACTGCTTCGCGTGCGCGGCGGCACCTGCGGGTCCGCAAGAAGATCACCGGCACCCCGGCGCGCCCGCGCCTGGTCGTCACCCGCTCCTCCAAGCACATGGTCGCCCAGATCGTGGACGACACCAAGGGGCACACCCTGGTCTCCGCCTCCACCATCGAGGCCGGGCTGCGCGCCCAGGAGGGCACGAAGTCCGAGAAGTCGCAGAAGGTCGGCGAGCTGCTCGCGCAGCGCGCCAAGGACGCCGGCGTCACCGCCGTCGTCTTCGACCGCGGCGGGAACCGCTACCACGGCCGCATCGCCGCCCTCGCCGAGGGCGCGCGGTCCGGCGGGCTGGAGTTCTGATCCGATGAACCCGGTCCACAGCAAGTACACCGACGGGAAGAGGAACCACTGATGGCTGCAGCTCCGCGGCGCGGCGCCGGTGGCGAGCGGCGAGACCGCCGCGACGATCGCCGCGGCGGCGCCGCAGACAAGGGTGTCTCCTACATCGAGAAGGTCGTGACCATCAACCGGGTCGCCAAGGTCGTCAAGGGCGGCCGGCGGTTCAGCTTCACCGCGCTGGTCGTCGTCGGCGACGGCAACGGCATGGTGGGCGTCGGTTACGGCAAGGCCAAGGAAGTTCCGGCCGCCATCGCCAAGGGCGTGGAGGAGGCGAAGAAGAACTTCTTCCGCGTCCCCCGCATCCAGGGCACCATCACCCACCAGGTCCAGGGCGAGGACGCGGCCGGCATCGTGCTGCTGCGCCCGGCCGCCCCGGGTACCGGTGTGATCGCCGGCGGTCCGGTCCGCGCGGTGCTGGAGTGCGCCGGCGTGCACGACGTGCTCAGCAAGTCGCTCGGCTCGTCGAACGCGCTGAACATCGTGAAGGCGACCGTGGCCGCCCTCAAGGGCCTGGGCCGTCCCGAGGAGATCGCGGCGCGCCGCGGCCTGCCGATCGAGGACGTCGCCCCGGCCGCCATGCTGCGCGCCCGTGCGGAAGCGAAGGCGGGTGCCTGACCATGGCGAAGCTGAAGATCACCCAGGTGCGGTCGAAGATCGGCGGCACGAAGAAGCAGCACGAGAACCTGCGCTCCCTCGGCCTCGGTAAGATCGGCCGTTCGGTCGTCCGTGCGGACGGTCCGCAGGTCCGCGGGCAGGTCGGCGTCGTGGCGCACCTCGTGAAGGTCGAGGAGGTCAGCGAATGAGCGACAACGCCCCCGGCGAGCTGCTCAAGCTCCACCACCTGCGCCCGGCTCCGGGCAGCAACAAGTCCAAGATCCGCAAGGGTCGCGGCGAGGCCTCCAAGGGCAAGACCGCCGGCCGCGGGACCAAGGGCACCAAGGCCCGCTCCACGGTGCCCGTCGGCTTCGAGGGCGGCCAGATGCCCCTGATCCGGCGGCTGCCGAAGCTCAAGGGCTTCAGCAACGCCAAGTTCCGTACCCAGTACCAGGTCGTGAACCTGGACCGGATCGCGGAGCTGTTCCCCGAGGGGGGCGAGGTCACCGTCGAGGCCCTGGTCGCCAAGGGCGCGGTTCGCAAGAACCAGCCCGTGAAGGTCCTGGGCACCGGTGAGATCACGGTGGCCGTCCAGGTGAGCGCGCACGCGTTCTCCGGCTCGGCCAAGGACAAGATCGCCGCCGCCGGTGGTTCCACCACCGAGCTGTAGGCGCCGATCCGATCCGCCAGAGCCATGCGGGGGCGCCGGCCGGACCGTCCCACCCACGGGTGGGCGCCGGGCGGCGCCCCCGCGTGTTACCCGGCCCAGACGGTCCCCCTTACCAGGACGATCCCTGTCCGGACCCGAAGGGCTGTTACAGTGCCTTACTGCCTGACGCCTAACCGCTTGACCGATGACTCCAGGGCTCCGGGGCCGCCCCCGGTGCCGCCGCTCTACGACGATTCAGGATCGGCCGCGATGTCTCGAACCGGTTCCGCCGCCGAAGCCGCGCAGGAGGAGACGTGCTAGGTGCGTTCGTCCGTGCGTTCCGCACGCCCGACCTGCGTAACAAGCTGCTGTTCACCATTTTCATCCTGACCATCTTCCGGCTGGGCTCGGTCATCCCGGCGCCGGGGATCAACTCCGCGGCGATCAGAGAGCAGCTGGAGTCGGTGCAGGCCGCCGACGAGTCGGGGATCTACTCGCTGATCAACCTGTTCAGCGGCGGGGCCCTGCTGCAGCTGGCGGTCTTCGCGCTGGGCATCATGCCCTACATCACCGCGAGCATCATCATCAACCTGCTCACGGTGGTGATCCCGCGCCTGGAGGCCCTGAAGAAGGAGGGCCAGGCCGGGCAGACGAAGATCACCCAGTACACCCGGTACCTCACCCTCGCGCTGGCGGTCCTGCAGTCGACCAGCTTCATCGCGATGGCGCGCAGCGGGCAGCTGTTCCAGGGCCGCATCCCGGTCCACACCTACATGCCCAACGACGACCTGCTGACCCTGATCACCATGGTCTTCACCATGACCGCGGGCACCGCGGTGATCATGTGGTTCGGTGAGCTGATCACCGAGCGCGGCGTCGGCAACGGCATGTCCCTGCTGATCTTCACCCAGGTCATCGCGATGTTCCCGTCCTCCATCGGGACCATCTGGCAGGAGCAGGACACCTGGGTGTTCGTGCTCATCTGCGCGGCGGGCCTGGTGCTGATCGCCGGCGTGGTCTTCATCGAGCAGGCCCAGCGCCGCATCCCCGTGCACTACGCCAAGCGGATGGTGGGCCGCCGCATGTTCGGCGGCAGCTCCACCTACATCCCGCTGAAGGTGAACCAGGCCGGCATCATCCCGGTCATCTTCGCCTCATCGCTGCTGTACCTCCCGCAGTTGGCCATCGGCCTGTTCGGGCAGGACTCCGACAACATGGTTGTGAACTTTCTCAACGAGTACTTCGTGACCGGCACGCACCCGGTCTACATGGCGACCTTCTTCGTCATGATCGTGGGCTTCGCGTTCTTCTACGTGGCCATCACGTTCAACCCCGCCGAGGTCGCCGACAACATGAAGAAGTACGGTGGGTTCATCCCGGGTATCCGGCCCGGACGTCCGACCGCGGAGTACCTGGAGTACGTGCTCAACCGGCTGACGACCCCCGGATCGCTGTACCTCGGGTTCATCGCTCTGCTGCCGATGGTGGCGATGGGCGCCTCCGGGGCGACCCAGAACTTCCCGTTCGGCGGTACGAGCATCCTGATCATGGTCGGTGTCGGGCTGGACACGGTGAAACAGATCGAGTCTCACCTCCAGCAGCGGAACTACGAAGGTTTCTTGCGATAGTGCGTGCCGTACTTGTTGGGCCCCCGGGTGCCGGGAAAGGCACCCAGGCCCAGATCCTGGCGTCAGAACTGTCCATCCCCAAGGTGTCCACGGGCGACATCTTCCGGGCCAACGTGAGCGGCGGTACCGAGCTCGGCCGGACGGCCAAGAGCTACATGGACCGCGGCGACCTCGTCCCCGACGAGGTCACCAACGAGATGGTGCGGGGCAGGCTCGCCGAGGAGGACGCCCGGGAGGGCTTCCTGCTCGACGGCTTCCCGCGCAACGTGCCCCAGGCCGAGACGCTCGACTCCATGCTCAAGGACATGGGGACCGCGCTGGACGCGGTGCTGGAGCTCAAGGTGGACGAGGAGGAGGTCGTCAAGCGCCTCTCCGGCCGCCGCTCCTGCCGGGAGTGCGGCCGCGTCTACCACGTCGACTACGACCCGCCCCGGGCGGCGGGGGTGTGCGACGCCTGCGGCGGTGGGCTGTACCAGCGCGACGACGACCGCGAAGAGGTCATCCGCCACCGCCTGGAGGTCTACCGGGAGCAGACCGAGCCGCTGGTGGCCTACTACCGGGACCGGGGCGTCCTGGTGGCCATCGAGGCCACGGGCGCCGTGGAGGACGTCACGGCCCGCGCGGTCGCCGCGCTCAGGCCGGGCGCCTGATGTTCCGCAAGCCCAAGCCGGACATCCAGATCAAGACGCCGGAGCAGATCCGCAGGATGCGGGAGGCCGGCAAGGTCGTGGCGCGCGCCCTGGACGCGGTGCGCGCCGCGGCCGCCCCCGGGCGCAGCACGCTGGACCTGGACGCGGTCGCCGAAGAGGTGATCCGCGGGGCGGGCGCCGTCCCGTCGTTCAAGGGCTACCGGCCGATCCCGAGCGAGCCGGGCTTCCCCGGCTCGATCTGCGCCTCGGTCAACGAGGAGGTCGTGCACGGCATCCCGCGGGCCTCCAAGGTGCTCGCCGACGGCGACGTCGTCTCGGTGGACTGCGGGGCGATCCTCGACGGCTGGCACGGCGACTCGGCCGTGACCATCCCGGTGGGCACGGTCTCCGACGACGACGTGCGGATGATGGAGGTCTGCCGCGAGGCCATGTGGCGCGGGATCGCCGAGCTGCGCCCCGGGCGCCGCCTGGGCGACATCGGCCACGCCATCGACTCCTCCATCCGCTCCCAGGGCTCCTTCGGCAACGTCCAGGAGTACGGCGGGCACGGCATCGGCACCGAGATGCACATGGAGCCGCACGTGCTCAACCACGGCAAGCCCGGCAAGGGCCTGCGCCTGGAGGAGGGCATGTGCCTGGCCATCGAGCCGATGGCCACCCGGGGCACCCGGCACGTGGCGGTGCTGGAGGACGAGTGGACGGTGGTCACCCGCGACGGCGGCCGCGCGGCCCACTTCGAGCACACGGTCGCGGTGACCGCCGAGGGGCCGATGGTGCTGACCGCCCGGGAGGACGACCGGGCGGAGCTGGAGAAGAGGGCGTTCCCCGACCCGGGGTGGTGACCCGGGCCGCGCAGTAGGATCGCAGCGTGAAGCGCGAGGCGGATCCAGTGAGGGAGGGCCACGTGTCCGAGGACACCCCGGAGACCGGACCGGGGGACCCCGAACGGGACCGCGCGGCCCGGCTCCTGCAGGACCACTTCGCCCAGGGGCGGCTGGGCGGCGACGAGTTCAGCTCCCGCCTGGAGCGCGTGTACAAGGCGGCGAGCCTGCGCGACCTGGAGGCGGCCGTGGCCGACCTGCCCTCCCCGCCCGCGCCGCCGGAGCCCGACGCCCGGTCGGCGGCCCCGGCCCCGGAGGGGCCGGGGATGCTGCGCGACCCGGCGCTGCTGATCCCGTGGGGGCTGTGGCTCGGCGTGAACACGCTGTGCTTCACCATCTGGCTGATCCTCTACCTCACCGGGCAGGGCAGCGGCTACCCGTGGTTCCTCTGGGTCCTGGGTCCATGGGGTATCGTGATGGCGTTCATCACACTCGGACTCGCCGCGGTCCACCGCGGCGGCGGTGGCGCGGGCCGCGGCTGAGGCGGCGGACGCCCCGCTCGCGGAGGGCGTTAGACTGGTAGGGCCCACACTCGGGCCGTTGGGTCAGCGTGCCTTACTTCCGCATCCGCTGGAATCTGCGCGTATGCTGTCGCGGTTGACCTGATCGTCAATGTCCGAATCAGCAGTGTGCCCGGTGCCCGTTCGAGGGTGTCCGGCCGCGAACCCCTGCCGTCGGCGGGGGAGATTCATGAAGCGTGGAGGATATGGCTAAGAAAGACGGCGCCATCGAGATCGAGGGCTCCGTTATCGAGTCCCTGCCCAACGCAATGTTCCGAGTGGAGCTCGACAACGGGCACAAGGTCCTTGCCCACATCAGCGGCAAGATGCGGATGCACTACATCCGCATTCTCCCCGACGACCGCGTCGTCGTGGAGCTGAGCCCGTACGACCTCACCCGCGGGCGCATCGTTTACCGCTACAAGTAAGGCCGCCCCGCACGGCCGCCCGGCCGGAGCCGGGCGGGCGGGACGGCTCGAGTTCGGAGACACCATGAAGGTCAAGCCGAGCGTCAAGAAGATCTGCGCGAAGTGCCGAGTGATCCGCCGCCACGGCCGGATCATGGTCATCTGCTCGGACCCGCGCCACAAGCAGCGCCAGGGCTAGTCCCCCGGCGCCCGCCTCTTCTCGACGGCGACGAACACGAAAGACCTGCCTCGGTCCCCGCGGTGCGCGGGGACAACCCCCGGTCGGAGGCCGGGGCGCTCGTCAGGGCGGCGAGCGGAATGGGGCGGGTGAGACCTCCGCAAGCACGAAGGAGTACGCCCTTATGGCACGCCTCGCAGGCGTCGACCTCCCCCGCGACAAGCGGGTGGAGATCGCCCTCACCTACGTTTTCGGGATCGGCCGGACCCGCGCCGCCGAGATCCTGAAGAGCACCGGTGTCAGCCCCGACACCCGCGTCCACGAGCTCTCCGAGGACGAGCTGGTCAAGATCCGCGACTGGGTCGACGCCAACTACCAGGTCGAAGGCGACCTGCGGCGCGAGGTCCAGGCCGACATCCGCCGCAAGATGGAGATCGGCTGCTACCAGGGCATCCGGCACCGCCGCGGCCTGCCGGTGCACGGTCAGCGCACGCAGACCAACGCCCGGACCCGCAAGGGCAAGAAGAAGACCGTGGCCGGCAAGAAGAAGCCGAAGAAGTAGTCCGTCCGGACCTCGACCACCGGGTCCGGCACTCCGACGGACCGACGATCTTGGGAGTAATCAGGTATGCCGCCTAAGGGCCGCCAGCAGGGCGCCGCGCGCAAGGTGCGCCGCAAGGAAAAGAAGAACATCGTCCACGGGCATGCTCACATCAAGAGCACGTTCAACAACACGATCGTGAGCATCACCGACCCGACGGGTGCGGTGATCTCGTGGGCGAGCTCCGGGCAGGTCGGCTTCAAGGGGTCGCGCAAGTCCACCCCGTTCGCCGCCCAGATGGCCGCCGAGGCCGCCGCCCGCCGTGCCCCGGAGCANTGCGCAAGGTGGACGTCTTCGTCAAGGGTCCCGGCTCCGGCCGCGAGACCGCCATCCGCTCCCTGCAGGCCACCGGCCTGGAGGTGGGCTCCATCCAGGACGTCACGCCGGTTCCGCACAACGGCTGCCGTCCGCCCAAGCGCCGCCGGGTCTGACCCCGGCGAGCGCCGCCGCGCATCCGGCCGGGTCCGGCCGGGGGGATCGCGGGTAGGAAGTTGTCAGGCCCTGTGTCCACGGGGCCGTCCAGTGGCCGTCAAATAGCGGGCGGCCGTGGGAAAGGAACACCGAACATGCTCATCGCCCAGCGTCCGACGCTCTCGGAGGAGAGCCTGTCGGAGCTCCGCTCCAAGTTCGTCATCGAGCCCCTGGAGCCGGGCTTCGGCTACACCATCGGCAACTCGCTCCGCCGGACCCTGCTGTCCTCGATCCCCGGTGCCGCTGTCACCAGCATCCGCATCGAGGGCGTCGAGCACGAGTTCACCACCGTGCCCGGCGTCAAGGAGGACGTCACCGAGATCATCCTGAACCTCAAGGGGCTGGTCGTCTCCTCCGAGCACGACGAGCCGGTTCTGATGTACCTGCGCAAGCAGGGGCCCGGTGTGGTGACCGCCGCGGACATCGCGCCGCCGGCGGGGGGCGAGGGGCACAACCCCGACCTGCACATCGCCACGCTGAA
>NZ_ANBH01000070.1 GCF_000341185.1 Nocardiopsis chromatogenes YIM 90109
GCAGGGGCCCGGTGTGGTGACCGCCGCGGACATCGCGCCGCCGGCGGGGGTCGAGGTGCACAACCCCGACCTGCACATCGCCACGCTGAACAGCAAGGGCAAGCTGGAGATGGAGCTGACGGTCGAGCGCGGCCGCGGGTACGTCTCGGCGACCCAGAACAAGCAGCCCGGCCAGGAGATCGGCCGTATCCCGATCGACTCCATCTACTCGCCGGTGCTGCGGGTCACCTACAAGGTCGAGGCCACCCGCGTCGAGCAGCGCACCGACTTCGACCGGCTCATCCTGGACGTCGAGACCAAGCCGAGCATCCGGCCCCGCGACGCCGTGGCCAGCGCCGGCAAGACGCTGGTGGAGCTGTTCGGGCTGGCGCGCGAGCTCAACGTCGACGCCGAGGGCATCGACATGGGCCCCTCGCCCACGGACGCCGCCCTGGCCGCCGACCTGGCGCTGCCGATCGAGGACCTCAACCTCACGGTGCGTTCCTACAACTGCCTCAAGCGCGAGGGCATCCACACGGTGGGCGAGCTCGTCGCCCGCTCCGAGCAGGACCTTCTGGATATAAGGAACTTCGGTGCCAAGTCCATCGAGGAGGTCAAGCAGAAGCTCGTGGACATGGGCCTCTCGCTGAAGGACTCCCCGCCCGGGTTCGACCCGAGCAGCGCGGCCGACTCCTACGGTTCCGACGACGACGACCAGTCCTACGTCGAGACCGAGCAGTACTAGAAGACGTCGCCCCGAGGACCGCGGCCGTTCTGCGGCCGCGGCCCGCACCACTAGGAGAAGTACACGATGCCCACGCCGACGAAGGGGCCTCGCCTGGGTTCCGGCCCGGCCCATGAGCGGCTCATGCTGGCGAACCTGGCGACCTCGCTGTTCCAGCACGGCCGCATCAAGACCACCGAGGCCAAGGCCAAGCGCCTGCGCCCCTACGCGGAGAAGCTCATCACCCTGGGCAAGCGCGGCGACCTGCACGCGCGCCGCCAGGTGCTGCGCACCATCCGCGACAAGGCGGTCGTGCACGAGCTGTTCACCGAGATCGGCCCGCGCTACGAGAACCGCGAGGGCGGCTACACCCGCATCACCAAGATCGGGCCGCGCAAGGGCGACAACGCCCCCATGGCCGTGATCGAGCTGGTGGAGGCCCTCAACCGCCCGGCCGTCAAGAAGGCCAAGGCCGAGGAGGCCGCGGCCGCCGAGGCCGCGCCCGCCGAGGAGAAGGCGGAGGACAAGGCCGAGGACCAGGCCGCCGAAGCGGCCCCCGAGGCCGCGGCGGAGACCGCCGAGGACAAGAAGGACGAGGAGTAAGGGGACGCCCCTTGCCCGCTCGACCGCCGGTGCCCGGCCCCCGCAGGGGGCCGGGCACCGTTGTTTCGCCGCACACCAGGAAGGTCCCACGATGATCCGCCTGCGCCTCGACCTCGCCTACGACGGTTCGGGCTTCTCCGGCTGGGCCGAGCAGCCCGACCGCCGCACCGTGCAGGGGGTGCTCCAGGAGGCGCTGGCCAAGGTGCTGCGCCTGCCGCGGGAGCGGGCGCAGCTGACGGTGGCCGGGCGCACCGACGCCGGTGTGCACGCCGGGGGGCAGGTCGCCCACCTGGACGTGCCGGAGGAGGTGTGGGAGGCCGAGGGCGAGCGGGCGGTGCGCCGCCTGGCCGGGGTGCTCCCGCCGGACGTGCGGGTGCGGTCGGTGGCCCCGGCGCCGGAGGGCTTCGACGCCCGCTTCTCCGCCCTGCACCGGCGCTATGTGTACCGGGTGAGCGACGCGCCGTGGGGGGTGGAGCCGCTGTGGCGGCACCACGTGCTGTGGCACAAGCGGCCCCTGGACGCCGACCGGATGAACCTGGCCGCCGCGCAGCTGACCGGCGAGCACGACTTCGCCGCCTACTGCCGCAGGCGGGAGGGGGCGACCACGGTCCGCGAGCTGCTGCGCATGGAGTGGGTGCGCGAGGAGGAGCACCTGCTGGCCGGGACGGTGCAGGCCGACGCGTTCTGCCACAACATGGTGCGGGCCCTGGTGGGGGCGATGCTGGCGGTCGGGGACGGCCGCCGGGACCCGGACTGGCCCGCCGGGGTGCTGCGGGCGGGCGTGCGCGACTCGGCCGTCCACGTGGTGGCCCCGCACGGGCTGAGCCTGGAGGAGGTGGCCTACCCCGCCGGTGAGCTGCTGGCCGCCCGCGCGCGGGCGACCCGGCGGGTGCGCACCCTGGAGCGCTGATGAGCGGCCGCCGCCCCGGGTCCGGTGCAGGGGCGGCGGCCGCGGGCTCAACCCACCTGGTCGGCGAGGGAGCCCAGGGTGGACTCGACGAACCCGGGGGCGGCGTCCTCCAGGTCCGAGCCGTCTCCGGGCGGTGTGCCGTCGGCGTTGGCCGCGTACGAGAACAGCAGGTAGGGGCCCCACTGCCCGCCGGAGCCGATGCCCGGGGCGGTGTCCATCCCCTCGGCGCCGCTGCCGTCGGTGCCCTTCAGCCCGGCGAACCAGTCACCGGCCTGGAGGTCCTGGGCCTCCAGCGCGGCCCCGGCGTCGTCCGGTGAGCCCATCGCGGCGACCCCGGCGGTGACGGCGGTCTCCCCGCCGTCGGAGACGTAGGTCGCACGGATGACCTGGCGGCACCCGGCCTCGTCGAGGGCGGCGCCGTAGCCGCCGCGCCCGACGGTGGCGCAGTCGTCGGTGTCGTCGACCAGCGCCAGCGTGTACTCCTGCCCGCCGATCTCCAGGGTCTCGGGGAACAGGTCCCCCGACTCCAATTGCTGCGGGTCGGACGGCGCCTCGGCCGCCTGGGCGCCGCCGCCGTCCCCGCCGTCCCCGCCGCCGTCGGTGGAACCGCTTCCGGCCAGCATGAACGCGGCCGTGCCCGCGACGCCGAGCAGGGCGAGGAATCCCACTCCGGCCAGGACCTTGGCGGCCGTCCCGCCGCGCATCCCGGCGCCGCGGCGGCCGCGGCCGCGCGGACCCGGGTCCAGGTCCTCCATCTCGGACAGGTCGATCTCGGCGGTGGTGCCGCCCGGGTTCGGGGACTCGTCGCGGAACATCGGGCGCCCGCCGAACTCCTCGGAGGACGCGGGGGCGCCGGGGGCCGCCGCTCCGTCGGCGGGGACGGCGCCGATGGTCTGTGTGGCCTCCTCGTCCACGACGAGGGGTTCGTCATCGGCCGCGGGCATCTGCCCCGGACCGACCACGCGCCCCTGGAGCGGGGAGGCGGCGTCCTGCGGAGGCCGCGGAGGGCCGTCCGGTCCGGGAGGGTTCGGGCCGGGGGCGTTCGGAGGCGGGGGAGGCCCAGGCCGCGGCCCCGGGGCCCCGCCGGGAGGCGGTCCCTGCGGTGCGCCGGGCGGCGGACCCGGACGTCCGCCCGGAGGCGGGGGCGGGCCCTGCGGCCGTCGGCCCTGCGGCCCCGGCGCCCCCGGAGGCGGGGGCGGGCCCTGGGGGCCGTGGGGCGGCGGTCCCTGCGGTGCACCCTGCGGCGCCGCGGGTGGTGGGCCCTGTGGCGCGCCGGGCGGCGGACCCGGCCGCGCCCCCTGCGGGGGCCGGGGCCCCTGAGGCGCCTGCGGACCGCTGTTCGGCGCGCCCGGAGGCGGGCCGGGGCGCCGGGCGCCGGGCGGCGGCAGCGGGCGCTGCCCGCCGGTGGGGCCGCCGGGACCCGGGGCGCCTGGGACACCCGGAGCACCCGGGGCGCCGGGCGCGCCCGGGGGGAGCGCCCGCGGTGGTCGCGGAGGCGGTCCCTGCGCGGGGCCTTGCGCGCCGCCGGGCGGCGGGGGCGGCGGAGGGGGCGGCCCCTGGGGGCGCGCCCCCTGCTGCGGGCCGGGAGGGTTCGGCTCCTGGTTCATGTCGGGCTCCTGTCGCCCGGGCGCGCCGTCTCCGGGGCCGGGGCGGCCGTCGCTGGGCTCGTTCGGATGCGGTGAGATGGGACTCCTCCGTGGGCGTCCGGGAAAGGGAAGGCCGCGGGCCCGACGGGGTGAGCGCGCGGCCCGGGGGCGGGCGGAGTCGGCACGGGCGGCGAACGGCGGTGCCGGGCGCGTCGCCGGTGCGTTCGGCGCGCGGGAACGGTAGGCTCACCGCCGACTTTAGCGCCCGTCCCGCGCCGGTGCTTCCGCGCCCCGTGTGTGCGGGGCACGGCCTTCGCGCGCGCGGGGCGGACGAAGCACTCGCGCGGCGGGGCATAATGAGAGAAGGAGTAGTCACGGTAGGCGGGCCGCCGGACGGGGTCCGGCGCAGCCGCAGGCCGTTTTGACCTGCGGTGTCGTATGCCGATAGGATACTCCGTCGTTGTGCGTTGAGTTGCCGTGGGTTCCCGCGAGTCGTCGCCGGGCGCCGATCACGCATCATCGTCCGCGCACTCAACACCGGAACGCCTGGGTCCCGCCCGAGGCGGCCGGCCCAGGAATAAGTCCCCGGCCCTTCGCGCAGGAGGGTACGGACCACGCCGACAGAGACGAAGGCTTACGATCGTGCGCACATACAGCCCCAAGCCCAGCGATGTCCAGCGTCAGTGGCACGTCATCGACGCAAGCGATGTCGTGCTCGGCCGGCTGGCCAGCCACGTCGCAACGCTGCTCCGAGGCAAGCACAAGACCTACTACGCGCCGCACCTCGACACGGGCGACTTCGTGATCGTCGTGAACGCCGACAAGGTGGCGCTGACGGGTCGCAAGCGCGAGCAGAAGCGCGCGTACCGGCACTCCGGCTACCCGGGC
Organism: Nocardiopsis chromatogenes YIM 90109; assembly: GCF_000341185.1. GTDB lineage: Bacteria > Actinomycetota > Actinomycetes > Streptosporangiales > Streptosporangiaceae > Nocardiopsis_A > Nocardiopsis_A chromatogenes. The sequence continues at coordinate 4,691 of NZ_ANBH01000070.1, forward strand.
GGTCTGCGCAGCGTGAGCTATGCCGAGCTTCTCGAGAAGCGCCCCGACCGCGCCGTGGAGAAGGCCGTGAAGGGCATGCTCCCCAAGGGCTCTCTCGGCCGCCAGATGGCCAAGAAGCTGAAGGTCTACGCCGGGCCGGAGCACCCGCACCAGGCACAGCAGCCGGTGCCTTTCGAGATCAGCAAGATCGAGCAGCCCGCCTAGGCGTTCGCGAGAGCCAACAGGAAGTACGAGGAGAACCGTGGTCGAGCCCACCGGCATCGAAGACGTCACCCAGGAATTCGACGGGAGCGAGGAGTTCCCCGCCGAGTACACCACCGAGTCGCCCGAGGCGCCCGACGCGGCCTACGTCCCCACGGCTTCCGGCCCGGGCGCCGGCACCGGCCGCCGCAAGCAGGCCGTGGCGCGCGTGCGCATCACCCCCGGGGCCGGGGAGTGGAAGATCAACGGCAAGCCGCTCGAGGTCTACTTCCCCGACAAGGTGCACCAGCAGGAGATCAAGGAGCCGCTGGTCAGCCTCGGGTTCGAGGGCGCCTACGACGTGTTCGCCCGCCTGGACGGCGGCGGCACCAGCGGCCAGGCCGGCGCCCTGCGCCACGGGCTGGCCCGCGCCCTGGCCGGGCTGGACCCGGAGAACAACCGCCCGTCGCTGAAGAAGTCCGGCTTCCTGACCCGCGACGCCCGCGAGGTGGAGCGCAAGAAGGCCGGTCTGAAGAAGGCCCGCAAGGCTCCGCAGTTCTCCAAGCGCTGACGCGCTGCCGAGGACACCGGCGCCCCTCGCGCCGCAGGCTGTGGCCCGCCGGTCCCCCGTACCACCGGGGTGGCCAGTGCGGGCCACAGCTGTTTCCCGGCTCCTGTCGGCGGCATCCCCTCTCCCTGACCCTTTTCCGCTTCGATTGAAGGGGCTATTCGCTGTGGCTCGCTTGTTCGGTACCGACGGGGTTCGGGGGGTCGCCGGGCGCGATCTCACCGCCGCCCTCGCACTGGATCTGTCCGCCGCCGCCGCGCGCGTCCTGGGGCGCGGGGCCGGTCCCGACCGCCGCCCCACCGCGGTGGTCGGGCGCGACCCCCGCGCCTCCGGCGAGTTCTTGGAGGCGGCCGTGGTGGCCGGCCTGGCCGGGGCCGGCGTGGACGTGGTCCGGCTGGGGGTGCTGCCCACCCCGGCGGTCGCCCACCTGACCGGCGAGCTCGGCGCCGACTTCGGCGTGATGCTCTCGGCGAGCCACAACCCGGCCCCGGACAACGGGATCAAGTTCTTCGGCCGGGGCGGGCAGAAGCTGCCCGACGCGGTGGAGGACGAGATCGAGGCGGCCCTGGCCGAGCCCGCCGAGGGGGCCGTCGGCGAGGGCGTGGGCCGGGTGAGCGAGGCCGGAGACGGCGCCGAGCGCTACATCGCGCACGTGCTCTCCGCGCTCCCGACCCGCCTGGAGGGCCTCAAGGTCGTGGTCGACTGCGCCAACGGCGCGGCCACCGCGGTGGCGCCGGAGGCGCTGCGCCGGGCCGGGGCCGAGGTCGTCACCATCGGCGACCGGCCGGACGGGCTGAACATCAACGCCGGGTGCGGCTCCACCCACCTGGAGGCGCTGCGCGCCGCGGTGGTCGAGCACGGCGCCGACGCCGGGCTGGCGCACGACGGCGACGCCGACCGCTGCCTGGCGGTGGCCGGGGACGGTTCGGTCGTCGACGGCGACCAGATCATGGCGATCCTGGCGCTGGAGCTGCAGGAGGCCGGGCGCCTGGCCTCCTCCACCCTGGTGGTCACGGTGATGAGCAACCTGGGCCTGAAGCAGGCCATGGCCCAGGCCGGGATCGCGGTGGTGGAGACGCCGGTCGGCGACCGGTACGTGCTGGAGGCCATGCGCGAGGGCTCCTACTCGCTGGGCGGCGAGCAGTCCGGACACGTGGTGCTGCTGGACCACGCGACCACCGGCGACGGCCTGCTGACCGGGATGCTGCTGCTGGGGGCGGTGAGCCGCCGCGGGCTGGCCCTGGGCGAGCTGGCCAAGGCGATGGTGCGGCTGCCGCAGGTGCTGGTGAACGTGCGCGGGGTGGACAAGGGCCGGGCCGCCGACGACGAGGGGGTGGCCGCGGCGGTCGCCCGCGCCGAGGCCGAGCTCGGCGGCGAGGGCCGGGTGCTGCTGCGCCCCAGCGGCACCGAGCCGATGGTGCGCGTCATGGTGGAGGCCCCGTCCCAGGACCGGGCGGCCGAGGTGGCCGAGGCCCTGGCGGGGACCGTGCGCGAGCGCCTGGGCTGACCCGGAGCGGAACAGCGGAACGGGGCGCCCCTCGCAGGGGGCGCCCCGTTCCGTCGTTGTTCCCGGGGGACCGGCTAGTGGTCGCCGTGCCCGCCGTGCTGTCCGTCGTGGAACAGCTCGCGGTTGCGCTGGATGGTGTCCCAGGACTCCGGCTTCGCGGGCGCCGATTCGGCGGCCGCGGCGGTGCGCAGGGTGCCCGGCGCGGACTCGGGCCGCTCAGGGGTGAACAGCCAGGTGTCGAACACGGGGTCGAGATCCTTGCCGGAGATCTTCTCCGACAGGTCGATGAAGTCCTGGACGGTGGCGTTGCCGTGCGCGTGCTCCTGCTGCCAGGCGTACAGGATCCGGTAGAAGGTCCGCTGGCCCACCTCGGCGCGCAGGGCGTGCACCGCGAGAGCGCCGCGGTCGTAGACGGCGGGGTGGAAGACGTTCTCGGAGCCGGGGTCGCCCGGGGTGACCGTCCAGAAGCCGCTGTCGGCCGGATAGGCGTCGTAGGTGTACTCGGCGAGCTCCTGCGCGGTGCCCTCGCCCTCGTGCTCCGACCACATCCACTCGGCGTAGCTGGCGAAGCCCTCGTTCAGCCAGATGTCCTGCCAGGTGTCGACCGACACGTGGTCGCCCCACCACTGGTGGGCCAGCTCGTGCGCGACGACGTAGGTGTTGGAGCCGCGGGAGAAGAACACGTGGCTGTACACCGGCCGGGTCTGGGTCTCCAGCGCGTACCCGAGGTCCGCCTCGGGCCCCGCCACCACGCCGCCCAGGGCGTTGTAGGGGTAGGGGCCGAAGGTCCTCTCCTGGAATTCCAGGATCTCCCCACCGCGCTCGATGCTGGCCCGCGCCGGACCGGCGAGCCGTCCGAGGTCGGGGGCGTAGGCGTTGTACACCGGCAGGCCCGAGGCGGTCGTATCCTCGTGCACCTCGTACCGGCCGACCGCCAGTGTGGCGAGGTACGTGGCGGCGGGCTGGTCCTGCCGCCAGAGGTAGATGTCCTTGCCGCCGCGGGTCTGGCGCCCGGTGAGCTCGCCGTTGCTGATCGCCTCGTAGCCTTCGGGGACCTGCACGCGCACGTCGAAGGTGGCCTTGTCACGGGGGTGGTCGTTGGCGGGGAACCACCACCAGGAGGCCTCCGGCTCGCCGAGCGCGATCGCGCCGTCCGAGGTGCGGTGCCAGGCGCTGGGCACGTCCTGCCAGCTCGCCTCGGAAGGACGGTCCTCGTACTTGACGACGACCGTCATCTGCCGGTCCTCGGCCACCGGACGGGAGGGGGCCACGGTCAGCTTGTGGCCCTCGGAGGAGAAGTCGGCGGGGCGGCCGTTGACCCGGACCGAGTCGACGTCCAGCAGGAAGTCGAGGGTGAAGGAGTCCAGCTCCTCGGTGGTGCGGGTGACCAGGGTCGCCGTCCCCTTGAGGAGGTCGGTGTCCGGCGCGTAGTCCAGGCGCAGGTCGTAGTGGCCGACGTCGTAGCCGGTGTTGCCGTAGGAGGGGAAGTACGGGTCGCCGATCCCGCCGGCGGGGTCGGCGGAGGCGGCGGTCGTCGCCGGGACCAGGGCGGTCAGGACGGCGGCCGCCATGGCGGCGCCTCTTCGCACTCGCATGGGCGTCCTGTTCGTCTCGGGGTCGGGGATGCGCGCGCGGCTCTCCCGCACACGCATCCCCAATTACCCCTGTGCGCCCGGGGCCAACCGGCCCCTTGGGGCCCATGGCCCCATCCGGCCGCGCCGCGCGGCCGCACCCGCGCCAGGCGCCCCTACTCGACGGTGACGCTCTTGGCCAGGTTGCGGGGCTGGTCCACGTCGTTGCCCTTGGCCAGCGCCAGCTCGCAGGCGAACACCTGCAGCGGCACCGTGGAGACGATCGGCTGCAGGAGCGTGGGCACCGCCGGGATCTCCACCAGCTCGTCGGCGAACGGGCGCACCGCCTCGTCGCCCTCCTCGGCGATCACCACGGTGCGGGCGCCGCGCGCCCGGATCTCCTGGATGTTGCTGACGATCTTGTCGTGCAGCACGCCCCGGCCCTCGCGGGAGGGCACCACCACGACCACCGGCAGGCCGTCCTCGATCAGCGCGATCGGGCCGTGCTTGAGCTCGCCGGCGGCGAACGCCTCGGCGTGCATGTAGGCGAGCTCCTTGAGCTTGAGCGCGCCCTCCATGGCCACCGGGTAGCCCACGTGGCGGCCGAGGAACAGCACCGTGTCGGCGTCGGCCAGGGAGCGGGCGAGCGCGCGCACCGGGTCGACCGTGTCCAGCACCTTCTCCACCTGCTCGGGCATGTGCGCGAGCTGGCCGATGACGGTGTTGATCTCGTCGCCGAACTTGTGCCCGCGCACCTGCGCCAGGTACAGGCCCACCAGGTAGCAGGCGGCCAGCTGGGTGAGGAAGGTCTTGGTGGCGGCCACCCCGACCTCCGGACCGGCGTGGGTGTAGAGCACCGCGTCGGACTCGCGGGGGATGGTGGAGCCGTTGACGTTGCAGATGGCCAGCACCCGGGCGCCCTGCTCGCGGGCGTAGCGCACCGCCATCAGGGTGTCCATGCTCTCCCCGGACTGGGAGATGGCGATCACCAGGGTCTGCCGGTCCAGGATCGGGTCGCGGTAGCGGAACTCGCTGGCGACCTCCACCTCGCAGGGGATGCGGCACCAGTGCTCGACCGCGTACTTGGCGATCATCCCCGCGTGGTAGGAGGTGCCGCACGCGATGATCACGATCTTGGAGATCTCGCGCAGGTCGGAGGGGGTGAGCCGCATCTCGTCCAGGGTGAGGGTGCCGTCGGCGGCGACCCGGCCCAGCAGGGTGTCGGCGAGCGCCCGGGGCTGCTCGACGATCTCCTTGAGCATGAAGTACTCGTAGCCGCCCTTCTCGGCGGCCGAGGCGTCCCAGTCCACGTGGTACTCGCGCACCTCGGCGGGGCGGCCGTCGTAGTCGGTGACGCGCACCGAGTCCGCGCGCAGCTCCACCACCTGGTCCTGGCCCAGCTCGATCGCGTCGCGGGTGTGCGCGATGAACGCGGCCACGTCGCTGGCCAGGAAGTTCTCGCCGTCGCCGCGCCCGACCACCAGGGGGGAGTTGCGGCGCGCGGCCACGACCAGGCCGGGGTCGCCGGCCTCCATGGCGACCAGGGTGAACGCGCCCTCCAGACGGCGGCACACGGTGCGCATCGCGGCGGCCAGGTCGCCGTCGCCGCGGTCCTTGAGCTCCTCGCCGAGCAGGTGTGCGGCCACCTCGGTGTCGGTCTCGGAGGTGAACTTGCAGCCGCGCTCCTCCAGCTCCACGCGCAGGGCGGCGAAGTTCTCGATGATCCCGTTGTGGATGACCGCGACCCGCCGGTCGCCGTCCACGTGCGGGTGGGCGTTGACGTCGGTCGGCGCCCCGTGGGTGGCCCAGCGGGTGTGCCCGATGCCGATGCCGTCCGCCTCCGGGGGCGCCGCCTCCAGGGCGGCGCGCAGGTTGGCGAGCTTTCCGGCCCGCTTCTCGGTCTGCAGGCGGCCGCCGCTGAGCACGGCGATGCCCGCGGAGTCGTATCCGCGGTACTCCAGCCTGGCGAGGCCGTCCACCACGACCTGTAGCGCCGGTTGCGGCCCGACGTAGCCAACGATTCCGCACATGGCCGCCAGAGTAGTTCAGCCGGGGGCGTATTTCGCCCCGTCGTGGACTGGACCACTGGCCGTTTTCGCAGGTAGCGGTATAGACCAGTTGGCACCCGGCGGCGAGGAGGCGCAGGTGGGGGCACCCGGGCGGGCGCCGAGTGGGCGCCGCGCCCCGCGTGGCGAAGCACTCAAAAAAGACACGGCCGGATCCGGCGCGCCGCCCCGGGGCCCGCCCCGGTCGGCCGGGGCCGGGCAGGGCTCATCTAAAGTGGGCAGACGTGTCACAAGCGACGAAGAACGGCTTCTCGACGCCGTACGTGGAGCTGGACCGCGGCGGATGGGCGGCCCTGCGCGACGCCACCCCGCTGGCCCTGACCGAAGCCGAGCTGGAGGTGCTGCGCGGCACCTCCGACCCGACGTCGCTGGACGAGGTCAGGGACATCTACCTCCCCCTCTCCCGGCTGCTCAACCTGTACGTCAAGGCCACCCGGCAGCGCCACGGGGCGGTGCGGGCGTTCCTCGGCGAGGACGACCGTCCGGTGCCCTTCGTGATCGGCGTGGCCGGGAGCGTCGCGGTGGGCAAGTCCACCGCGGCCCGGCTGCTGCGCGCCCTGCTCGCCCAGTGGCCCGACCACCCCGACGTGGAGCTGGTCAGCACCGACAACTTCCTCTACCCCAACCGCGTCCTGCAGGAGCGCGGGATCATGAACCGCAAGGGGTTCCCGGAGAGCTACGACCGGCGGGCCCTGGTGCGCTTCGTGCAGGAGATGAAGGCCGGGGCGCCCGCCAAGGACATCCCCGTCTACTCGCACCTGCACTACGACATCGTCCCCGGCGCGGCGCAGACCGTGCACCGGCCCGACATCCTCGTGGTGGAGGGCATCAACGTGCTCCAGCCCCCGCTGGCCGGGCACCTGGCGGTCTCGGACTTCTTCGACTTCTCCATCTATGTCGACGCCAAGCCCGAGCACATCCGCACCTGGTACCTGGACCGGTTCCTGGAGCTGCGGCGCACCGCCTTCTCCGACCCCCGCTCCTACTTCCACTCCATGGCCACCACGGTCGGCGAGGAGCGCGCCAAGGAGTTCGCGATGAACACCTGGCGCAGCATCAACGAGGTCAACCTGGTGGAGAACATCCAGCCCACCCGGGCGCGGGCCACCCTCGTCCTGCACAAGGGGCCCGACCACCGGGTGCGGCGGGTCCGCCTGCGCAAGACCTGAACCCCGCCCGGTTCGGGCCCATCGGCCGTTTCCGGACACGCCCGGTGCGGAACGGGGCCGCCGCGCGCCGCGTCCCACCGGGGTGGGACGCGAGCGGAAAGGGGCCCACGGAGCATGATCCCCCAGGACGAGCAGGACCGAGGGAGCTTCCGGACGACGGGGCGCAAGAGCTCGGCGACGGTGTTCGTCAGCGCGCTGAGCGCGCTGTCGCTGGCCGTGGCCGGGTGCGGCAGCCCCGACACGGTGACCGCCCGGTGCGTGGACAAGGACCGCCGGCCGGACGGGTCGTACCGGGTCGTGAACGAGGACCGGTGCGACGACGACTCCTCCTCATCGTCGAGCAGCAGCGGCGGCAGCGGCGCCCGGACCGGCGGCTACTTCTTCTACTACGGCGGGAACGCCGACAGCGGGCGGGTCAGCGGCGGGAGCACCACCCGGCCCTCCGACGCGCGCGTGGTCACCGAGAGCGGCCGGGTCATCCAGCGGGGCGGCATGGGCGGCCGCGGCGGCAGCGGCGGCTGAGGAGGAGCGCGTGAAGAGGAGCAGCGGCAACCCGGTGCGGCCGGGCTGGCCGGACATCGTCGAGGAGCAGGGGCTCGGGTTCCACGTATCGGTGCACCCCGAGCACCTCACCCGGCCCTACTGGGACGAGTCGGTGCACTACGAGTTCGCGATGGAGGAGGTCCTCGCGCTCGAGCGGACCGTCGAGGAGCTGCACCGCATGTGCCTGGAGGCGGTGGAGTTCGTCGTCGCCGGGAAGCGCCACGCCGACTTCGGCATCCCCGACTGGGCGGCGCCGTTCATCCGGGACTCCTGGCGGCGCGGCGACCCCTGCCTGTACGGGCGCTTCGACCTCGTCTACGACGGGAGCGGGCCCGCCAAGCTGCTGGAGTACAACGCCGACACCCCCACCGCCCTGGTGGAGGCCGCCGTCGTGCAGTGGCACTGGATGCAGGACGTCCACCCCGGCCAGGACCAGTGGAACTCGGTGCACGAGCGGCTGGTGGAGCGCTGGGCCGAGATCGCGCCGCGCCTTCCGGGGGAGCGGGTGCACTTCGCCTGGACCAGCGAGGACGAGACCGGCGAGGAGGCGCTCACCACCGCCTACCTGGAGGAGACGGCGCGCGCCGCCGGGGTCGCCACCCGCGACACCGCACTGGAGGACGTCGGCTGGCACCAGGGGGAGCAGGCCTTCGTCGACCTGGACGCCCAGCGCATCCGGGCGGCGTTCAAGCTGTACCCGTGGGAGTGGCTGATCCACGACCGGTTCGGGCCGCTGGTGCTGCAGAACCTCGACACCACCGCCTGGGTGGAGCCGGTGTGGAAGATGGTGCTGTCCAACAAGGCCCTGCTGGCGGTGCTGTGGGAGATGTACCCGGGGCACCCCAACCTGCTGCCCGCGCGGCTGGGCGACCCCGGCGGCATGGACGCCTACGTCGCCAAGCCGCTGCTGGGGCGGGAGGGCGCGAGCACGGCCATCACCGTCCCCGGCGGTGAGCTGGAGCGCAGGCCCGGCGAGTACGGGGCCGAGGGGTATGTGTTCCAGGAGTTCGCGCCGCTTCCCGCCTTCGACGGGCAGCACCCGGTGCTGGGGGCGTGGGTGGTCGGCGACGGGGCGGCGGGCCTGGGCATCCGGGAGACCGAGAACCTCATCACCGACGACACCTCATCCTTCGTCCCGCACCTGATCCGGCTGTAGGGCCGCCGCCCGCGGCGCGGGCCGCCGCCGCTCCACGTGTCCGGCCCCGCCCAGGCAGCCGGAGAACGGCCCGTCGTCGGCGAGCAGCCGGGCCAGCAGCGGGTCCAGGTGCTCGGCGTGCCAGCGGGCCGGACCGGCCGGCCCCGCGGAGGCGGTGTCGGCCAGCTCGGTGTAGGCCAGGCGCAGCGCGTGCAGGCGGCCGACCGCCTCGTGGTGCTCCCACCAGGCGGGGCACCAGGCGGCGGCGTCGCCGACGTAGACCGGGACCAGGAAGCCGTCCACCCACCGGACGAGGGCGGCCAGCTCGGCCTTGTAGGCCTCCCGGGACATGTTGAAGATGAACGGCGCCGGCGCCTCGCCGGGCTCCGGCTCCTCCTCGGGGCGGGCCGCGGCGACGTCGGCGAGCTGCGTCTGCAGGCGGATGACGTCCGCGCCGAGCTTGTGCATGGCGTTCTGCAGGTGGGTGACGCGTTCGGCGAGCGCGTCGCCGGTCGCGGTGCGTTCATCGGTCGAGGTCATACGGGTGTGTCCTGTGCCGTCCCGTGGTACTCGGTTTCGCGGGCTTCAGGCAAGTAAATCAGCCGTGTCCGGTGTCCGGTGACACGCCCTCGGCGGGGTCGGGCGGCCCCGCGCGGGGCATGCTCCTGGGGGCCGTCGAGGACACACGGGCCGGACGGACGGACGGTGGAACGGAGGAACGGATGCGCAGGGCGCACACGGTGGAGGTCGTGCGGGCGGCGGAGGAGGCGCTGATGGCGCGCCTGCCCGACGGGGCGCTGATGGCGCGGGCGGCGGCCGCGCTGGCCGCGGTGTGCGCGCGCACCCTCGCCCGCGTGTACGGCGCGCGGGTGGTGCTCCTGGTCGGCGGCGGCGACAACGGCGGGGACGCGCTGTACGCCGGGGCGCACCTCGCCCGCCGCGGGGCCCGGGTCCGCGCGCTGCTCGCCGGGTCGACGGCCCACGAGGGGGGCCTGGCCGCGCTGCGCGCGGCCGGGGGGCGGGCCTGGCGCCCCGACGAGGCGCCGGAGCGGACGGAGGGCGAGATCGGCGGCGCCGACCTCGTCGTCGACGGCCTGGTGGGCATCGGCGGGCGCGGCGGCCTGCGCCCGCCGCACGCCCGGCTGGNGCGGCGCGGCGGGCGGCCGCGCCGGTGGTGGCGGTCGACCTGCCCAGCGGTGTGGACGCCGACACGGGGCGGGTGGAGGGGGAGGCCGTGCGCGCCGACGCCACGGTCTGCTTCGGCACCGGCAAGCCGGGCCTGTTCGTCGACCCGGGTGCCGGGTACGCGGGGCGGGTGGTCGCGGCCGACATCGGACTGGGGCCGGACCTTCCCGCGCCGGAGCTGGAGGCCTTCGACGACGCGGACGTCGCCGCCCTGCTGCCCGCGCCCGGCCGCGACGACGACAAGTACCGGCGCGGCGTGCTGGGGGTGGCCGCGGGGTCGGACGCCTACCCGGGGGCGGCGGTGCTGTGCACCGGCGGGGCGCTGCGCACCGGCACGGGGATGGTGCGCTACCTGGGGGCCGAGTCCGTGGCCGCGCGGGTGCTGGACCGCTGGCCGGAGGCGGTGGTCGGCCGGGCGGACCCGGGGGCGCGGGTCGCGGCGTGGGTGATCGGCCCCGGGCGCGGGACGGACGCCCCCGCGGCGGAGGAGCTGCGGGGCGTGTTCGCCTCGCAGGTCCCGGTGCTGGCGGACGCCGACGCCCTCACCCTGATCGCCCGGGAGGAGGCCGACCCGTCGGGCCGGGGGGCGCCGACCCTGCTCACCCCGCACGCGGGGGAGCTGGCACGGCTGCTGGGGGCGGACCGGCAGGAGGTGGAGGCGCGCCGGTTGGAGCACGTGCGGCGGGCGGCGGAGCGGTTCGGGTGCACGGTGCTGCTGAAGGGGGCGGCGACCCTGGTGGCGACCCCGGGCCGCCCGGTGGCGGCGGCCACCGCGGGCACGCCGCTGCTGGCGACGGCCGGGAGCGGCGACGTGCTGGCGGGCATCGCGGGATCGCTGCTGGCCGCGGGGGCGGCGGCCCATGAGGCGGCGGTCTGCGCGGCCCACCTCCACGGCCGCGCGGCGACCGCGGCGCGTCAGGGCGCCCCGATCTCGGCCACCGACCTGTGGGAGGGCATCCCGAAGGCGGTGGCGGGGCTGGGCGGGGGAAGCCGGTAGGCGCGGCGACACGGGCGGGGGGCGGCTCCGCCCGTGTCAGCCCGACCGCCCCGCGCCGTCCGCCAAGCCCAGGGCGCGGGCGGCCGCGAGGCCCTTCTGCACGATGTCCGCGATGAAGTACTCGCCCGGGTCGCGGTCGTCGTGCAGGAGATGCACCTGCTCCTCCTCCACCCACATGAACCCGGTGTGCTTGCCCTCCTCCAGCCGGGGCGCCGACAGGTCGCCGTCGACGCGGACGAGGTAGTCCACCTCGTGCCGCTCCACACCGTCGTCCGGGGTCCACACCAGGCGGTACAGCTCCGCCTCGACCGAGCGCAGCCTCCACCCCGTCTCCTCGGCGATCTCGCGGGCCAGCGCACGCGGCGCCGACTCGCCCGGCTCCACGTGCCCGCCCACCACGTCCCAGCAGTTCGGGAACGCCTTCCGGTCGGGGGAGCGGCGCTGGGCGAACGCCCTCCCGCGCCCGTCCACCACCACGGCGCCGACCACCCACCGGTGCCCGTCCCCGGTGTCCGGGAAGACGATCCCCTCCCGCACCCGCACGCCGCCCGACCCTGTACCGTCCGTGTCCGTGCCGTCCATGACCGCGACCGTACCCGGCGCCCGAGCCTTCCGGCGGCCGCAGGGGCCGCGATAGCGTAGGCGCCCCTGACGCGTAGGCGACCCCCGAGCCGGCACGAGGGAGACGATGGACGTCCAGCCCATGCTCACCCGCGACCTGGTCCTGCGCGTATGCGCCAACTCCACCGAGTTCGCCGCCGCGTGGACCGACGACGGGCGCAAGGTCGTCGCCCCCTTCCTGGCGCCCCGCGACACCGCCCTCATCGACGCGGTCGTGCGCGGCGCGGCCGCCATGGGGGTGGAGCGGCTCCTGGTCTGCCGCACCCGCGCCGAGCACGCCTACGAGCCGGTCACCGACGCCCCCGCCACCACCGGCGGCATCGTGGAGGTCATCCGCGGGTGGGGCGAGGACCCCACCGACCTGGTGCTGGCCGTGGAGGACCTGTCGGCGGCCGTGCTGGTCACCGCGGACGAGCTGACCGTCGCGGCCGGGCCCGACGCCTTCGTCCGCGCCGTCGTGGGCACCGACGTCCCCGGGGTGCGCGCCGGGTTCGCCGAGGAGGCCCAGGACCGGCGCGACCCCGAGCTGATGCGGTCGGCCCAGCGGTACGGGTGCCTGGAGCCGGGCGGCCGGCACGCCCGCACCTCCCGCGCCCCCGGCCCCGACCTGGCCGAGCGGCTGGCCGAACGCGGGCGGTCGCTGCGCGAGAACGCCCCCGGGACCGCCCGCACGCTCCGCGCCCTGCGCGGCACCGCCTGCTGGGCGCTGCTCATCGTGCTCGGGATCGCCGCCGTGTTCGCCCCCGGCGTGTCCGCGGCCGTCCCCGCCGCCTTCGGCATGCTCTGGCTGCTGGTGCAGCTCGCGGTCCCCGCGCGCTCCCGCACCGTCGGCTTCGGCACCCTGGTGCGGATCGTGCCGCTGGGGGCGCTGGTGCTCTGGCCGGTCGCGTTCGTGCAGCAGACGCTGGGCGAGGCCCTGGGGCCGGCGGCGATGGACGCCGGAGCCGGGGTCTACGTGGCCGTCTACACCGAGGAGATCGGCAAGCTGGTGCCGCTGCTGGTGCTGTGGCCGGTCGCGCGCCGCCGGCTCCGCCGCCTGGCCGCCGTCGACTACCTGCTGCTCGGCGCCGCCTCCGGCGCCGGGTTCCACCTGGCCGAGCAGGGCCTGGCGGCACTGGCGAGCCGCGGCGCGCTCGTCGCGGGCGCGAACCACGAACTGTTCACGCTGCTGCCCGGGTGGAGCCGGATCGTCCCCGACGGCCCCGTCTTTCCCGGGCACGCGGTGCTGACCGCGCTGGTCACCGGGGCGTTCGGGCTGGCCGCGGTCGGGCGCCGCTCCCACGGGGCGTGGCTGTGGGCGCTGCCGGTGCTGGCGGCGGGCACCGCCGCCATCGTGCACACCCGCTACAACGCGGCGGCCGAGGGGCTGGCCGTCGACCCCTTCGGGCTCTTCCTGGCGGCGCTCACCGGCGACGGCGCACTGGTGCGGTGGATGCTGCTCGCGGTGCTGGCCGCCGCCGTGTTCCTGGACTACCGGCTGGTGCGGCCCACCGCCGACACGACGCCCCCGCTGCCCGGGGACGAACCGCTGGCCGGTCTGACCCGCGCCGCCCGCGGCCGCCAGGTGCGGGCGGGGGTCCGGGTGCCCGGCGACATCGCCCCGGTGTTCCGCCGGGCGGCGCTGGCCGCCATCCGGCTGCCGGTGACGCTGGCCACCGGCGTGGCGGCGATGGCCCACGAGCTGGGCGTGCAGTGGCGGGCGGCCCGGACGGGCCCCTCGGCGCTCTTCGACTCCTGGCGCTTCCTGCGGCACCGCCGCGCCCACGCGATGGGCGCGGCCCGCGCGGCGGGGCGCCCGTGGCGCCGGTACCCGTCGTACTCCCGGCTGGACGCGGCCCGGCGCCGCTTGGAGTCGGGCGCGCCCGCGGCCGGAGCCGCGGCGGTGGTGGGGACCGCGGCCGCCGCCGCGGCCGCCGTGCCCGCACCGCCCCCGATCGCGGCCGAACCGCAGGGGGCGGCGTACGCCCTGCCGGTGCTGCGGTCGGCGCTCGACACGCTGGCGAACGCGCCGGGCGCGGAGACGGCCTGGGCGCTCGTCGGGGCGGCGGCGCTCCTGGCGCTGGCCGTCGGCGGGTGGGCGGTCCCGTGGTCGCCGCCCGCGGCACGGACCCTGCTGCGCAGCCCGGGGCGGGCGGCCATGGAGATCATGGGCATGGCGGCGCCGGGGCAGCTGGCCTACGCGGCCGCCGGTCTGGCGTGCCTGCTGGTCCCGCGCCCCCGCCGTGAGCACCGTCCCGCGCCGATGTGACCCGGGCGGCCCGCCCACCGTGCAAAACTGAATCCATGCCACCGAACTCCGCCGAAGCCCGCGTCGACCTGGGGGCCATCGCCGAGAACACCGCGCTGCTGGCCCGCCGGGCGGGCGGCGCCGAGGTGATGGGGGTCGTCAAGGCCGACGGCTACGGGCACGGCATGCTCCCCGCCGCCCGCGCCGTGCTCGCGGGCGGCGCCACCTGGCTGGGCACGGCGTTCGTCGAAGAGGCCCTGGAACTGCGCGCCGCCGGGATCACCGCCCCCGCCGTGGCGTGGATCCTGCCGCCCGGCGCCCCGCTCCGCGCGGCCGTCGCCGCCGACATCGAGCTCGGCGTCTCCGCCGGGCACGTGCTCGACGACGCGGTCCGTGCCGCCCGCGCCGAGGGCCGCCCCGCGCGGGTGCACCTCAAGGCCGACACCGGGCTCAACCGGGGCGGGGTCACCGCCGCGGACTGGCCCGCCCTCACCGCCGCGGCCGCCGCCGCCGAGGCCTCCGGCGAGATCGAGGTCACCGGCGTGTTCTCGCACTTCGCCTGCGCCGACGAGCCGGGCCACCCGTCCATCGCCGGGCAGGTCTCCGCCTTCTCCGAGGCCCTGGAGATCGCCGAGAAGGCCGGGCTGCGCCCCCGCGTGCGCCACTTCGCGAACTCGGCCGCCACCCTCACCCTCCCCGAGACCCACTACGACCTGGTGCGCCCCGGCATCGCCTCCTACGGCCTGTGCCCGATCCCGGGCATGGAGGTGCCCGGGCTGCGCCCGGCGATGACGATGCGCGCCCGCGTCGCCCTGGTCAAGCGGGTCCCCGCGGGCAGCGGCGTCTCCTACGGCCACCGCTACACCACCGCGGCCCCCGCCAACCTCGCGCTGGTGCCGGTCGGGTACGGCGACGGGGTCCCCCGGGCCGCGACCAACACCGCCGAGGTCCTGGTGGCCGGGCGCCGCCGCACCGTCTCCGGGACGGTCTGCATGGACCAGTTCATGGTGGACCTGGGGGAGGACACCGCCGAGCCCGGCGACTGGGCGGTCCTGTTCGGCGACCCCGCGCGGGGCGAGCCCGGCGCCCGGGACTGGGCGCGGGCGCTCGGCACGATCCCCTACGAGATCGTCACCCGGGTGGGGCCCCGGGTCGCACGCGTCTACACCGGCCCCGGGGCGCCCTGACCCGTTCCGGTCCCGGAACGCGCCGGGGCCGCCTACCCTGGTATCCGTGAAGCAGACCGACGTGATCCCGACCGATGCCGCCATGCGCGACCTGGGCGTGCGCCTGGCCGGGGTGCTCGCCGCGGGCGACCTGGTCATCATGTCCGGGCCGCTCGGGGCGGGGAAGACCACCCTCACCCAGGGGCTCGCCGAGGGCATGAAGGTCCGCGGCCCCATCACCTCGCCGACCTTCGTGATCTCGCGCATCCACCCGCCGCTGGCCGGCGGCCCGTCCCTGGTGCACGTGGACGCCTACCGGCTCTCCGGCGCCGACGAGCTCGACGACATCGACCTCGACATGACCCTGCCCGACGCGGTGACGGTCGTGGAGTGGGGCGAGGGCGTGGCCGAGGGGCTGAGCGACGAGCGCCTGGAGGTGGCGATCGACCGCCGCCCCGACGACACCCGCGAGGTGCGCCTGACCGGCATCGGCGCCCGCTGGGACGGCGTGCGGCTGTAGGCTGGGCGACCGTGCTGCTTCTGGCTTTCGATACCGCGACCCCGGCCGTCACCGCCGCGGTCTGCCAGGCCCCCGAGGGCGGGGGCCCACACACCGTCCGCACCGCGGCCGCCTCCTCCTCGGTCGACGCGCGCCGCCACGGCGAGCTGCTCGCCCCGGCGATCCGGGACGTCCTCGCCGAGGCCGGCGCCGGGCCGGGCGACATCGCGCACATCGCCGTGGGCGTGGGCCCCGGCCCCTACACCGGGCTGCGGGTCGGCCTGGCCACCGCCCTGTCCCTGGCCGACGCCCTGGGGGTGCCCTGCCACGGGGTGCCCACCCTGGACGCGGTCGCCTACGCCTCCGGGCGCACCGGCCCGTTCATCGCGGCCAGTGACGCCCGCCGCAAGGAGGTGTTCTGGGCGCGCTACGCCGACGCCTCCACCCGCACCGGGGAGATCGCCGTGGACCGCCCCGCGGAGGTGGACACCGGCGGGCTGCCGGTGATCGGCCACGGCGCGGCGCTGTACCCCGCCGCCCTGGGCGGCGGATCCGAGGAGACGGCCGCGTTCGAGCCGCTCTACCCCTCGGCCTCGGCCCTGGGCGAGCTGGCCCTGCGCCGCCTGCTGGCCGGGGAGGACCTGGACCCGCCCCGGCCGCTGTACCTGCGCCGCCCCGACGCCGCGGAGCCGTCCGCGCCGAAGAGGGTGGGCCAGTGGAAGGCGTGAGCGCGGTCCGGATCCGCCGCATGGACGACGAGGACGTCGCGCCGGTCATGGTGCTGGAGCGCGCCCTGTTCCCCAAGGACGCCTGGACCGAGGACATGCTCCGGGGCGAGCTGTCCGAGCCCACCCGGCACTACTACGTCGCCGACCGCGGCGGCGAGCTGCTCGGGTACGCGGGCCTGCGCGCGGTGCCGCCCGAGGGCGACGTGCAGACCATCGCGGTGCGCGCCGACGCCCAGGGCCACGGCCTGGGGGCGCGCCTGCTGACGGCGCTGCTCGCCGAGGCGCAGGAGCGGGGCGTCACCGAGATGTTCCTGGAAGTGCGCTCGGACAACCCGCGGGCGCGTGAGCTCTACCGCCGCTTCGGCTTCGGCGAGATCGGGGTGCGCCGCAAGTACTACCGGGACGCCGACGCGGTCGTGATGCGCCGCTCGGCGACGGCGGCCGAGCGGTCGGGCGAGGAGAGGATCCGATGAGCCGAGACGACCTCCCACTGGTCCTGGGCATCGAGACGTCGTGCGACGAGACCGGGGCGGGCCTGGTGCGCGGCTGCACGCTGCTGGGCGAGGACGTCGCCTCCAGCGTGGAGCAGCACGCCCGCTTCGGCGGCGTGGTGCCGGAGGTGGCCAGCCGCGCGCACCTGGAGGCGATGGTGCCCACGGTGCGCCGCGCCCTGGACAAGGCCGGGGCGGCGCCCTCCGACGTGGACGCGGTGGCGGTCACCGCGGGCCCGGGGCTGGCCGGCGCCCTTCTGGTGGGGGTGTCGGCGGCCAAGGCGTACGCGATGGCGCTGGACGTGCCGCTGTACGGGGTGAACCACCTGGTCGGCCACGTGGCCGTGGACCAGCTGGAGCACGGGCCGCTGCCCAAGCCCGCGGTGGCGCTGCTGGTGTCCGGCGGGCACACCTCGCTGCTGCTCGTGGAGGACCTGGCGACGCGGGTGCGGTCGCTGGGCGACACCGTGGACGACGCCGCCGGTGAGGCCTACGACAAGGTCGCCCGCCTGGTCGGACTGCCCTACCCGGGCGGCCCGCCGATCGACCGCGCCGCCCGCGAGGGCGACCCGGAGGCGATCCGGTTCCCGCGCGGCAAGTGGGGCGACGGGACCTACGACTTCTCCTTCTCGGGGCTGAAGACGGCGGTGGCCCGCTGGGTCGAGGACGCCGGGCGCACCGGGGAGGACCTGCCGGTGCCCGACATCGCCGCGGGGTTCCAGGAGTCGGTGGTGGACGTGCTGACCCGCAAGGCCGTCGACGCCTGCGTGGACAACGGCGTGGAGCACCTGGTGATCAGCGGCGGCGTGGCGGCCAACTCGCGGCTGCGCGCGCTGGCCGCGGAGCGCTGCGCCGCGGCCGGGGTGGAGCTGCGCGTGCCGCGCCCGAAGCTGTGCACCGACAACGGCGCGATGATCGGGGCCCTGGGGGCCGAGGTGGCGGCCGCCGGGCTGCCCCCGTCCCGCCTGGACCTGGCGACGGACACCTCGCTCCCGGTGGAGCTGCCCCTGGCCCCCTGACGGGGGCGGGGACGGCGCACGGGGACGGCGAAGGGGGCGGGCCGACGGCCCGCCCCCTTCGCCCGCGTCCGATGCGCCCTACTCGTCGTCGTCATCGTCCTCGTCGCGGCGGCGCCGCTTGCGGCCGTCCTTGCCGCCCGGGCGCAGCAGCGCCTCGGCCAGCGCCAGCATCGTCTCCTCCAGCGCCGCCAGCCGCTTGGTGACGTCGTCGTGCGAGGTCTCCACGGCCTCGCTCAGCGCCTCCTCGAACTCGTGGCGGTCCGGGCGGGCCTGGACGTCCTTGGCGATCGGGGCCAGCGCACCGGTCAGCGCCTTCTCCAGGGCGTCCAGGCGGTCGCCGTGGTCGACCACGGGCCGCTCCACCAGTTCGGACAGCCGCCGGTGCAGCTCGGAGACCTCCATCACCGACGGGAGCTGCGACAGCCGCTGGTTGAGCGCCTCCAGCCGGTCGTCCACCGCCTCCAGGCGCCCGTCCACGCCGTCGATCTGGCCGTCGACGCCGTCCAGGTGGCCGGTGACCCCCTCGAACTTGCCCTCGACGCCGCCGAGCCGCCCCTCGATGCCCTCCAGGCGCCCGTTGACCCCGTCGAAGCTGCCCTCGAAGTGGCCCTCGAAGGTGTCGAACCGGTCGCTCAGCCGTCCGAGACCGCCGTCGAACCGGCCGCTGATGGCCTCCAGGTGCCCGTCGATGCGCTCGCCCACCGACGCCCTGTGCTCCTCGGCCTTGGCGGTGAGCGCGCCGATGCCCGACTCCAGCGCGGCCTTGAGGGACTCCAGCTCGGCCGCGGCGGCCGCCCGGTCCTCCTCGGCCTGCGAGCGCAGGGAGCGCGCGGTCTCCTCCAGCCGCTCGGCCAGGTGCTCGCGGTACTGGTCGTCGCGCTCGCGCAGCTCCGAGCGGTGCAGTTCGAGCTGCTCGTGCAGCTCGCCGAGGCGCTCGCGCATGTGCGTACGCAGCTCGCCCAGCCGCTCCTCGGTGGAGGCGGCCAGCTTGCCCAGCGCGCCGGAGACGTCGGCCACCGCCGCCGTCGCCTCGGCGTGGTTCTCCTCGTTCTGGGCGGTGAGCTTGGCGGCCGCCTTGGCGAGCTCGGAGGTGAGCGCCTCGCGCTGCTCGCCCAGCGCGGCGGTCAGCGCCTCGTGGTTCTCCGCGGCGCGCGTCTCCAGCGATTCGCGCTGGCCCTGGAGGGCGGTGGTGACGGCCTCGTGGTTCTCGGTGACACGGGTCTCGAGCGCCTCGCGCTGCTCGTTCAGCGCGGTGGTGAGCGCCTCGTGGTTCTCCGCGGCGCGCGTCTCCAGCGATTCGCGCTGGCCCTGGAGGGCGGTGGTGACGGCCTCGTGGTTCTCGGTGACACGGGTCTCGAGCGCCTCGCGCTGCTCGTTCAGCGCGGTGGTGAGGGCCTCGTGGTTCTCCGCGGCGCGCGTCTCCAGCGACTCGCGCTGCTCCTGGAGCGCGGTGGTCAGCGCCTCGTGGTTCTCACCGACCTTGGACTCCAGCGTGTCGTGCCGCTCGGCCAGGGCGGTGGTCAGCTCCTCGGCGCGCGTCCTCTCGGCCTCCGAGAGCGACCCCAGCGCCGACTCCAGCGACGCGACCCGCTCGGCCAGCGCGGCCACGCGCTCCTCCGTCGCCTCCGAGAGCGCCTGCACGCCCCCGCCGACCTCCTCGACCCCGGTGCCCACCTCGTCCAGGCGGGTGCGGGTGCGGGCCTGCTCGTCGGAGAGCTCCTTGATCCGGTCCAGCGCGGTGGTGACGTGGTCGGCCACCCCGCGCACGTCGGCCCGCAGCGCCGGGATCTCGGCGAGCGGCTTGACCCGCTGGCCGACCATCTCGATGTGCTCGGCGAGGGTCTCGGCCCACTCCGGCGGGCGCGCCCCCAGCTCGTCGACCTTGCCCTGGACGGCGGCGACCGCCTCGGCCAGCGTGGTGAACTCGCGTTCACGGAACTCGCGCAGGAGCCATTCCATGCCCTCCAGGCGCTGGCGCATCTCCTCGGTGACGGCGCCCTGGGACTTCTGCTCGGAGACCTGCTCCTGGGCGGCCCGGGACAGCAGGTCCCGCATCCGGTCGGAGATGCCGGTCTGACCTCCTCCGTTGAGGAAGTTGTGGCTGCTCTGTTCCACCGAGGCGCTCCTTATGTGCTCTGGAGAGGGCCCCCGGCCCGGACGGATGGGACGGGGGCGGGAGAGGTCGGGACGTCGGCGCCGGGGCGGCGGGGCGCATCACCCGGCGCCAGTGGTCGAACGCGTGCGGTGACCGTCGCGGGCGCGGCGGCCCACCGGGGCGCACCGGGCCCACGGGCCGCCGCCGGACGCATCCGCCGGAAGGGAGACGCCGACCGCGCGGGCCAGTTTAACGACATGGGCCTCGCTCGCCGCGGTCGAGTACCGAAGATCGCTTCCCTCCTGGAAGGTCCACACCGCAACGCTAGTACCGGAATCATCGGGAGTCACCGTCGTTCCGTGGAATTTCCGGAAAGCGAATTTCGCCCCTTTCGTTCACGGTGCGGCGCTGACCTCGGAACACAGCAGGCAGAACGGCTTATCGCCGATCCGGGTGAGCACGACCACCACGGATCCGGGCCCCGACGGCCGGAGGTCGCGGCGCAGCCGCTCCACGTCCACGGCCGATCCGCGTTTCTTAATCGTTACGGTCCCCGCCCCCCGGGCGCGCACCGCGGCGCGCAGCCGCTTCAGCGAGAACGGCATCGCCTCGTGCACTTCATAGGCGCGGCAGAACGGCGTCTCCACCCGTTCATCGGAGGCGATGTAGGCGATCCTCGGGTCCAGCAGCCCCCCGCCGACCAGCGCGGCGGCCTCGGCCACCAGGTGCGCCCGCACCACTGCGCCGTCCGGCTCGTACAGGTACCGGCCCACCCGGCCGGTCGGCGCCTGGGCCTCCTGGACCCCGCCGGACAGGGTGTCGGCGCGGCCGCCGCGCAGCAGCGTGGCCCGGCGCGCCGCCCCGTCGGCCAGTCCGCCGAACCACAGGGCCGCCTCCTTCACGTCGCCGCCGACCGACACCCACTCGGCCGACACCCCCTGCGGGATCCGCTCGTAGGGCAGTCCGGGCGCGGCCTTGACGCAGGCCGCGGGGGCCGACGCCGCCAGCGCGCACACCGTGTCCCAGGCGGGGGAGTAGGCGTCGGGGTCGAATACCCGCCCCCGCCCCCCGCGCCGCGCGGGGTCGCAGAAGACCGCGTCCGTGTCCGGCCCGGGCGCCCAGTCCGGGCCGACCGTGCCGACGCGGGCGCGCGCCCTGCCGCCCACGCCCAGCGCCGCGAAGTTGGCGGCGGCCACGGCCGCCGTGGAGGGGTCGGCGTCCACCGCGTCCACCCGCATCCCGGCCTCGGCCAGGGCCGCCGCGTCCGCCCCGATGCCGCAGCACAGGTCGGCCACCTGGGCCCCCGGGCCGAGCGCGGAGGCGAACCGCGCGGCCCGGTGCCGCGCCGCCTCGGCGCGGGTGGCCTGTTCCAGTCCGTCCCGGGTGAAGAACATGCGGTCGGCGCGCCCGCCGAACTTCTCCCTCGCGCGTGCGCGCAGGCGCGCCTGGGTCAGCGCCGCCGCGGCGACGTCGGCGGGGGAGTGCCCGCCCAGCTCGTCGGCGTGCTCTTCGGCGAACGCCCGCAGCCGGGTCGCGGCGCGCAGCGCGTCGGCGCCCGCCCCCTCCTGTGCGGCCCGCTCCAGCAGCCGTGCGCCCACCGGTGTGAGCAGCGCCGTCAGCGCCCCCGACGCCGTTCCGCCCTGCTCACCAGGCCCTGTCTCGGGCAATGCTTTCCCCCTGTGACCAGTTGTTTGACGCGCCCGAGAGGCCGGGCTAATGTTCGGTACTGGCACTCTCGACGGTAGAGTGCTAACCGCGACGAGGCCGGTCTGGCACCCGCGACGGCAGGCCGCCGTGGTCGCCCCTTTTGACAAGAATGCCGTCCCGCATCATCGAACCTGAAGGGGGAGGTCACACCCGTGTCGACCGCCACCAAGACCGTCCTGAAGCCGCTTGAGGACCGCGTCGTCGTCAAGACCCTCGAGGCCGAGCAGACCACCGCCTCCGGCCTGGTCATCCCGGACACCGCCAAGGAGAAGCCCCAGGAGGGCGAGGTCCTGGCCGTGGGCCCGGGCCGCCTCGACGACAACGGCAACCGCGTCGCCCTCGACGTCAAGGTCGGCGACGTCGTCCTGTACAGCAAGTACGGCGGCACCGAGGTCAAGTACGACAACGAGGAGTACCTCGTCCTCTCCGCCCGCGACCTGCTCGCGGTCGTCGAGAAGTAGGACCTCCTCGCCCGCGCCCCGCGCGCGGTGCACCAGCCCCGGCCGGCCCCCGCGCCGGGCGGGGCTTTCGCACATCACCGTACTTGCACGAAAGAGGCAGCGCCCATGCCCAAGATCCTGGAATTCAAGGAGGAGGCCCGCCGCTCCCTGGAGCGCGGTGTGGACCGCCTCGCCGACGCCGTCAAGGTGACGCTGGGCCCCAAGGGCCGCAACGTCGTCATCGACAAGAAGTTCGGCGCCCCGACCATCACCAACGACGGCGTCACCGTGGCCCGCGAGGTCGAGCTGGAGGACCCCTACGAGGACCTGGGGGCCCAGCTCGTCAAGGAGGTCGCGACCAAGACCAACGACGCCGCCGGCGACGGGACCACCACCGCCACCGTGCTGGCCCAGGCCCTGGTCAAGGAGGGGCTGCGCAGCGTCGCCGCCGGCGCCTCCCCGGTCGCGCTGAAGAAGGGCATCGCCACCGCCGCCGAGGCCGTCTCCGCGGCCCTGCTGGAGCGCGCCCGCGAGGTCGGCGAGCGCGCCGACATCGCCTACGTGGCCACCAACTCGGCCCAGGACGCCCAGATCGGCGACCTGATCGCCGAGGCGTTCGACAAGGTGGGCAAGGACGGGGTCATCACCGTCGAGGAGTCCCCGGCCATGGGCCTGGACCTGCAGTTCACCGAGGGGCTGCAGTTCGACAAGGGCTACGTCTCGCCCTACTTCGTCACCGACGGGGACCGCCAGGAGGCGGTCCTGGAGAACGCCCTGATCCTGATCCACCAGGGCAAGATCTCCAACCTCAACGAGCTGCTGCCGCTGCTGGAGAAGATCGTCCAGCAGAAGAAGCCGCTGCTGATCATCGCCGAGGACATCGAGGGCGACGCGCTGGGCGCGCTGGTCCTGAACAAGATCCGCGGCGCCCTCAACGTCGCCGCGGTCAAGGCGCCCGGCTTCGGCGAGCGCCGCAAGGCGATGCTGCAGGACATCGCGGTCCTCACCGGCGGCCAGGTCATCGCCGAGGAGGTCGGCCTGACCCTGGAGAACGCCGAGATCGACGTGCTGGGCAGCGCCCGCCGCATCACCGTCACCAAGGACGACACCACCGTGGTCGACGGCGGCGGCGAGCAGTCCGAGGTCGACGACCGGGTCCGCCAGATCCGCAAGGAGATCGAGGCCAGCGACTCCGACTGGGACCGCGAGAAGCTCCAGGAGCGGCTGGCCAAGCTGGCCGGCGGCGTCTCGGTGCTGCGCGTGGGCGCGGCCACCGAGGTCGAGCTCAAGGAGAAGAAGCACCGCCTGGAGGACGCGATCTCGGCCACCCGCGCCGCGATCGAGGAGGGCATCGTCCCCGGCGGCGGCGCCTCGCTGGTGCACGCCGCCGCGGCCCTGGACGGCCTGGAGCTGTCCGGCGACGAGGCCACCGGCGCCGACATCGTGCGCCGCGCCCTGCCCGAGCCGGCCCGCTGGATCGCGGTCAACGCCGGCGCCGAGGGCTACGTGGTCACCTACAAGATCGCCGAGATGGAGCCCGGCCACGGCTTCAACGCCGCCACCGGGACCTACGGCGAGCTGATGTCGCAGGGCATCATCGACCCGGTCAAGGTCACCCGCTCGGCGGTGGAGAACGCCGCCTCCATCGCCGGCATGCTGCTCACCACCGAGGTGCTGGTGGTGGACAAGCCGGAGGAGGACGAGGGCGAGGCCGCCGGACACGGCCACGGCCACGGGCACTAGAGCCCGCGCCGCATTACCATGCGTGCCCCGGGGTCCCACCCGGGGCACGCGTGTTTTACCCGGCATTTCCGCCAAATGTGATCATTCTGTATCCGCGGTTCGTGACGTTAAGGGGCCGTGCTCGGGGCATGATTCGGAGCGTGACGGATCAACGCGCCGCCGGGGCCACGCTGGCCAGGCGTTCGGCACCCCGGCGCCCAGCGGCCGATGACGCGGAGCTGGGGCGGCTGACCTCGCTCGCGGTCCAGGGGGACCACGGCGCGGTCGACTCGCTCCTACGCGAGATCCGCCCCATGGTGGTGCGGTACTGCCGGGCACGGCTCTCCCGGGTCTCCGGGTACGCCCACTACACCGACGACGTGGCCCAGGAGGTGTGCATCGCGCTGCTGTCGGCCCTCCCCCGCTACGAGGACATGGGCCGCCCCTTCGCCGCGTTCGTCTTCGGGATCGCCGCCCACAAGGTCGCCGACGCCCTGCGCACCTCCACCCGCGCCGACGTGCCTACCGACGCGGTCCCCGACCGGCCCGACGAGGGCCCCTCGCCCGAGGAGGCGGCGGTGCGCAGCGTCGAGGCCGAACGGGCCCGGGCCCTCCTGGAAGAACTTCCCGAGCAGCAGCGGCGGCTGCTCGTCATGCGCGTGATTGCGGGACTATCAGCAGATGAGACCGGACATGTACTCGGAATGTCGGCGGGCGCGGTACGGGTTGCCCAGCACCGAGCTCTTGCTCGGCTTCGGCATGTGGCCGTGGCGAACCGCCTCTTCTGAGCGGCCCGGCCACGCCCCCCGCACCCCCGGCCCGCGCGGCTGCCGCCGCCCCTCCCGCATCCCCGCCGACCGCTGGTGCCGCGCCCACCTGTGACCCCGTTCACGGGGTGTCGGCCTGTCCCATGGATCTAGGATGGACGGGCACGCGCGAGTGGTTGGGATATCCATGACACAGCTTTACACGGGGGAGGGCGGCAAGGTCCTTCCGCCCGGACTCACCTACGACGACGTCCTGCTGGTGCCGGCGTACTCGGACCTGCAGCCCGGCGAGGCCGACACCTCCACACGGCTGTCCCGCGGCATCGAGCTGCGCATCCCGCTGCTCTCGGCGGCCATGGACACGGTCACCGAGGCGCGCACCGCGGTCGCCATGGCCCGCCAGGGCGGCGCCGGGGTGCTGCACCGCAACCTCACCGGCGAGGAGCAGGCCGCCCAGGTCGACCTGGTCAAGCGCTCCGAGGCCGGGATGGTCACCGACCCGGTCACCTGCGCCCCCGACGACACCCTCGCCGACGTGGAGCGCCTCAGCGCCCACTACCGCATCTCCGGGGCCCCGGTCACCGACTCAGGCGGCCGCCTGGTCGGCATCGTCACCAACCGCGACATGCGCTTCGAGGTGGACCGCAGCCGCCGCGTCCGGGACGTGATGACCCCCATGCCGCTGGTCACCGCTCCGGTGGGGGTCGGCCGCGAGGAGGCGCTGCGCCTGCTGCGCGAGAACAAGGTGGAGAAGCTCCCGCTGGTCGACGCCGAGGGGCGGCTGCGCGGACTCATCACCGTCAAGGACTTCATCAAGAGCGAGCAGTTCCCCGACGCCACCAAGGACGCCGACGGGCGCCTGGTGGTCGGCGCGGCCGTGGGGGTGGGCGGCGACGCCGTCGAGCGCGCCAAGCTGCTGGTCGAGGCCGGGGTGGACTTCCTGGTCGTGGACACCGCGCACGGCCACTCCTCCGGCGTGCTGGAGACCGTGTCCACCCTCAAGGGCAACGCCGACGTGGACGTGGTGGCGGGCAACATCGCCACCCGGGACGGCGCGCAGGCGCTCATCGACGCCGGCGCCGACGGCGTCAAGGTCGGGGTGGGCCCCGGCTCCATCTGCACCACCCGGGTCGTCGCCGGGGTGGGCGCCCCCCAGGTCACCGCCGTGATGGAGGCCGCCAAGGCGGCCGGGCCCGCCGGGGTGCCGGTCATCGCCGACGGCGGCCTGCAGTACTCGGGCGACATCGCCAAGGCGGTCGTGGCCGGGGCCAGCACCGTGATGCTGGGCAGCCTGCTGGCCGGGGTCGAAGAGAGCCCGGGCGAGCTGATCTTCATCAACGGCAAGCAGTACAAGACCTACCGCGGCATGGGGTCGCTGGGCGCCATGCGCGGCCGCTCCTTCTCCAAGGACCGCTACTCCCAGGCCGAGGTCACCACCGAGGAGAAGCTCATCCCCGAGGGCGTGGAGGGCCAGGTGCCCTACCGCGGGCCGCTGGAGGCCGTCGCCCACCAGCTCGTGGGCGGGCTGCGCCAGTCCATGTGGTACGCAGGGGCGCGCACCGTCGACGAACTGCGCGAGCACGGGCGCCTCATGCAGATCACCGCGGCGGGGCTCAAGGAGAGCCACCCGCACGACATCCAGATGACCGTCGAGGCGCCGAACTACAGCGGCCGCAAGTAGCAGCGAGGAGAGCGAAGCGTTGGCTCAGGTGGAGATCGGGCTGGGCAAGAACGGGCGCCGGGCGTATGAGCTCGACGAGATCGGGATCGTCCCCGCCCGCCGCACCCGCGACCCCGAGGAGGTGTCGATCGCCTGGCAGATCGACGCCTACCGGTTCGAGATGCCGCTGGTCGCCAGCCCCATGGACAGCGTGTCCTCGCCGGAGACCGCGGTCGCCCTGGGGCGCCACGGCGGGCTGGGCGTGCTGGACCTGGAAGGGCTGTGGACCCGCTACGAGGACCCCGAGCCGCTGCTGGCCGAGATCCGCGAGCTGGGCGACGAGGCCGCCACCGAGCGCCTGCAGGCGATCTACGCCGAGCCGATCAAGGAGGAGCTGATCGGCCGCCGGATCGAGGAGATCCGCTCGGCCGGCGTGGTCGCCGCCGCACGGCTCTCCCCGCAGCGCACCGCCCAGTACCACAAGGCGGTGCTGGACGCGGGGGTGGACCTGTTCGTCATCCGCGGCACCACCGTCTCCGCCGAGCACGTCTCCGGCCGCGCCGAGCCGCTCAACCTCAAGCAGTTCATCTACGACCTGGACGTCCCGGTCGTGGTGGGCGGCTGCGCCACCTACACCGCGGCGCTGCACCTGATGCGCACCGGCGCCGCCGGGGTGCTGGTGGGCTTCGGCGGCGGCGCCGGGCACACCACCCGGTCGGTGCTGGGCGTGGCGGTGCCGATGGCCAGCGCCGTGGGCGACGTGGCCGCGGCCCGCCGGGACTACCTCGACGAGTCCGGCGGCCGGTACGTGCACGTCATCGCCGACGGCGGGATGACCGGCAGCGGCGACATCGCCAAGGCGCTGGCGTGCGGCGCCGACGCGGTGATGGTCGGCTCCCCGCTGGCCCGCGCCGCCGAGGCCCCGGGCGGCGGCTACCACTGGGGCAGCGAGGCGCACCACGGCGAGCTGCCCCGCGGCGAGCGCGTGCACGTGGGCACCGTCGGCGACCTGGCGGCCATCCTCGACGGCCCGGCGCACGCCGGGGACGGCTCGATGAACCTGCTCGGCGCGCTGCGGCGGACCATGGCCACCGCGGGCTACTCCGACCTGAAGGAGTTCCAGCGGGTCGAGGTCGTCGTCAACCCGCACCGGTAGCGCCGCGCCGCCGACGCGCCCGTCCCCGCCCCGACGTGTCACCCGGGCCCCACGGGAACCCCGGGTTAGCCTGAGGGGCGGGGAGTAGCGGCAGGGGGCAGTCGGGGGGNCGGCGACCACACGCATGGGACCGGAGGAGCGGGCCGGGAGCCTGGCCCGCATGGCGACCGAGGAGCTGGACGTCCTCGTCGTCGGCGGCGGCATCGTCGGGGCGGGCACCGCCCTGGACGCGGTGGCGCGCGGGCTGAAGGTGGGCCTGATCGAGGCCCGCGACTTCGCCTCGGGCACCTCCAGCAGATCCAGCAAACTCATCCACGGCGGACTGCGCTACCTGGAGCAGCTCGACTTCGAGCTGGTCCGCGAGGCCCTGACCGAGCGCGGGCTGCTGCTGCAGCGCATCGCCCCGCACCTGGTGCGGCCGGTGCCGTTCGTCTTCCCCTTCACCCACCACTGGGAGCGGCCCTACATCGGGGCCGGCGTCGCCCTGTACGACACCCTGTCGATGACCATGGGAACCTCCCGCGGGCTGCCGCACCACCGCCACCTCACCCGGTCGGGGGCGCTGCGGGTGTTCCCCGCGCTGCGCCGCGACGCCCTGGTCGGCGCGGTGCAGTACTGGGACGCCCAGGTCGACGACGCCCGCTACGTGGTCACCGTGCTGCGCACCGCCGCCGGGCTCGGCGCCCGGGTGGCCTCCCGGGTGCAGGCCACCTCCTTCCTGCGCGAGGGCGAGCACGTCACCGGCGCCCGCGCCACCGACCTGGAGACCGGCGAGGAGCTCCAGATCCGCGCCAAGCAGGTGGTCAACGCCGCCGGGGTGTGGACCGACGACATCCAGGAGATGGTCGGCGGGCGCGGGCAGATCCACGTGCGCGCCTCCAAGGGCATCCACCTGGTGGTGCCGCGCGACCGCATCCAGGCCTCCTCCGGGCTGATCCTGCGCACCGAGAAGAGCGTGCTGTTCCTCATCCCGTGGGGGCGGCACTGGGTGATCGGCACCACCGACACCTCCTGGGACCTGGACAAGGCGCACCCGGCCGCCAGCCGCAGGGACATCGACTATCTGCTCGACCACGTGAACCGGGTGCTGCGGGTGCCGCTGACCCGGGACGACGTGGAGGGGGTCTACGCGGGGCTGCGGCCGCTGCTGTCCGGCGAGTCCGACGAGACCTCAAAGCTGTCCCGCGAGCACACGGTGGCCCACCCGGTGCCGGGGCTGGTGCTGATCGCCGGAGGCAAGTACACCACCTACCGGGTGATGGCCAAGGACGCGGTGGACGCCGTCGCGCACGGGCTGGACGGGCGCATCCCGGACTCGGTGACCGACCGGCTGCCGCTGGCCGGGGCGGACGGGTACGCGGCGCTGTGGAACCAGCGCCGCGCGATCGCCCGCGACGCCGACCTGCACCCGTCGCGGGTGGCGCACCTGCTGCGCCGGTACGGCTCGATGGCCTCGGAGGTGCTGGAGCTGATGAAGGGCGACCCGGAGCTCAAGGAGCCGCTGGCCGGGGCCGACGACTACCTGCGGGCCGAGGTGGTCTACGCCGCCCGCAGCGAGGGGGCGCGCCACCTCGACGACGTGCTGACCCGGCGGACCCGCGCGGCGATCGAGACCTGGGACCGGGGCATCGCCGCGGCCCCGGAGGCGGCGCGCCTGATGGCGGGCCCGCTGGGGTGGGACGACGCGCAGGTCGAGCGCGAGGTGGAGTACTACCGCAAGCGCATCGAGGCCGAGCGCGCGGCCCAGGAGCAGGACACCGACCAGGAGGCGGACGCCGCGCAGCACGGCGCGCCGGAGGTCGTCCCGGAGGACTGACCCGCCCGCCGCCGTCCGTCGTCGGTGGTCCGTCGTTCGTCCTTTGTGGTCCTTTGTCGGACTTTTGCCCGTGGCCCGGGACGCCCGCCCGGGCCGCGTCCTAACCTGCAGACGTGGCCGTACTCAGCGCAGTCGTGTGCGTCGCGGGCACCGGGGAGGAGCGTGCGGACCCCCGGGAGTGCCTGCGCTCGATCGCCGGGCAGACCCTCAGCGGCGTGGAGACCATCGTCGTCGAGGCGGCCGACGGCGGGCCCGGGGCGGTGCGCAACGCCGGCGCCGCACGCGCGAGCGGGGAGTTCCTCGCCTTCGTCGACGCCGCCGACCGCCTGCCGCCCTACGCCTTCGGCGCCATGGTCAACGGCCTGCGCGCCTCCGGCTCCGACTTCGCCACGGCCGCCCCGTGCGCCGCCGCGCCCCGCGTACCGGAGGCGCCCGTCCTGGGCACCCACATCAGCGAGCGGCCCGAACTGCTCGGCGACCACTCCGCCACCGGCAAGGTGTGGCGCCGCGCCTTCTGGGAGTCCGAGGGCCTGGCCTTCCCCGAGCACGCCGGGCGCACCGCCGAGATGCGGCTGGTGGTCCCGGCGCACTTCGCCGCCGGGGCCGTCGACGTGCACACCGGCCGCTTCGCGCTCGGGCCCGACCCCGCCGCGGCGGCCGCCGAGGCCCCGCCCGAGGAGCTGTTCGCCGTCGTACGGGCCACGGCCGGCGCCGTCGCCGCGGCGGCGGGCGAGGCCGACCGGGGCGACTGGGACGCCCACGCGCTGACCGGGGTGCTCGCCGATGCGCTGCGCCGGGCGGCCGCCGACGGCGACGGCGCCGGGCTGGGCGCCTTCGGCGAGGTCGCCAACTCCTACCTGGACACCGTGGACCCGCGGGTGCTGCGGCGGCTCCCGGTGCTCGACCGCCTCGCCTGGTACCTGGTCCGCCGGCACATGCCCGACGAGCTGCAGCGGCTGCTCGCCTTCGCCCGCGAGGCCGGGCCCGAGGGCCTGCGCGCGCACGCCTACGCGGTGCGCCACGGCACCCGCTGGTACGCCGACTACCCCTTCCACGACGACCCGCTGGCCGAGGTGCCGCAGGCCCTCTACCGGCTCGACTCCGAACTCGACATCTCCCAGCGCGCCGAGGAGGCGCGCTGGGAGGGGCCGCGGCTGGCCGTGCGCGGTCGGCTGCGCCTGGGGTTCCTGCCGCCGGACGGGCGGTTCCGCCAGTACCTGCGGGCCCGCGCGGTCAACCGCGGCACCGGGGCCAAGGCGCGCGTGCGCGTGTGGATCCGCCCGGCCAACACCTTCGACGAGCCGCGCGGGGCCGTCACCGCCCGCCGCGACTGGGGCGGGTACGAGCTGCGGCTGGACGCGCGCGACCTGACGGCCAACGGGACCTGGCGCCCGGGGGAGTGGAACGTCGACCTGTGGGCGGTCAACCGGGGGGTCACCCGCCGCGCCCGGCTGGCCGGGCCCGAACACGGCGCGGCGTGCCGCCCCCCGGCCACGGAGGTGGAGCCGGGCGTGTGGGTGCGCCCGGAGTGGCGCCGCGACGGGCTGGTGCTGGTCGTCGACCCGCTGCGGGCGCGCATCGACTCCTGCGCGTTCGAGGACGGGCGGCTGGAGCTGTCCGGCCCCGTCGCCGCCGAGGTGCTCGACCGGACGCGGCTGCGCCTCACCCGGCGGCCCGGCGACGCCGTGCTGGACGTGCCGATGGAGCGGGACCGCTCCCAGGGGCGGTTCACCGCGCGGGTGCCGGTGGACGGGCTGACCGGGGGGTTCGCCGAGCGCAGCGCCGCCCCGGGAGGGCCGGAGTCGGCCGAGCTGTGGGACTGCGCCCTGGTGGTGGACGGCAGGGTGGAGGCCCGCGTCGCCCTGGAGGGCGACAAGGCCGAGGGCGCCGGACAGGTGGGGCCGGACCGCGCGGTCTCGGTGGAGCACGACGGGCCCGGCTGGGCGGTGCTCCGCGTCGGGCTGACGGCGCCGGTGGTGGCGGGCGCCGAGTGGCGCGACGGCGAGCTGCGACTGTCCGGACCGTTCCCGGTCCCGGCGGCCGCCGCCGAGCTGGTGCTGACCGACGCGGCCACGGGCGCGTCCACCCGGGCGCCCGCGAGCGTGGACGGCGAGCACTTCTCCGCGGTGGTCCCCGCCGACCTGCCGGACGGCAGGCACCGGGCCGTGCTGGACCTCGCCCGCGACGACGGCTCCCGGGAACGCCGCCCGCTGGTGGTGGAGGGGGCCCTGCTCGACGAGCTCCCCTTCGCCGGTTCGGTCGCGGGCGGCCGCCCGCTGTCCCTGGACGCGGACTCCCCGAGGGAGCCCCTGCTGGTCGCGGGCCCCGACGCGCTGCCCTGACGTGCCTTCTTGACCGATCCTTTGCCCGGGGATGGCCGTGTCGCGGTTCAGGGGGACGGGGCGGGGGAGGAGGGTGGGACGCGACCACCCGGAAGCCTCCGGACCGATGTACTGAGAAGGCGAGGCGAGCGGAGATGACCGCGCTCGACCACCGCGTCCACGAGGGACACGGCCACACCCACGGCCGCGACTGCGGGCACGTGGCGGTGCCGCACCAGGACCACACCGACTACGTGCACGACGGGCACCTGCACCGTGACCACGACGGCCACGTCTGCGAGTGCGACCCGTCCGGCCACAGCGCGCACGACGACCACCCGCACGCCCACGGGCCGGGCTGCGGCCACGTGGCCGTGCCGCACGGGGACCACACCGACTACATCCACGACGGCCACCGCCACGCCGCCCACGACGGCCACTGGGACGAGCACTAGGGCCTGATGATCCACTAGGGCGTGTTGATTGGATCATGACCTACTGCGCGGCGCCCAGGCACGCCCCTCGCTGCGTTCTCATCAGTCGACAGCGCGCCCAGGCTGACTCCTTCTTCGGCCTTGCGACGGACGCACCTGGACACCGCTCGCTACGGCCATGATCCAATCAACACGCCCTAGATCCGCAGCACCGTCTTGCCCCTCGCGCCTCCCGAGCGGAGGCGGGTCAGGGCCGACGGGGCGTCCGCCAGGTCCGCTTCGTGGTCGATGCGCACCTGCAGCCGCCCCGCGTCGATCAGGTCGGCCAGGACCGCCAGCAGGCGCGCGCTTCCCCGGTTGCTGTAGTTGATCCCGGTGATGCCCCGCTCGGCGAGGGCGGCCGTGTCCACCGCCCCCTGGGTGCTGGCCACCGTCCCGCCCGGGCGGTGCACCGCCGGGAGCAGCGACGCCACGCCCCCGGCGTCCTGCACCAGGTCGATCACCGTGTGCACGCCGTCGGGGCACAGCTCCAGCAGGCGCTCGACGATCGGGCCCCGGGTGTGGTCGAGCACCTCCGAGGCGCCCAGGTGGCGCATCCACTCCTCGGCCTCGGCGCCCGCGGCGGTGGCGGCCACCACCGCCCCGCGGTCCCGGGCGAACTGCACCGCCGACTGGCCCACCCCGCCGGTGGCCCCCACCACCAGCACCTTCTGCCCGGCGTCCACCCCGGCCGCCTCCACCAGCCCGTAGGCGGTCATCGTGGCCGTGGGCACCGCCGCCGCCTGGGTGAACAGCATCCCGTCGGGCATCCGCGCGACCGCGTCCTCCTCGGTCGCCAGCGCGTACTCCGAGTAGCTGCCCAGCCCCTGCGGCAGCCGCAGGAACTGCCCGTACACCCGCTCGCCCGGGCGGAAGGCGCTCACCCCGTCGCCGACGGCGTGCACCGTCCCCGCGCCGTCGCTGCCCAGGATCAGCGGGAAGGAGTGGTGCACGGCCCTGCGCAGCAGCCCCTCGGCCACCTTCCAGTCGAACGGGTTCATCCCGGCCGCGCGCAGGTGCACCAGGAACTCCCCGGGGCCCGGCACCGGCTCGGGCAGGTCCATCACTTCGGGTTCGGCGCCGAAATCGGCGACGGCGACGGCACGCATCGGATGACCCCCCTGAAACAGCACGCGCGAGAACGCGGCTTGTGCCCCCTGACGTGGGAAATCGTCCCCGCGCCGGGGAGCGGTCAACCCTTCTGGGCCCCTCGGGGACCTCTTTCGGCCAGGGAAAGGGCCCACCGCGGGGAAAATTCGGTCGAAACCCTCGCACCGGGTGGGCCACACTCGGACGCGTGCTTCTGACGATCACCGCCCGATTCCGACCCGCCACCGATCTGGGGTACCTGCTGCACAAGCACCCCGACCGGGTGCAGGAGTTCGCGCAGACCCACGGCACGGCCCACGTGTTCTACCCCGAGGCCGGGCCCGACGCCTGCACGGCCGCCCTGCTGCTGGAGGTCGACCCCGACCGGCTGCGGCGCGCCCGCACCCACACGGCCGCCGCCTCCTTCGCGCTGGCCTCCTACGTCAACGACCGCCCGTACGCGGCCTCGTCGCTGATGTCGGTCGCGATCGGCGACGTGTTCCGCACCGCCCTGAAGGGCCGCTGCGCCGCCCGCCCCGACCTGGCCGCAACCGCCCTCCCGCTCACCCTGGAGCTGCCCGCCGTGCCCTGCCGCGGCGGCCCCGACGAGGCCCACGCGCTCTTCGAGCCCCTGGGGTGGCGGGTGCGGGCCGACCCGGTCCCGCTCGACCCCGGCCTGCCCGACTGGGGCGACTCGCGCTACATCTCCCTCACCCTGACCGGGGAGCAGCGCCTGTCCGAGGCCCTGTCCCACCTGTACGTCCTGCTGCCGGTGATGGACGGCGCCAAGCACTACTGGGTGGCCGACGACGAGGTGGACAAGCTCGTCCGCAACGCCGGGGGATGGCTGGCCGCGCACCCGCTGCGCCCCCGCATCACCTCCCGCTACCTGGCGCGCCGCCGCCACCTCCACCGGCGGGCCGACGCCCGCATCGACGCCCTGGGCGCCCTGGAGGACCTGCCCGAGGAGGCGCCCGCGGAGCGGCCCCCCGAGGAGGAGGCGCGCGAGCGCGAACCCACCCTGGCCGACCGCCGCGCCGGGGCGGTGCTCAGCGCCCTCAGGGCCGAGGGCGCCCGCACCGTCCTCGACCTGGGCTGCGGCGGCGGGCAACTGGTGCGCCGACTGCTCGACGACGCCGGCATCACCCGCGTCACCGGGGCCGACCCGTCCGCGGACGCGATCGCCGCCGCCCACCGCCGCCTGCGCACCGCGCGCATGTCCGAGCGGGAGAGCGCCCGGCTGGACCTGTTCTGCGGCTCCGCGGTCTACCGCGACCCGCGGTTCCGGGGCCACGACGCCGCCGTGCTGATGGAGGTCGTCGAGCACCTGGACCCGTGGCGGCTCCCCGCCCTGGAGTACGTGGTCTTCGGCGACGCCGCGCCCCGCACCGTCGTCGTCACCACGCCCAACGCCGAGTACAACGCCAACTACCCGGGCCTGGAGGGCGGCCGGATGCGCCACCCCGACCACCGCTTCGAGTGGACCCGGGCCGATTTCGCGGCCTGGGCCGGGCGGGTCGCCGCCGCCCACGGCTACCGGGTGCGGCTGCTCCCGGTCGGCCCCGAGGACGCCGCGACCGGATCACCGACGCAGATGGGGGTGTTCACCCGATGAGCGAGGAGCGCGAGAGCGCCGAGGGCGCCGGGCGCGTGCTGCGCGTGCCCGACGCCGGGCTCGTGCTGCTGGTCGGGGTCTCCGGCTCCGGCAAGTCCACCGCGGCCGCCCGCTGGTTCCGCCCCACCCAGGTGGTCTCCTCCGACGCCTGCCGGGCGCTGGTCAGCGACGACGAGAACGACCTGGCCGCCACCGGCGACGCCTTCGAGCTGGTGCACGCCATCGCCGCCAAGCGCCTCAAGCGGCGCCTGCTGACCGTGGTCGACGCCACCAGCGTGCGCAAGGACGACCGCGCGAAGCTGGTGCGCATCGCCAAGGAGCACGACCTGCCCGCCGCGGCGGTCGTGCTGGACGTGTCCGAGGGCACCGCCAACAAGCGCAACGCCGAGCGCACCGACCGCGACATCCCGCCCCGCGTGGTCGCCCGCCAGCGGCGCGACCTGCGGCGCGACCTCAAGCGCATGGACCGGGAGGGCTTCCGCCGCCTCCACGTGCTGCGCGGAGAGGAGGAGATCGACGCCGCGCGGGTCGTCCCCGAGCGCTCCTGGAACGACAAGCGCGACCTGGCCGGGCCCTTCGACATCATCGGCGACGTGCACGGCTGCCGCGCCGAACTGGAGGAACTGCTCGGCAAGCTCGGCTACGGCATCGAGCGCGACGGCGGGGGCCGCGCGGTCGGGGCCCACCACCCCGAGGGGCGCACCGCCGTGTTCGTCGGCGACCTCGTCGACCGCGGCCCCGACTCCCCGGGGGTGCTGCGCCTGGCCATGGGCATGGTGGAGGCGGGCGACGCGCTGTGCGTGTCCGGCAACCACGAGGCCAAGCTGGTGCGCGCCCTCAAGGGGCGCAACGTCAAGCGCACCCACGGCCTGGCCGAGACCCTCGACCAGCTCGCCGCCGAGGACGAGGGGTTCAGCGCCCGCGCGCTGGAGTTCTGCGACCGGCTCGTCTCCCACTACCTGCTGGACGGCGGGAACCTGGTCGTGGCCCACGCCGGGCTCAAGGAGTCCTACCACGGCCGCTCCTCCGGGCGGGTGCGCTCCTTCGCCCTGTACGGCGACACCAGCGGCGAGACCGACGAGTACGGGCTGCCCGTCCGCCACGACTGGGCGGCCGAGTACCGGGGCCGGGCCGCCGTCGTCTACGGCCACGTGCCCACCCCCGAGGCCGAGTGGGTCAACAACACGCTGTGCCTGGACACCGGGTGCGTGTTCGGCGGGCGGCTGACCGCGCTGCGCTACCCCGAACGGGAGACCGCCGCCGTCGACGCGCACGCCACCTGGTACGAGCCCACCCGGCCGCTGCGCCCCGCGGCCGCCCCGGCGGACACCGCCGCCGGGGCCGAGGCGCCCGGCGTGGTGGACGCCGCCGTGCTGGGCGTCCTCGGCCGGGGCGACGGCACCGCCGTGGAGACCGCCCACGGCAGGGTGCGCGTGCCCGAGGCCAACGCCCTGGCCGCGCTGGAGGTGATGAGCCGGTTCGCCGCCGACCCGCGGTGGCTGCTCTACCTGCCCCCGACCATGGCGCCCGCGCCCACATCGGCCGACCCGGCGCTGCTGGAGCGGCCGCAGGAGGCCTTCGAGCGGTTCCGCGCCGACGGGGTGGCCCGCGTGGTGTGCCAGGAGAAGCACATGGGCTCGCGCGCCGTGGCCGTGGTGTGCCGCGACGCCGAGGCCGCCCGGCGCCGCTTCGTGCCCGGCGCGACCGGCGCCGTCTACACCCGCACCGGCCGCCCGTTCTTCTCCGACCCGGCCGCCGAGCGGGAGGTGCTGGAGGAGCTGCGGGCCGGGCTGACCGCCTCGGGGGCCTGGGAGCGGCTCGGCACCGACTGGGTCGCCCTGGACGGGGAGATGCTGCCCTGGTCGGCCAAGGCGGAGGGGCTCATCCGGGAGCAGTACGCCGCGGTGGGCGCCGCCGCCCGCGCCGCGCTGCCCGCGGCGGCCGGGGTGCTGGAGCGCGCCGCCGGGCGCGGCCTGGACCTGGGCGCCCTGGGCGCGCGGGTGGCCGCCGCGCAGGAGGACACCGAGGCCTTCAGCGCGGTCTACCGCCGCTACACCTGGCCGACCGAGGGCGCGGCGGGGCTGCGGTACGCCCCGTTCGCGGTGCTGGCGGCCGAGGGGGCGGCGTTCACCGGCCGCGACCACCTGTGGCACATGCGGTTCACCGAGTCCCTGGCCGAGCACTGCCCCCTGGTGCGCACCACCCGCTACCTGGTGGTGGACGCCACCGACCCGGACGCCGTCGCCGAGGCCGTCCGCTGGTGGGAGGGGCTGACCGGGGCCGGGGGCGAGGGCATGGTGGTCAAACCCTTCGACGGCGCCGAGGCCGCCGGGGCCAAGGGGCTCGCCCAGCCCGGGCTGAAGGTGCGCGGGCCGGAGTACCTGCGCATCATCTACGGCCCCGACTACCTGCGCCCCGAGCGGTTGGAGGGGCTGCGCGGGCGCAGCCTGGGCCGCAAGGCCTCGCTCGCTCTGCGGGAGCACCGCCTGGGCCTGGAGTCCCTGGCCCGGCACGCCCGGGGCGAGGGGCTCGCCCGCGTGCACGAGCCGGTGTTCGGGGTGCTGGCCCTGGAGTCCGAGCCGGTCGACCCGCGCCTGTAGCACCGGTGCGCGCCGGTGCCCGGGCGCGGGCACCGGCGCGCATATGCTGGTGGGCGAACCGACGAGGGGAGCGGAACGTGAAGGTCCTGCTGACCGGGGGAGCGGGCTACATCGGCACCCACACCGCGGTCGAACTGGCCGCGGCCGGGCACGAGCCGGTGGTCTTCGACGCGCTCTACAACAGCCGCGCCGAGGCGGTGCGCAGGGTGGAGCGGATCACCGGCCGCACCGTCCCCTTCATCGAGGGCGACTGCGCCGACCGCGCCGCCGTCGAGCGGGCCTTCGACGCGTACCGCCCCGACGCGGTCGTCCACTGCGCCGGGCTCAAGGCGGTCGGGGAGTCCACCGAGCGGCCGCTGGCCTACTACCGCAACAACCTCGACGGTGTGCTCGCCCTGTGCGAGGTGATGGCTGAGCGCGGCGTATTCCGCCTGGTGTTCAGCTCCTCGGCCACCGTCTACGGCGACCCGGCCACCGTCCCCATCACCGAGGACATGCCGCTGTCGGCCACCAACCCCTACGGCGCCACCAAGCTGTTCGCCGAGCGCATCCTGGCCGACGCGGCCGCCGCCGACCCGCGCTGGCACGCGGTGTCGCTGCGCTACTTCAACCCGATCGGCGCCCACCCCAGCGGCCTCATCGGGGAGGACCCGCGCGGCGTGCCCGCCAACCTCTTCCCCTACATGTCCCAGGCCGCCACCGGCCTGCGGGGCGCGCTGCGGGTCTTCGGCGACGACTACCCCACCCCCGACGGCACCGGGGTGCGCGACTACCTGCACGTGGTCGACCTGGCCCGGGGGCACGTGGCCGCCCTGGAGCACCTGGACGACGCGCCCGGCCACCGCGTGTACAACCTGGGCACCGGGCAGGGGACGTCGGTGCTGGAGGCGGTGCGCGCCTTCGAGGAGGCCACCGGCGCGCGGGTCCCGCGCGAGGTGGTCGGCCGGCGCCCCGGCGACATCGCCGTCTGCTACGCCGACCCCTCGGCGGCCCTGCGCGACCTGGGGTGGAAGACCGAGCTGTCGATGGCCGAGGCGTGCGCCGACGCCTGGCGGTGGCAGAGGCGGAACCCGGGCGGGTACGCGGCCGCGGAGTAGCGGTGCCGGGGCGGGCGCCCCCGACCTCGGCGGATCATGGTTACCGAACGGTAGTCAGGGAACGCCCGCCGAACTATGCTCCCCGCATGGGTACCGACACGCGAACCACCGCAGAGCCCCCCGTCCTGGACCCCGCGCTGGTCGACCGCCTCACCGGACGCGTGCAGAGCACCACCGGCCACACGGCGGCCACCCACGCCCCCTTCACCGGCAAGCCCCTGGCCGAGCTGCCGGTCTCCTCCGCCGGGGACGTCGCCCGCGCCTTCGAGCGGGCCCGCGCCGCCCAGCGCGCCTGGGCCGAGCTCACCCCGGCCGAGCGCGCCGCCCCCGTCCTGCGCTTCCACGACCTGGTGCTCGACCGCCAGCGGGAGATCCTCGACATCATCCAGCTGGAGACCGGCAAGGCCCGGCGGCACGCCTTCGAGGAGGTCTACGACGCCGCCGCCGGCCCGCTGTACTACGCCCGCAGCGCCCCCCGCCTGCTCGGCCGCCGCCGCGTCCCCGGCGCCGTCCCCGGGGCCACCCGCGCCTACGTGCACCACCAGGCCAAGGGCGCCGTCTCGGTCATCACCCCCTGGAACTACCCGCTGGCGCTGCCGGTCAGCGACGCCGTCCCCGCCCTGCTCGCCGGGAACGCCGTCGTCGCCAAGCCCGACACCCAGACCGCCCTCACCGCCCTGTGGGCCATCGACCTGCTGGTCGAGGCCGGGATCCCCGAGGACCTGTGGATCCCCGTCATCGGCGAGCCCGCCGAGATCGGCGACCCGCTCATCGACCACGCCGACCACGTCGCCTTCACCGGATCCAGCGCGGCCGGGGCGTCCATCGCCCAGCGCGCCGCCGCCCGCCTCATCGGCTGGTCGGCCNCCGAGCTCGGCGGCAAGAACCCGATGATCGTGTGCGAGGACGCCGACGTCGAGTGGACCGTCGAGGGCGCGCTGCGCTCCTGCTTCAGCAACGCCGGGCAGCTGTGCATCGCCACCGAGCGGATGTACGTGCACGACGCCGTCTACGACACCTTCGTGCCCCGTCTGGCCGAGGCGGTGCGGAACATGGAGCTGTCCACCGCCTTCGACTTCTCCGCCGACATGGGGTCGCTCACCTACAGGCGCCAGTACGACCGGGTCGTCCAGCACGTGGAGGACGCCCGCGCCAAGGGCGCCGAGATCCTCACCGGCGGCCGCCCCCGCCCCGACCTGGGCCCGCTGTTCTACGAGCCCACCCTCATGGCCGGGGTCGAGCCCGCCATGGAGGCCTGCGGCGGCGAGACCTTCGGCCCCGTCGTCTCCCTCTACCGCTACCGCGACGACAACGAGGCCGTGGACCTGGCCAACGACACCGACTACGGCCTCAACGCCAGCGTGTGGACCCGCGACACCGCGCGCGGGCGCCGCCTGGCCGAGCGCATCCGCTCGGGCACCGTCAACATCAACGAGGGCTTCGCCGCCGCCTGGGCCAGCTACGGCGGCCCCATGGGCGGCATGAAGCGCTCCGGCCTGGGCCGCCGCCACGGCGCCGAGGGGCTGCTGCGCTTCACCGAGCCGCAGACCATCGCCAGCCAGCACTACGTCGGCTTCGGCGGCCCGCCCGGGATGGACTACGAGAAGGTGGCCGCGCTCATGACCACCGGGGCGCGGCTGATGAAGCGGTTCCGTATCCGATGAGGCCCTGATGAGGCCCTAAACTGGTGTCGATCCACATCTACCTGCGGGAAGGCCGATACGTGTCCCTTGCCGGTGCTGGCGACAGCACGTTCGACACCGTTCTCGTCGTCGACTTCGGCGCGCAGTACGCGCAGTTGATCGCGCGGCGGGTGCGCGAATGCCACGTCTACAGCGAGATCGTCCCCTCCACGATGCCCGTCGAGGAGATGCTCGCCAAGAAGCCCAAGGCGATCATCCTGTCCGGCGGCCCCTCGTCGGTGTACGCCGACGGCGCGCCGCAGGCCCCCGAGGGCCTGTTCGGCACCGGGGTGCCCACCTTCGGCATCTGCTACGGCTTCCAGGCCATGGT
Source organism: Nocardiopsis chromatogenes YIM 90109 (assembly GCF_000341185.1). GTDB lineage: Bacteria > Actinomycetota > Actinomycetes > Streptosporangiales > Streptosporangiaceae > Nocardiopsis_A > Nocardiopsis_A chromatogenes. The sequence continues at coordinate 44,934 of NZ_ANBH01000070.1, forward strand.
GCAGGCCCTGGGCGGCACCGTCGCCCGGACCGGGCTGAGTGAGTTCGGCCGCACCCGCGCCGAGCTGGGCACCGACTCCGTGCTGTTCACCGGGATGCCCGCCGAGCAGTCGGTCTGGATGTCGCACGGGGACTCGGTCACCGAGGCGCCGGAGGGCTTCCGCACCACCGGCACCACCGCGGGGGCGCCGGTCGCCGCGATCGAGGACACCGGGCGCGGCCTGTTCGGCGTGCAGTTCCACCCCGAGGTGATGCACACCGAGCACGGCCAGGAGGTGCTGCGCCGCTTCCTGTACGAGGGCGCCGGGTGCCGACCCACCTGGACGATGGTGAACATCGTCGATGAGCAGGTGGAGCGCATCCGCGCCGAGGTCGGCTCGAAGCGGGTCATCTGCGGGCTCAGCGGCGGCGTGGACTCGGCCGTCGCCGGGGCGCTCGTCCAGCGCGCCGTCGGCGACCAGCTCACCTGCGTCTTCGTCGACCACGGGCTGCTGCGCAAGGGCGAGGCCGAGCAGGTGGAGAAGGACTACGTGGCCGCCACCGGGGCGCACCTGTTGGTCGTCGACGCCCAGGACCGGTTCCTGGAGGCGCTGGCCGGGGTGAGCGACCCCGAGGAGAAGCGCAAGATCATCGGCCGGGAGTTCATCCGCGTCTTCGAGCAGGCCGCCCGCGAGGTGGTCGCCGAGGCCGGGGCCGGGGGCGAGGAGGTCGAGTTCCTCGTCCAGGGCACGCTCTACCCGGACGTGGTCGAGTCCGGGGGCGGCACCGGCACCGCCAACATCAAGTCCCACCACAACGTCGGCGGGCTCCCCGACGACCTGGCGTTCACCCTGGTCGAGCCGCTCCGCGAGCTGTTCAAGGACGAGGTGCGCCGCGTCGGCGAGGAGCTGGGTCTGCCCGCGGAGATGGTGTGGCGCCAGCCCTTCCCCGGCCCGGGGCTGGGCATCCGCATCGTGGGCGAGGTCACCCGCGAGCGCCTGGAGGTGCTGCGCGAGGCCGACGCGATCGCCCGCGAGGAGCTCACCCGCGCCGGGCTGGACCGCGACATCTGGCAGTGCCCCGTGGTGCTGCTGGCCGGGGTCCGGTCGGTGGGCGTGCAGGGCGACGGGCGCACCTACGGCCACCCCGTGGTGCTGCGCCCGGTGAGCAGCGAGGACGCCATGACCGCGGACTGGTCGCGGCTGCCCTACGACGTGCTGTCCACCATCTCCAACCGGATCACCAACGAGGTGCGCGAGATCAACCGGGTGGTGCTGGACGTGACCAGCAAGCCCCCGGGCACCATCGAGTGGGAGTGACCTGAGGGCGGAGGGCCCCGGCGGCCGCCGGGGCCCTCCGTCAGTCCAGCCGGATGAAGTCGGCGCGCTGCACGAGGTCGGGGTAGTCGAGCGCGCAGGAGCCCGCGTCCTCGCTGTCGCGCAGGACCTCCACGGTCGCCGCCGTCGCCAGGCCGCAGTACCAGCCGTCGACGTCCTCGACCACGAACCCGGTGCCGGTCTTCTGCTCCTCGGGCATGCCCAGGTAGGTCTCGGCGGCCTCGCGCGCCGACGCGCAGGACACCTCCTGCGCGGTGCCGACGAGCATCGCCTCGCCCACCCGGGGGACACCGCCCACGGTGCCGCACAGCCAGGTGTCCAGCTCCCCGTCGAACCCCGAGTAGTCCAGCGTGAAGGCCGGGGCCTGCGGGTCCGGGCCGTACTCCAGCCGGATCGGGCGGCCGTCCCGCCCCACCCACAGGGAGAAGCCGTTCTCGGCCTCCCCCTCCGGCGTGGAGCGGGTGAAGGTGCCGGTGAACCGGGTGGCCTCCCGGCCGTCGACCTCCTCGTCGGCGCGCCCGTCGGCCTCCATGGACCCGGCCAGGTCGGTGAAGGGCGCCGCGGCCGCCTCCCGGTCCAGCCGCTCCATCCCCGGCACGCCCTCGACCTGCGCCCGGACGTAGTGGTCGGCCTGGCCCCGGTTCAAGGCGGGGTCGGAGTGGACGCTGCGCCGCTTCCCGGCGCCCGAATCGGGCAGCCACAGCGTCTGGGTGCCCGGCTCCCCCTCCTCGATCAGCAGGAACGCGTCCGGGTCGGCGCGGAAGACGAGCTCGGAGCGGCGCGGCTCCCCTCCGCCCCCGTCGGTCTCCTGCTCCACCCGGTAGGAATCGGTCTCCTCGAAGAGGGTGACGATGCCGTCCACGACCTCCTCGGCGCTGCCCAGCTCCGGGGAGGGGCTGGGCGAGGGGGACGGCGCGGGGGCGGAGGAGCCCCCGGCGACCGTCCCGGCGGTGTACAGGCCGCCGACTCCGATCCCGGTGGTGCCCAGGACCGCCGCCGCGACGACCGCCGCCAGCTTCCCGGCGGGGATCCTGCCCATGGCGGCGGGGCGCGCGGGCGCCCNGGCGCGGGGGAGCCCGGCCCCGCGGCCGCGCCCCAGTCGCCGTCGGGCCATCCGGCCGCGGTGCGGGCGACGTCCGCCCACAGTGACGAGAGCAGGCCGCGCAGGGTGTCCGCCAGGTCCTCGGTCGGCACCGAGCGGATGTCCTCGTCGACCGCGAAGTCGACCAGGCCCCGGTAGATCGACTCGGCCTCCGGGCGTGCCGGGGCGCGCGCGTCCATGGCCGCGCTCAGCATCGGCTGCAGTGCGGCGGGGACGCCCTCCAGGTCGGGGGCGCCGTCCGGCCCGAAGGGGGAGCGCCCGGTCCCGGCCGCGGCGACCAGGGCGCCCCACGCCGCCACGTCGGCGGCGGCGTCGGCGCCCGGACGCGGCGCACCGGTCCCCGCCGGACGCGGGCCGTCGGGGGCGAGCACGACCCGGGCCGGGCGCAGGTCGCCGTGGACGACGCCGACGGCGTGCATCCGGGCCACCGCCTCGGCGGTCGCCATGGCGAAGGCGAGCAGCGCGTCCCGGCCGAGGGGGCCGTGCGCGCGCAGGTAGGACTCCAGGTCCGGCCCGGGGGCGTGGGCGGTGGCCGCCCACGGGGGATCGGCCGCCGGGTCGGCGGCCACGACCTCGGGGGCGCAGACACCGCCGACCCCCTGCAGGGCCGCGGCGCGGTGGGCGAACGCCCCGCGCGCGGCGGGGTCGGAGGCGAACGCGGGGGCGAGCACCTCCACGGCGAGACGGCGCCCCGCGCCGTCCAAGGCCCCGTACACGGTTCCCCAGCCGCCCTGCCCCAGCCGACCGGCCAGGCGGTAGGGGCCGATGCGTGCGGGATCGCCCGGCACCGGCGGTCCGAGTCCGGCCATGAGCGTCTTCCTTACTAATGCGGGGAGCCCGCACGAGCACGGAGGGAGGGGGATGGGGGCTCGCACGGGGTGTCAGGCACGTGTGCGAGCCGATCCTACGCCGAACCGGTGAACCGTAAGGGGAGTTGCCCGTGAGACGGGGCCGACCCGGCCGGGAGCGGACCGCCGCCCGGCAGGGGCGCCCACCGGGCGGCGGTACCGCTCACCGGGCGGCCTGCCCGCGTCTTCTCCGCCTGCCACGGCGCCTCAGCCAGCGGGCGCCCAGGAACAGCACCAGGACCCCCACGGCCAGCGGGGCCAGGCGCTTGAGCACCGGCGCCCCGGCCGCCCGCAGCACGTCCAGGGCCTCCTCCTCGGCCTCCGCCGCGCGGTCGGCGGCCCGGTGCACCGTGTGCTCCGTAGGCTCCGTGTGCTCCGTGGGCACCGCGTGGACGGCGCGGACCGCGCTCGCGGCCTCCTGGGAGGGGGCCCTGCCGTCGCTGTCGGCTCCCGGGGACCGCGGGGCGGACGCGGCCGGGGACGGGGCGCTCTCCTGCTCCCCGCCCTCTCCGGCGGACAGCTCCTCGGCCAGGGACTCGGCGAACCTGTTCACCAGGCGGCCGCTCACGTCCGCCACCACCCCGCGCCCGAACTGGGCCACCCGGCCCGTCACCTTCAGGTCCGCCGTGACCTCCACCCGCGTCGCCCCGGCGCCGTCGTCGGCCAGCGCCGCCACCACGGACGCCGACGCCGTGCCGCTGCCCCTGGCCTCCTTGCCCGAGGCCTCGATGCGCACCCTGCGCGCCCCGGCGTCCTTCTCGGTGAAGCGGGCCTCGCCGCGGTAGGTCACCGTGATCGGCCCCACCTTCACCTTCACCTTCCCGGTGACGGTGTCCCCCTCGACCGACTCCAGGGTCGCCCCGGGCACGCACGGCGCCACCCGCTCCGGGTCCAGCAGCACCTCCCACGCCCGCCCGACCGGGACCGGCACCCCGAACTCGTGCTCCAGTCGCATACTCACGCCTGTACCGCCTCCATTCCGGCCGCCCGTGCCAGCGCCCGCCCGGCCAGCACCCCGGCCAGGTGCCGCCGGTAGTCGGCGCCGCCGTTCAGGTCGCTCGGCGGCGACCCCGCCCCCTGTGCCAGGGCCCCGGCGGCGCGCAGGTCCTCGGCCCCGGCCGCGCCGCCGCAGGCCCGCTCGGCCTCCCCGGCCCGGACCGGCACCGGCGCCATGTTGGCCAGCCCGACCCGCGCCTCGGCCACGGCCCCGTCCTCCCGCCGGACCGCCGCGGCCACCCCCACCACCGCCCACGCCTGGGCGGTGCGGGTGAACTTCTCATAGTGGAACCCCCAGCCGGTGAGCTTGGGGACCCGCACCGCCGCCAGCACCTCTCCCGGCTCCAGGGCGGTGGTCAGGTAGTCGGCGAAGAACTCCGGCGCCGGGACGGTGCGGGCGCCGTCCGGCCCCTCCACCTCCATCTCCGCGCCCAGCGCCAGGGCGGCCGCGGGCAGGTCGGCGGCCGGGTCGGCGTGCGCCAGCGACCCGCCGAGCGTGCCGCGGTGGCGCACCGCCGGGTCGGCCACGGTGCGCGCCGCCATCGCCAGCAGCGCGCAGTGCTCGGCCACCAGCGGGTCCCGGGCCACCTCGTGGTGGGTGGTCAGCGCGCCGATCCGCAGCGCGTCGCCGTCGTCGGCCACCCCGCGCAGCCCGTCCACCCCGGACAGGTCCACCACGGTGGAGGGGGCGGCCAGCCGGAACCGCAGCAGCGGCACCAGGCTCTGCCCGCCCGCCAGGGCCTTGGCGTCCTCGTCGGCGGCCAGCGCCGCGACGGCCGCGCCCAGCGAGTCCGGGCGCACATGGTCGAACGGGGCCGGGATCATCGGCCCTCACCTCCGTTCCGGGCCTGCCGGGCCTCCTGGAGCGCCCGCCACACCCGTTCGGGCGTACAGGGCATGGGCACGTCGCGCACCCCGAAGGGCCGCAGGGCGTCCACCACCGCGCCGACCACCGCCGGGGTGGAGGCGATGGTGCCCGCCTCGCCCACCCCCTTGGAGCCCAGCGGGTTGGTGGTGGACGGGGTCACCGTCCGGTCGGTGGTGAAACCGGGCAGGTCGGACGCGGACGGCAGCAGGTAGTCCGCCATGGTCGCGGTGACCAGGGTGCCGTCGGCGTCGTGCACCGCCTCCTCGTACAGCGCCTGGCCGATGCCCTGGGCCAGTCCGCCGTGCACCTGCCCCTCCACGATCAGCGGGTTGATGACGGTGCCCACGTCGTCCACGGCCGTGTAGCCGGAGATGCGCACCGCCCCCGTCTCGGTGTCCACCTCCACCGCGCACAGGTGCGTGCCGTGCGGATAGGAGAAGTCGGACGGGTCGTAGGCGGCCTCGGAGTCCAGGGACGGCTCGGCGCCCTCCGGCAGGTCGTGCGCGGCGAACACGGCCAGCGCCACCTCCTGGATGGTGGCCGACGGCCGCCCGGTGCCGCGCACCCGGAACCGCCCGCCGTCGAACTCCAGGTCGTCCTCGGCGGCCTCCAGCATGTGCGCCGCCACCGCCCGGGCCTTGTCCACCACCCGCTCGCAGGCGCGGACCAGCGCCGACCCGCCCACGACCAGCGACCGCGACCCGTAGGTGTCCAGCCCGCGCGGGGAGACCCGGGTGTCGCCGTGCAGCACCCGCACGTCCTCCACCGGCACGCCCAGGCGGTCGGCGGCGATCTGCGACCAGGCGGTCTCGTGCCCCTGCCCGTGCGCCGAGGAGCCCGTCACCACCTCGACCTTGCCGCTGGGCAGCATCCGCACCGAGGCGTGCTCCCACCCTCCGGCGCCGTAGTTCAGCTCGCCCAGCATGCGCGACGGCGCGATCCCGCACATCTCCGTGTACGTCGACACCCCGATGCCGAGCTGCACCGTGTCGCCGCCCTTGCGCCGCCGCTCCTGCTCGGCCCGCAGCTCGTGGTACCCGAACAGCTCCAGCGCGCGGTCGGTGGCCGCCTCGTAGTCCCCCGTGTCGTAGGTGAGCCCGGCGACCGTGGTGTAGGGGAACTCGCCGCTGCCGATCCAGTTGCGGCGCCGCAGCTCCACCGGGTCCATTCCCAGCTCGGCGGCGAGCTCGCCCATGATCCGCTCGATGGCGTAGGTGGCCTCCGGCCGCCCCGCGCCCCGGTAGGCGTCGGTGGGCATGGTGGTGGTGAACACCCCGGTGCAGGTGAACGCGTAGGCGTCCATCTTGTAGATGCCCGGGTACATGAACGCGCCCAGCAGCGGCACCCCGGGCGTGACCAGCATCAGGTAGGCGCCCATGTCGGCGAGCAGGTCCACCTTCAGCGCGCGCAGCCGCCCGTCGGCGTCGGCGGCGATGGACACGTCCTGGACCTGGGCCCGCCCGTGGTGGGTGGTCTGGAACCCCTCGGACCGCGTCTCGGTCCACTTCACCGGGCGCCCCAGCCGCCGGGCGAGCAGGAGCAGCAGCACCTCCTCCGCCGTCACCTGCAGCTTCGACCCGAAGCCGCCGCCCACGTCGGGGGCGACCACCCGGATGTCGTGCTCGGGTATGCCCGTGACCGTGGCCAGCATCAGCCGCAGCACGTGCGGGATCTGCGTCGCCGACCACAGCGTGTACCCGCCCTCCTCGGGCCGGCACACCACCGAGCGCGGCTCCATCGCCGCGGGGATGAGCCGCTGCTGCCGGTAGCGCCGGGTCAGCACCACGTCCGCGCCGGAGAACGCCGCGTCCACGTCCCCGTTGGAGAAGGGCCACACATAGGCCCGGTTGGTCCCGGCACCGGCGTGCACCGGGTCGGCGCCCTCGGCCAGCGCCTCCTCCAGGTCGAGCACCGCGGGCAGCGGCTCGTAGTCGACGTCGATCCCCTCCAGGGCGTCGGCGGCGCTCTCCGCGTCGCGGGCGACGACGCAGGCCACCGCCTCCCCGGCGTAGCGCACCTCGTCCACGGCCATCGGCGGGTGCGGCGGCGTGACCATGTCCTCGGTCACCGGCCAGGCGCAGGGCAGCGACCCCTGCTCGTCGGCGACGTCGGCCCCGGTGAACACCGCGGCGACGCCGGGCATCTCCCGCGCGCGCGAGGCGTCCACGCGCCCGACCCGGGCGTGCGCCATGGGGCTGCGCAGGAACGCCACGTGGAGGGTGCCGGGGGGTTCGATGTTGTCGGTCCAGCGGGTGCGCCCGGTGAGCAGCCGGGCGTCCTCCTTGCGCGGCAGCGGGCGGCCGGTGTGCGCGGCGGTCATGCGGCGCCACCCCCCACCGGGGTGCGCCCGGCCGGGGCCTGCGCCGCGGCCGGGCCGTCCGCGCGCATCTCCGCCGCGGCGTCGAGGACGGCCGCGACGATGTTCGCGTAGCCCGTGCACCGGCACAGGTTGCCCTCCAGGCCCTCGCGGACCTCCGCCTCGGTCGGGTCGGGGTTGTCCTGCAACAGGTCGGAGGCGGCCATGAGCATGCCGGGGGTGCAGTAGCCGCACTGGAGCGCGTGGCGGCGGTGGAACGCGGTCTGCAGAGGGTGCCAGGCGCCGTCGGCGGCCATGCCCTCGACGGTGCTGATCCGGCTGCCGTCGGCCTGCACGGCCAGGACGGTGCAGCTCTTGACGGATACGCCGTCCATCAGGACGGTGCAGGCGCCGCAGTTGCTCGTGTCGCACCCCACAGGGGTGCCGACCTTCCCGAGGCGGCGGAGATGGTGGACGAGGAGTCGGCGGGCTTCGACCTGGTCGTCGTAGCGCACGCCGTCGACGGTGACGCGGATGTCGGGCATGGGGGCGCGGCCTCCCGTTCCGGATCGGCGGTCGCGCCCCAACCTAAATCAAAGTGATATGGATCACTAGAGGCTGCAGGGGCCGGGCCGCCGCGGATCCGGGGCCCCGCTATCGGCCGTCGGCGGACTCCCGGTCGCGCGAGCGCACCATCGCCCGCGCGATCCCCGCGAGACCCAGACCGACCGCCAGCGCGGGCAGCACCCACACCAGGTCGAACCCCCACCCGCCGGTCCCGCGCACCAGGAAGGCCGCGCCGAGGACGACGAAGCACAGGCCCGCGATGAGCGAGCCCCAGTCGGTCCTATGCCTTTTCACGCCGCACCTCCAGGTCCCCCACGTAGGAGGACAGCGTCACGTCCAGCAGCGGGGCGTCCCCGGCCGCACCGTCGGCGGCGCCGGGCTCCATCGTCTCCCGCACGTCCAGCCGCGGCCCGGACCGCATCGACTCGTCCACGCGGATCTCCCCGAACGCGGACGTGCCGTGCACCCGCACCCGCGCCTCCGGCGGCACCACGACCTCCATCCCGCCGAAGCCGACCTTCGCGCGCACCGCCACCTCCTCGCCCGGCTCCAGCTCCATCCCGGTCAGATCGATCGCGGCGGAACCCCCCGTCAGCTCGAACGGGCGCTGCGCCTCGGCGACCGTCCGCGGCCGCCACTCGGCCTCGCCGAAGCGCAGCCCCGTGATGTCGGCGGCCGACGCCGCCACCAGCAGCCCCGCCACCAGTACCCCGACGACCGCCAGGCCCCGCGGGTCGCCGACCCACGCCCCCGCGACCAGCGCCAGTCCGATGATCACCGCGACGCTCCCCAGATAGAGCGGCCCCGTCTGGGGCCCGACCAGGGCCGCGAGCGAGAAGTCGCCCGTGGCGAGCATGAACCCGCCGGCGGCGGCCACCGCCGCCCAGAACGCGAACGGCAGCAGCCGGGCCCCCCGCGCGCGCTTGCGGCGCGGCCGCCGCTTCTCCGGACACCCCGGCGCATCCCGGGCCCCCGTCCCGGTGCCGGTGTCGGCAGTGTTGTCGGCCGTGGCCCCGGTCCCGCCACCGGCACCGGCACCGGCGTCCTCGGCGGCCCCGGGGGGCACCGCGCCCCCCGGCGCCCCGCCGCCCAGCACCGCCAGGTCGATCGGCCCCGCCGGGGCCTGCGCCCACGGCTGCGCCGGGTTGTAGTACGCCGGGCCCGGTTCCGGCTCCGGCGCCGACGGCGGCGGCGCGTGCCGCCGCAGCAGCGACGGCAGCGCGCGGAACTCCTTCTGCAGCACCACGCCCCGCCCGTGCGCCGTCAGCAGGCCCAGCACCAGCGGCGCCGCCAGCACCAGCGTCCCCCAGGCCACCCCGCCCACCAGGCTCAGCGCCGTGGCCACCGCCAGCGCCGCCGCCAGCAGCGTCGGCACCGTCCGCGCCGGCACCCGCCGGTTGAGCAGCTGCTCGGCCATCGCCGGTCCGCCCTGGGCGTCCCGCATCGCCAGCCAGGCGCCCACGTACAGCAGCACCCCCACCAGCGCGGACAGCCCGGTCAGGCAGAACGCCACCCGCCACAGCACCGGGTCCGTCCCGGTGTAGCGGCCCAGCCCCGCGCACACCCCCGTGAGCACGCCCGCGTCGGGGCGGCGGCGCAGCCCCTCGTCCGCGGCCGCCTCCCCGGCGGCCGTGCCTCCGGCGGCCGTGTCCCCAGCGGTCTCCATGCTCTCCATCGTCGCCCCCCGACGGCCCCGTGCCCATCCGGGACCACCCTGACCCCTCCCTGAGGCGCCCCCTCCCCACCCCGGCCGCGCCTTCCGGGCGCGCCCCTGATGCCCCGCCCCCCGCCCCCGGGGCATCCTGGAGGTCCGCGGAGGAAAAGGGGAGCACAGGCGATGTCGGACACGGCGGCGGCCGAGGACACGCCGCGCATGCGGCGCGCCCGCGACGGGCGGCTGGTCGCGGGTGTCGGCGCGGGCATGGCCCGCCACCTGGGGGTGTCCACCACGGTCGTGCGCCTGGCGCTGCTCGCCCTCGGCTTCGCCGGGATCGGCATCGCCGTCTACTTCGCCCTGGTGTTCTTCGTCCCCGCCGAGGCCGAGGCGGACCCGCGGGAACGCGCCGAATCCGCCCGCCGCCAAGGCCGCGACCTGGCCCAGCTGCTCGCCTACCTCGCCGTCGCCGGGGTCCTCGGCCTGCTCTTCCTGCTCTTCGGCGGGCTGTTCGACCCGCTGCTGTGGCTCATCGTCTTCGGCGCCATCGGCGGCGCCATCCTCTGGCAGCAGGCCAACCCCGCCCAGCGCGACGAATGGGTGTCGGCCACCTCCCTGCGCACCCGCACCGGCGTGCTGCGCGCCGGGGCCGGGATCCTCCTCATCGTCATCGGGGTCTTCGGCTTCCTCGCCTTCCAGCAGCAGCTCCACGAGGCCCGCGCCGGGCTCACCTTCGCCGTCGCCACCCTCGCCGGGATCAGCCTCGTCGCCGCGCCCTGGATCGTCGGCCTCATCCGCGAGCGCGACAAGGAGCGCCGCGAACGCATCCGCAACCAGGAGCGCGCCGAACTCGCCGCGCACATCCACGACTCGGTGCTGCACACCCTCACCCTGATCCAGCGCCGCGCCGAGGACCCCCGCGAGGTGCAGCGCCTGGCCCGCGTCCAGGAGCGCGCGCTGCGCGGCTGGCTCTACCAGCGGCCCGCCGACGCCGAGACCACCGTCAAGGCCGCCCTGGAACGCGTCGCCGCCGAGGTGGAGGAGGTGCACGGCGTGCCCATCGACGTGGTGTGCGTCGGCGACGGGGACATGGACGACGCGATCCACGCCGAACTGCGCGCCGCCCGTGAGGCCATGGTCAACGCCTCCAAGTACGCGGGCCCCGAGACCGTCTCCGTCTACGGGGAGGTGGAGCCCGAGCAGGTCCTGGTGTTCGTGCGCGACCGCGGCCCCGGGTTCGACCTGGACGCGGTCCCGCCCGACCGCATGGGGGTGCGCGGCTCCATCGTCGGGCGCATGGAGCGCCACGGCGGCAGCGCCCGCATCCGCACCTCCCCGGGGGAGGGCACCGAGGTACAGCTCACCATGCCCCGCATCAAGGGCGCCGAGTGAGCGCCGGGGTGCCCGCCGCGCCCGTCGGGTCCGCGGCGCCCGTACGCGTGTGGCCGGGGTCGGGCAGCGGCGCCGCATCGGAGGCCCGGGTGGGTACAGTCGCCTATGTGGGAGACAACGAGACCTTTGCCGAAGGCGCGGCGGTTCCCCGCGTCGTGATCGTCGACGACCACCGGCTGTTCCGCAGCGGGGTGCGCGGCGAGCTGGGCGACGCCGTCGAGGTCGTCGGCGAGGCCGGAGACGTCGACTCCGCCGTCCGCGTCATCGCCGAGCACACGCCCGACCTGGTACTGCTCGACGTGCACCTGCCCGGCGGCGGCGGGGTGGAGGTGCTGCGCCGTGTCCTGGCCCGCCAGCCCGATGTGCGGTTCCTGGCGCTGTCGGTCTCCGACGCGGCCGAGGACGTCATCGGCGTGGTGCGCGGCGGCGCCCGCGGCTACGTCACCAAGACCATCTCCGGCCGGGAACTGGCCGACGCCATCGTGCGGGTGGCCGACGGCGACGCCGTGTTCTCCCCGCGGCTGGCCGGGTTCGTGCTGGACGCCTTCGCCGCCACCGACGCCCCGCCCATGGACCCCGAGCTGGACCGGCTGACCCAGCGCGAGCGCGAGGTGCTGCGGCTCATCGCCCGCGGCTACGCCTACAAGGAGGTCGCCAAGGAGCTGTTCATCTCGGTCAAGACCGTGGAGACCCACGTGTCGTCCGTGCTGCGCAAGCTCCAGCTCTCCAACCGCCACGAACTCAGCCGCTGGGCCACCGCCCGCAAACTGGTCTGACCGGTCTGAATGGTCTGAGCGGTCTGAGTGGCCGGTGCGGGCCGGGCGGCCGGTGCGGCCACCCGACGGCGAACGGGGCCCAGACCATCGCCTGGACCCCGTTCCGCGTCCGCTGAGCCGTTCCGCCCGGCGTCCCGTCCGCCGCGGCGCCCCGCTCACCGCAGCGCGTCGGCCATCCGCTCCAGGAAGGTCTCGGCGTCGGCGTCCTGCACCAGAGTCACGCAGGGGCGGTCCTCGTCGTCGGGCTGCGAGAACGGGCGCAGGTCGGCGATGGTCAGCCCGCGGGTGTACTCGCCCTTCAGCTCCACCCGGATCGGGCGCTCCACCGACCGGGTCACCAGCTTGGGGTCGAGGAGGATGCCCGCGGCCAGCGGGTCGTGCATGGCGCTCTGCCGGACCCCGAAGACGCTGCTGTACCAGCCGAAGTAGAAGTCCAGGAAGTCGGCGGTGCGCTGCGCGCGCTCACCCGCGACCCCGCGGAGCGCGTCGAGCCAGGACCCCGGCATGACCGCCTTCATCGTCACGTCCAGCGCCACCAGCGTCAGGTCGAACCCGGCGGCGAACACCCGCTCGGCCGCCTCCGGGTCGTTGGAGGTGTTGGCCTCCGCCCACGGGGTGACGTTGCCGGGCTCCTGGACCGCGCCGCCCATCACCACGACGCGGCGCAGCAGCTTGGGCAGCTCCGGCTCCAGCCCCAGGGCGAGCGCGATGTTGGTCAGCGGCCCCACAGCGAGAAGGTCGATCTCGCCCGGGTGGCGGCGGGCCAGCCGGACCAGCAGCTCGGCCGCCGACTCCTCCACCGGGGCCCCCTGGGGCGCGGGCAGATCGACGTCGCCCAGCCCGTTGGCGCCGTGCACCGACTCGGCCAGCGACGGCTCCTGCACCAGGGGGCGCCCGGCGCCGCGCGCCACCGGCACCTCGGGGGTGCCGTAGAGCTCCAGCAGCCGCAGTGCGTTGTCGGTGGTGGTCTCGACGGCGTTGTTGCCGAAGACGGTGCCGACGCCGACGAGTTCCACCTCCGGCTGCGCGGTCAGGTACGCGAGCGCGAGCGCGTCGTCGATACCCGGGTCGCAGTCGATGAAGACCCGCACGGGAATCCCCCCAAATCGCATGATCATCGTTGGTTCCGGTCCAGAATAGGGCTGGTCACCGGCTCTTCCGCCGCTTCGCCCTGCGCTCTGCCCTCCGCGTCGCCCTCCGCGTCGCCTCCTGTACGGCCCCGCCCGCCCGTGCCAGGAGGCGGTCCGCGAACACCAGCCCGAGCCCGAGCAGGGCGAACACGGTGCCGTACACGGCGGTGTTCCGCAGCAGGCCCCCGTACCCGAGCCAGTGGACGTCCAGGAAGAAGTAGGGGTAGTGGCTGTCGGGGAGCACGATGCCGCGGACGGTCGTGAAGGCCGTGTAGGCCAGCGGGTACAGCAGCCACAGCAGCGCCAGGCGCGGGCGCAGCCCTCCGTGCCGGTCGAACAGCACGAAGTCGGCGGTGGCCAGGATCGGTGCCAGAACGTGCATGTAGTCGCTGGAGCCCAGCCCCAGGACGCGGTCCGGGGAGGTCGGAGGAAGCGGCGCCACCACCGGTCCGTGCACCAGGATCAGGTTGAACACCAGCCCGGTGATGAGGATGTAGAGGGTGGCGCCGCCCTTGAGCCACGGGGGAGGGCCCGGTCGGCCGCGGAAGGCGGCGACGGCGGCCGCGGCCATCACCGCGGCCAGCAGCACGTTGCTCTGCACCGTGAAGAAGACCAGGGGCGGAAGGACCCCGGCGTGCGCCATGTCCATCGCCACGCCGACCACCGATACGGCGGCCGTCGCGGTCCTGAGGCAGCCCGCCGCCACCCGCACCGCGGCCGATCCCGAACCATCCATGCCGGTCATCCTGGACGGAGGGCGGAACCGGGGCGGGAGGACACGCCGGTCCGGGAGAACCACGGCGCGATCCCTCATAGGCTTGGTGGGTGTCCTCCTCTGAGCTACTCGAAGGTCTGAACGCACCGCAGCGGGAAGCCGTCACGCACTCCGGATCGCCGCTGCTCATCGTCGCGGGCGCCGGATCGGGCAAGACCCGCGTCCTCACCCACCGCATCGCCCACCTGCTCTCCGAGCGCGGCGTGCGGCCGGGCGAGGTCCTGGCGATCACCTTCACCAACAAGGCCGCCGCCGAGATGAAGGAGCGCATCGAGGGCCTGCTCGGCTCGCGCGTCGCCCGCACCATGTGGGTGATGACCTTCCACTCGGCGTGCGTGCGCATCCTGCGCCGCGAGGCCGCGCGGCTGGGCTACCCGAGCAGCTTCACCATCTACGACGCGGCGGACTCCAAGCGCCTGATGCAGCTCGTCTGCAAGGAGCTGGACCTGGACCCCAAGCGGTTCCCGCCCAAGTCGTTCTCCGCCCAGGTGTCCAACCTCAAGAACGAGCTCGTCGACTACGACACCTTCGCCGAGCAGGCGCAGAGCGAGCAGGAGAAGAAGCTCGCCGAGGCCTACGCCCTGTACCAGCGGCGGCTGCACGAGGCCGGGGCGATGGACTTCGACGACCTGATCATGGTCACGGTCAACCTGCTGCAGATGTTCCCCGACGTCGCCGAGCACTACCGCAGGCGGTTCCGGCATGTGCTGGTCGACGAGTACCAGGACACCAACCACGCCCAGTACGCGCTCATCCGCGAACTGGTCGGGGAGGACGGGCAGGAGGACGGGGCCCCGGCCGCCGTGCCGCCGCCGGAGCTGTGCGTGGTGGGCGACGCGGACCAGTCGATCTACGCCTTCCGCGGCGCCACCATCCGCAACATCCTGGAGTTCGAGCGGGACTACCCGTCGGCGCGGACCATCCTGCTGGAGCAGAACTACCGGTCCACGCAGAACATCCTGAACGCGGCCAACGCGGTCATCGAGCGGAACGACGGCCGCCCGGAGAAGAACCTCTGGTCCGAGCAGGGCGTCGGCCCGGCGATCACCGGCTACGTGGCCGACAACGAGCACGACGAGGCGGCGTTCGTCGTCGGGGAGATCGACCGGCTCACCGACGAGGGGAAGGCCACCCCGTCCGAGGTCGCCGTCTTCTACCGGACCAACGCGCAGTCGCGCGTGTTCGAGGACGTGTTCATCCGGACCGGGCTGCCGTACAAGATCGTCGGCGGGGTGCGCTTCTACGAGCGCAAGGAGATCCGGGACATCCTGGCCTACCTGCGGGTGCTGGCCAACCCCGAGGACACGGTGAGCCTGCGGCGCATCCTGAACGTCCCCAAACGCGGCATCGGCGACCGCGCCGAGGAGGCGGTGGAGCTGTTCGCCGCGCGCGAGCGCACGTCGTTCGCGCAGGCGCTGCGCCGGGCCGACGAGGCACCCGGGCTGGCGACGCGGTCCCTCAAGGCGATCAAGGAGTTCAACGCCCTCTTGGAGGACCTGGCGGAGTACGCGCGGGACGCGTCCCCGTCGGAGATCGTCGAGGCGGTGCTGCAGCGGACCGGGTACCTGTCGGAGCTGACCGAGTCGAAGGACATCCAGGACGAGAGCCGGGTGGAGAACCTGGAGGAGTTCGTCGACGTCGCGCGCGAGTTCGAGAACACCTTCTCCGGGCCGCTGTACCCGGAGGACACCGAACCTGAGGACGGCGGTGCCGAGGGCGCTGGCGGGGGTGACGGCGAAGGCGCATCGGGGGAGTCCGGGGCAGGGGAGCCGGGGGGACCGGGCGACGCCCCGGAGCCGGCACTGGTGGACTTCCTGGAGCAGATCTCCCTGGTGGCCGACACCGACCAGATCCCGGACGACGAGGACGGCGGCGGGGTGGTCACCCTGATGACGCTGCACTCCGCCAAGGGACTGGAATTCCCGGTGGTGTTCCTGACGGGCATGGAGGACGGGGTCTTCCCGCACATGCGCACACTGGGGGACAAGACGGAGCTGGAGGAAGAGCGGCGGCTCGCGTACGTGGGCATCACGCGTGCGCAGGAGCGGCTCTACGTCAGCCGGGCCGCCGTGCGGAGCGCGTGGGGGTCGCCGTCGTACAACCCGCCGTCGCGGTTCCTCGACGAGGTTCCCAAGGAGCTGTTGGACTGGCGGCGGTCGGAGTCGTCGTTCTCCAGCCTGGGCTCCCCGAGGCCGCGCAGGGAGCCGTCCGCGCGCACGCCGTCGAAGGACGTGCCGACGCTGAGCCCGGGGGACAAGGTCACCCACGACAAGTTCGGTATGGGAACGGTGATGCTGGTGGACGGCGCCGGCGACCGGACGAAGGCGCGCATCGACTTCGGAGCGGACATCGGGGAGAAGGACTTCGTCGTGAAGTTCGCGCCCATCGAGAAGATCTGAGCTGGATAAGCCGGGGCGCCGGGGCGTGGAGGCGCTGTGGAGGGCTAAGGCACTGAGGCGCTGCGGCGCTGCGGCGTACGAAGCACCCTCCGGAGCCTGTAATCTAGAGACATCGGCACGGACGACGCGGTGCGAACCGCGACCGGGCCGGATCCACTCTCCAGCGGATGGCACGAGCACTCGTGCGGCCGGGGTAGGGTGGGAACCACTCCGGATCGACCACAGGTCATTGACAGGTGGGAGAACCTGAGTAAGATAGAAGGGTTGGCCTTCGATCGGACCTTCTGGTAAGGTTCTGGACGAGGGCGACGCCCTGAAAAAGCGGAAAGCGCCGCCTCTAGCGGAAAAGCGAC
>NZ_ANBH01000071.1 GCF_000341185.1 Nocardiopsis chromatogenes YIM 90109
GACAGCCGTACAAGGAATCACTCGTCTAGGGGGACGGTCGGCGGGCCCCGGCGCCGGTGGGCCGGGGCCGCTCCGGAAGGCGTGGACCGGGCCCCGCGCCCGGCGCGCTGGGCCGGGGCGGAGAGCGACCGAAACCGTGCGGTCGCATAGTCTGGAACCTGGGGCGCGGCGCAGTCCGCCGCGGGGCGGACCCGTGCTCACGTAGGCGCCCGGCGGTCGGCGGAAGGCGGTCCGTGGGCGGTTGGCGGCTGAAGGCAGGCGGGGTGATGCGGGTGCTGCGAACCTCCTCAGTTCGCGTGCTCGACCGGCGCGACACCGAGGACGTGCACGCACTTCTGGACCGCGACCCCGTGGGCAACGTCTTCGTCAGCTCACGCCTGCGCGCCTCGGGCCTGGACCCGGCCCGGCTCGGCGGCGAGGTGTGGGGCTACATCGAGAACGGCCGCCTGAGCTCCCTGTGCTACTCCGGGGCCAACCTCGTCCCGGTGGACGCCGGGCCCACCGCGGTGCGGCAGTTCGCCGAGCACGCGCGCTGGCGCGGCCGCCGCTGCTCGTCGATCGTCGGTCCGATCCCGGCCGTCACCGACCTGTGGGAGCGCCTGGGCCCGTCCTGGGGCCCGGCGCGGGCGATCCGCGACCGCCAGCCGGTCCTGGAACTGATGGGGGCCCCGCGCCCCGACCCCGACCCCCGCGTGCGCCGCGTGCGGCCCGAGGAGCTCGACGTGCTGCTCCCGGCCTGCATCGCGATGTTCACCGAGGAGGTGGGGGTGCCCCCGGACGCGGGCGACGGCGGCGCGCTGTACCGGTCCCGGGTGGCCGAACTCGTGCGCGGCGGCCGCGCCTTCGCCCGTATCGAGGACGGACGCGTGGTGTTCAAGGCCGAGGTCGGCGCCGTCACCCCGCACGCCTGCCAGGTCCAGGGCGTCTGGGTCCACCCGGACCTGCGGGGCCGCGGCTACGGTGTGGCGGGCATGGCCGCCGTGGCCCGCCTGGCGCGCGAGTACATCGCCCCCCGGGTGACGCTGTACGTGAACGACTTCAACACCTCGGCGCGCGCCGTCTACGACCGCGTGGGCTTCCGCGAGGTCGGCGAGGTCATGTCGGTCCTGTTCTGAGGCCCTGCGTCCGTCCTCGCGGCGCCGCCGGGGTCCACCGGCGATGAAGGGGCCCGGGGCCCTCCGGCATCAGGGGGCGGCGGGGCCGTCGGCCGGGACGGGCTCGGCGGCGGTGCCCACCTCCGCGTCGAAGTACTCCATCAGCGCGTTGATGTCGGCGATGTCCTTGGCCCGGCCCAGGCGGCGCTTCCAGCGCAGGACGCGGTCGAGGGGCGCGAAGGGCAGGCCGTCGATGGACTCGCGGGTCTCGATGAACTCGTCCAGGTCCCACATGGACGGGAACCAGCCGTTGAGCACGTCCAGGCGGCCGCCGCCGAGTACCACGCGGCGCACGCCCTCCCAGGGGGCGGTGACCACCGGGCCCAGCGTCCGCGCGATGTCCCAGGCGCGGCCGCGCACCACCACGTCCAGGTCGGTGATGTCGGCGCGGATGCCGCGCGCCAGGAGCGGGCCGCTTCCGGCGATGATGTAGTCGCCGATCGGCAGGTCGAGGCGGGCCAGGTCGACGAAGAGGGGATGGCTGTGCAGGAGTGCGTGCTGCTGTGTCACCCGAGTGCCTTCTCTCCAAGGACGATGCGGATCACCGCGGCGATCAGGAGGGCCAGGCCGATACTGCTCATCGAGCCGATGAGGAAGTACTCGGCGAACCGCTTCTGGTTGCTCTGCAGTTCGGGGAAGCGCGCAAGCGCCTTGATGCCGACGACCACGACGATGGCCTCCGGCCGTCCCGCGACGGTGAGGGCGTAGGTCATGGACCGCTCCAGCCATCCGATGGCGGTTCCCGCCCCCTTCAGGGGCTCCATCTCCTCCGCCTCCGCCTTCTTCAGCTCGGCGTAGAACGGGTGGAGCGTGTGCGTGACGACCTCCCCTCCGATGAACGTGGCGATCAGCAGCCCCGAGACCGTGATCGCCGTCCTGTCGTCCAGGATAAGATCACGCGCCCCGGTGAGGACCTGCGTCCCCGCGTGCAACGCCGCGGCCGTGCCCGCCAGGGCGGCGGTGAGCCCCATCGGCGCGAAGATGGTCCCGGCCACCGACGACGAGATGAGGATGTGGGTGGAGCCCTGCATGTGGGCGTCGGTGCGGGCCAGCCGCCACAGCCCCCAGGACGCGGCCGCCGACAGCGGCAGCAGGACGGCGGCGGCCGGGGTCAGCAGCGCCGGCGCCAGTGCGTAGGCGGCGTACAGCACGGTCAGGGGCAGTGCGAGCAGTGGCCGCGGTCGGACGAAGGGGATGGAGTAGGGGAGCAGCAGGGCGGCGACGAGTCCGATGACGACGCGTTCCAGCTCCATGCGGCTCCTCTTCAGTTGTCCAGGACCGGCCGCCCGGCGGCCGCGCCGGGAGCGGTCGGCGGGCGGGGCAGTCGATTATCGCCCGCGAAAATCCCCGAAAACAGGGGGAAGAGGGCCCATTTCCGGCATGGGTGTGCCCGGGTCGCAGGAGGCCGTCCGGCTCACTCCGGAGGGGAACAAGGGAGGGAACGGGGCGTTTCGGGCGTCCGGTGTCCGCCCTGCCCAGGGGCCCCGCGGCGGGGCGGCGCGGGGCAGCGCGGTGGGGCGGAGCGGCGGGGGCGCAGGGGGCACGGGGGCGGCGCGCGGTGATCCGGGCGGACGGCCGGAACCGGCCGCCCGCCCGGGTCCGGGACCAGTGCCCGGGTCCGGGACCAGTCCCGGATCCGGCTCAGTCCCGGAACTCCGGGATCACGTGCTCGGCGAACATCTCCAGGTTGCGCTTGACCGTGTCCAGCGGCAGGACGCCCTGCTGGCCCTGCATGAACAGGCCGAACCACTCCAGGTCGGGGATCTCCTTCAGCATCGCCTCGATGCCGCGCTTCACGTCGTCCGGGCCGCCGATCAGCGCCATCTGCACGTCGGCCATCCGCTTGAAGTCGCCCTTCTCCGGGCTGATGGGGGCGGCCGCGTCGTCGTCCTTGGTGCGCAACACCTCCAGGTACCCGAAGGGGCCGAAGAACGACGCGAAGTCCTTGTGCATCTTCGCCCCGTAGGTCGCGATCGCCTCCTCGCGGGTGTCGGCCATGCCCACGATCTTGAGGATGCCGGTGTGCTCGCCCAGCCGGTAGTCGCGCCCGTGCTCGGCGGCCACGCTCCGGTACAGCTCGGCCTTCTTGCGGTGCTCGCCCGGCAGCGGGGTGAACATCCACGGCAGGATGTCCTCCTGCGCCGCCCGCACCACCGACCGGTCGCTGACGGTGAAGGGCTGCCACAGCTCCGGGTGCGGGTCCTGGTAGGGGCGCGGCACCACGCTCACCCGCCGGATGCGGCCCTGCTCGTCCAGCTCGCCCGGCGCCCCGAAGGTGCGCGTCCACTCCTGGGCGGGCCAGCCCTCGATGCCCTCGTAGGGGTCGGGCACCTGGTAGTCCAGCACGTCGCTCCGGTAGCGCAGGGTCTCCTGCGTCCAGGCCATCTTCATGATCTTCAGCAGCTCGCCGAAGACGTCGAAGTTGCGGTCGTCGGTGCGCGACCCGTCGCTGCGCGCGGCCCGCGACTTCCACCGCTGGCCCAGCACGTCCGCCCAGCGCGCCTGGTACCCGCGGGCCACCCCCAGGCGCAGCCGCCCCTGGCAGAAGTGGTCGAGCAGGGCCACGTCCTCGGCGGCGCGGATCGGGTCCCAGGCCGGCAGCACCAGCCCCAGCGGGGCCAGGAGGATCCGCTCGGTGCGCGCCGCCAGGTCGGCCAGCACCATCAGCGGGTTGACGGAGAACTCGAAGCCCTCGGAGTGGAAGTGGTGCTCGGTCAGCATCAGCGCGTCGAAGCCGATCCGGTCGGCGTGCACCGCGATCTCCCGCACCTCGTGCAGCAGGCGCTGGTAGGAGGCGGGGTCGCGGCCGATGGGGCGCAAGGCGCGGGCGTTCTCCTCGGCGGCGTACCCGGACCCGGGGATCTGGGGGTTCATGAACAGGCTGAACTTCACGGCCATCTCACCTCTCGTGGTCGGTTCCGGCCAGCCAGCCCTCCAGCGCCCGGAGGAACTCGGCGGGCCGCTCCTCGTGCAGCCGGTGCCCCGCGCCCTCCCAGCACTCCACCCGGGAGCCGGACGGGAGCAGCGGGCGCTCCCAGGCGGCCCGCCCGGGGTGGTGCCACAGCGACAGCGCGGGCTGGGGGCGCCGCGCCAGGTGGTCCTGCGCGGCGGGGCGCGGCCCGATCGCCCCGGGGTCGGTGAACATCCCGGCGAAGGCCTCGGCCAGCACACGGGGCCGGGCGGCCCGCAGCCGCCGCTCGTGCCAGGTGCGGATCCAGGCGGGGGTGGCGGGGGTGGTACTCCAGGCGTCCAGGGCCAGGGCGGCGCCCACCGGGTCGGGTCCGTTCAGGGCGCGCACGGCGGCGGGCAGCGGGTCGGTCTCGGCGGGGCCGAAGCCGTATCCGGGGTCGACGGTCACCACCGCCGCGACCAGGTCCGGCCGGTCGGCGGCGAGCAGGCTGACCACCTGCCCGCCCATGGAGTGGCCGACCGCGGCGACCGGGGCGGCGCCCGCGTCCTCGATGAGGCGGGCGAGGTCGGCGGCCATGGCGGCGGGGGTGCAGGGGGTGTCGGGGACCGAGGAGGCGCCGTGCCCGCGCAGGTCGGGGGCGAGCACCCGGTGCCGCTCGGCCAGCGGGCCGATGTGGTGCACCCACTCGTGGGAGTCCGACCCCCACCCGTGCACGAGCAGCAGGGTGCGCCCGGGGTCGGCCGGGCCGTCGTCGGTGTGGAAGAGCCGCACGTCGGAGAGGTCGGTGAAGGCCATGGACGCTCCCGCCGGGGATGCGAGCGGTCAAAAAGCAGAACATGTTTCAGTTTTTCGGTCCCGTTCACGGTAACCCGTCCCCACCGGCCCGATCAATCGCCGCAGGACCCATTCCGCGCCGTGCGGTGGGCGGCGGTGTGCGCGGGGTACCGGGTGCGGGGGGGCGGGGATGGTGGGGAACAGCGGGGAGGGTGACGGCGACGGAGGTCGGCGGCGCTTGCCGGAGCGTCGTCGGCTGCCGGGCGTGTGGCGTGGTTGCGGTGGTGGGCGGCGACGGGGTGAGCGGGGCGGTTGCCCGGTCCTGCCTGCCGGGCGGCGGGTTCCTCGCGGTTCGGGCGGGCGGATCGGCAGGTTGCCGGGTCAGCGGCGACGGCCGGGTGGCGGGGCGCCGTAGTGCGAGGTGGCAGGGGCGGCGACGACGGAGGTTGGCGGCGCTTGCGGTAGCGCTGTCGGGTGCCGGGCGTGCCGGTGGTCGCTGTGATCGGCGGCGATGACGGGGCTGGTGCCCCGCTTTTGGGCCCTTGCCGGGTGGCGGGTTGTCGGAGTGCGGAGGAGGGGCGGCGACGATGAGGGGGCGGCGGGCCCTGCGGTAGCGCTGTCGGCCGTCGGGCGTGTGCGTGGTCGCCGTTGATGGCGGCGACGGAGCAAGCCGGGCGCTTCCCTGATCCTGCCTGCCGTCCGGCGGGTTCCTCGTTGTCCGGGAGCGGCGCGGCACCGGGGTTCGCGTTCTTCCGCGCCCGTGGCGGCCGCCGGGCTGGCGCGGTGAACCCTGTCAGTCCTGTGACCTGGGCAAATACTCCGCGTTAGGTGCGGGTGAGGGCGAGAAACGCGCCCAGCGACACCCGCGAACGCCCAGGGGCGACGAACACCGCGATACCAGAACAGGTTCTAGGGACGAGATGTCCTGTTCGCGCCTGCTTGGGGTGTTCCGGTTGGGGGTGGGGGTGGGCACGGGGTCGCTCGGGCGCCTCTGCCGGGCTCTCGGGGCCCCGCACTGGGCCGATATTGGCTACGCGCAGTGACGTCGGGCCCGGCAAACGGCCCGGGTGTGCCGTTTAAGGCCCTCCAGACACCGAATCCCGTTCAGATATCGCGATGAACGCACACCCGCACCGTCCGCGAGGCTGTCCCGGTCGTCGAACAGGGGGCGGGAGGTGTTCGGGCGGCCGGGAAATTGGGCGAAGCGGACACTGGGTCGGTATTGGCGGACCGGGATCCGTCTTCCGGACCTCGCAAGCGTCCCTGGGGGCATCCTGCGCGGTGTAATCGATGCCTTTCGGGCGATCGGGTAGCGGATCCACCACGCGGGATGAACGGACGCCCCCTGGCGCCCGTCATCGTCGGGGCAGGGGAGTCCTCACTCCTCCGGGATGACGAGGGCGCGGGCGGTCTCGCCGTTCCGGACGCGGTCGACGGCGCCGTTCACCCCCTCAAGACCCACGCGTTCGGTGATCAGCTCTTCCAGGCGCAGCCGCCCCGCGCGGTACAGGTCGACCAGGCGCGGGAGGTCCCTGTGCGGGGACGCGTCCCCGCCCTGGCAGCCCATCAGGCGCCGGGAGGCGAACAGGGCCCCGGCCGGTACCGCCGCCTCGGCGCCCGGCGGCGGGCTGCCCACCATCACCGTGGTGCCGCCCGGCCGCGTCGCGCCGAAGGCCGCCGCCAGCGCCCCCGGTGCCCCGGTGGCCTCGATGGCGTAGTCCACCCCGCCCGGCACCAGGTCGCGCACCCGCTCCTCCAGGCCGTCCCCGGCCGCGACGGTGTCGGTGGCGCCGAACCGCTCCGCCGCCTTGGCCTTGGCGTCCACCAGGTCGGCGGCGATGATCCGGACCGCGCCCGCCACCACCGCCCCCTGTACCGCGTTCAGCCCGACGCCCCCGCATCCCACCACCAGCACCGAAGAGCCGGGCCCGACCCGTGCGGTGGTGAGCACCGCCCCCACGCCGGTGACGACCGCGCAGCTCAGCAGCGCCATCGGGGCGAGCGGGACGTCGCCGGGCAACGGCACCAGCGCGCGCTCGGACACCACGGCGTACTCGGCGAAGGAGCCGATACCCAGGTAGGGCCGCACCTCGGCGCCGTCCATCCGCAGGCGCGTACCGCCGTCGGGCATGACCCCCATGATCGCCTTCAGCCGCGCGTCGTCCGTGCACAGATGGGCCTGGGCCCCGGCGCACATCCGGCACCGCCCGCACGGCCGGTTCATCGCGATGAGCACCGGATCGCCGGGCACCACGGACCCGACCCCGGGCCCGACCGCGTCCACGGTCCCCGCGCTCTCGTGCCCGCACACCACCGGCAGCCGCGGCACCACCGGGCTGTCCCCGCCGATCGCCTTGAGGTCCGACCCGCACACACCCGAGGCGGCGATCCGCACCCGCACCTCGCCGGGGCCGGGATCGCCCGCCTCCACCTCGCGGACCTCCAGTGGAGCGTCGAAGGCGGTCAGCACCGCCGCACGCATCAGCATCCGTCACGTCCTTCCCGGCCGGGCCGCCTCAGCCCGGCTCGATCCACGCGGCTTTGAGGGTGAGCCACTCGCGCAGGGCGTCGGGGCCGTTGGAGGGCAGGTTGCCGCTCTGCTTGCGGCCGCCGAAGGGGACCGCCCAGTGGATGCGCCGGAAGGTGTTGATCCACACCGTCCCGGCGTCGATGGCGTCGACCGCCCGCCGTGCCCGTGCCAGGTCGCGCGTCCAGGCACCCCCGGCCAGCCCGTACCCGGTGCCGTTGGCGATGGCGTAGGCCTCCTCCTCGGCGGTGAAGGGCAGCGCCACGGCCACCGGCCCGAAGATCTCCTCCTGGCAGATCCGAAGGCCGTTGTCGCCGGTCCGGAAGAGGGTCGGCTCCACCCAGTAGCCCCCGGCCAGGGCGGGGTCGGGCTCGGTGAGCGCGTCCGGGCCGGAGCCGCCGCCGAACAGGAGCTCCGCGCCCTCCTTCGGGCCCAGCTCCAGGTAGGAGAGCACCTTGCGGTACTGCTCCTCGGACGCGATGGGCCCCATGCCGGTGTCGGGCGCCCCGGGGGCGCCCACCCGCAGCGCACGGGCGTACTCGCGCACCCGCTCGGTGAACGCCTCGAAGACGCCGTCCTGCACCACGAACCGGGAGGCGGCCACGCACGACTGCCCCGCTCCGCCGGTGTAGATCGCCCCGGCGGCCCCCGCGGCGGCCGCGTCCAGGTCGGCGTCGTCGAAGACGATGCACGCCGACTTGCCGCCCAGCTCCAGCGAGAGGTCGGTGATCCCGGCGGCGGACAGCTCGGTCACCCGGCGCCCGGTGGCGGTCGATCCGGTGAAGTGCACCTTGGCGACGCCGGGGTGGGACACCAGCGCCTCCCCGGCGCGCTCCCCGGTGCCCGCGACCACGTTGACCGCGCCGGGCGGCAGGCCCGCCTCCTCCAGCAGCGCGCACCCGGCCAGCACCGAACAGCAGGCCTGTTCGGCGGGCTTGACCACGACCGCGTTGCCCGCGGCCAGGGCGCCGGACACCTTGGCGAAGAACATGGCCAGCGGCGCGTTCCAGGGCAGGATCACCCCGACGACCCCGTAGGGCTCCAGGCGGGTGGAGACCGAGGCCGTGCCGCCCATGTGGAGGGTGTCGCCGGTGACCGTGTCGGCCAGGCCGGCGTTGTACTCGATGTGCATGGCGCCGCCGGGCAGGTCGGCGCCGCGCGTCTCGCGCAGCACCCGCCCGTTGTCGCGGCTCTCGGTGCGGGCCAGGTCGTCGGCGTGCTCGACGACGGCCCGGGCCCAGCGCCGCAGCACGGCGGCGCGCCGCGCGGGCGGGACGGCTCCCCATTCGGGCGCGGCCCGCCGGGCGGCGTCCACCGCCTCGGCGACGTCGTCGGGGCCGGAGTCGGGCACGCGCGCCCAGACCCGGCCGGTCGAGGGATCGGTGCTGTCCAGCCACCCGCCGCCGATCGCGGGCCGGGACTCACCGCCGATGTGGTTGAGGTAGGTGGGCAGCGTCATCGGGGGTGTCCTTTCACGGCCGCCCTGCCGCCCGTGCTCCGGCGGCCGGTCACCGGACCGGCGCCCGATGACTGCCGGGGCGCGGAGGAGAGGGTGTCGGGGGAGTCGTGCGCGCATCGTAACCCCTAAACCAAGCGAGCGCTAGGTTGTAATTGGGGTAGTTGTCGCCCTTGGTCGGCGATCCGGAGCCCGTGCGGCGCCGGGGGGCAGACCTCGTTCCGGGCTGGTGGAGGGGCGGCAGATGTTCGACCGCGCCAAGCCCGATCTCCCGCGCATACGCCTCCCGCCCGCGGCTTGATGCGCGGCCTTCACAGAACCGGCGACTGAGTCGATGACGCTGGTCCCCGCCCCTGGGGCCCATGAGAGCCCCTGGCTCATCCTGCGGGTCACGTCCGCGGATCTTCCGTCCGACCATGCCAGCGGAGCGTCACGGCCTTGGGGGCCCGCCTCAGTGTCGGTGCCATGACCGGCGCCCCCGCCTGTCAGTGGGCGGCGAAGGCCGAGCGTCCAGGGCAGCTGCGGCCGCCGAACGTTCCACCACTGCAACGGACACCATCATCCTGCGTGGCGGAATCGACGCATTCAGGGCGATCAGGTGTCGATTCCGACATGCAGGATCGCCGGAGACCCCTCTCGGCGCCCGGTATGCCCGAAAGGCGTGCCCCTCCGCGCTGACCTCGGGGAAGTCGGCCTCAAAAAGTCCGTCATGAGACCGACCTCCGTCGAGATCAACTCCGACGAGGGCGTACCGGCCCGGCGGCCGCCACGAACGCGGGCGACCCCCGCCCACCTGGCCGCGCCGCCTTCCCGGACCGCGAGGGGGCCACCGGACGGCAGTCAGGGCCCGGGAACCGCCCCGCGCTCGCCGTCGCCGCCCAACGCGTTGTCCACACACACCGTGCAACCGTCAGCGCTGCGGGAAGAGCCACTGTCCCTTGTCGTCGCCGCCCTCCACCCCCGCGCCCCACCAGCCCGCCACCCGCCGGTGTCTTGGGTGAGGCTTTGCCGCTCGGATGCCGCATCTCACGGCACGCCCGGCCGCCTCCCTCCGGGCACCGGGGCTACCGTGGTGCCGGGACACCCGCCCCCTCATCCGGGGCGGGCCGCGGCCCCCGAGCAGGGGCCGCCGGGTGCACGGGGGCGCGCCCGAGGGTGGGTCCGGGACTTCGCGAAAGGCGGGGGCATGACGCGCGGCGTCTACATCGCGGCCACCGACGCCGACAGCCAGCAGGCCGTCGTGGCGCTCGGGACCGCCGAGCAGCTGTCCAGCACCGTCCACTCGGTCGGGGTGTTCCGCCCCGTCGTCGACGGGCGCGGGCGCGACCCCATCGTGGAGACCCTGCGCACCCGCTTCGACCTGGGCGGCGACTACGAGGACTGTGTCGGCGCCACCTACGGCGAGGTGCGCACCGACCCCGACCAGGCCCTGTCGCGCATCGTCGACGCCTATCACGCGGCCGCCGCCCGGCACGCCGCCATGGTCGTCGTCGGCTCCGGCTACACCGACGTCGGCTCGGCCACCGAGTTCTCCTTCAACGCCCGCGTCGCCGCCAACCTCGGCACCCCCGTGCTGCTGGTGGTCTCCGGCGCCGGGCGCGGCGAACCGGAGGTGCGCGACGTCATCGCCATCGCCGGCCAGGAGCTCGACCGCGAGCACGCCTCCCTGCTGGCCACCGTCGTCGACCGGGTCGACCCCGACCAGGCGCACACGCTCCGCCGGGAGCTGGCCGGGCAGGGCTACGTGCTGCCCGAGGTCCCCCGGCTGCGCGCCCCCACCCTGCGCGACCTGCAGCGGGCCTGCGAGGCCCGGCTGCTCTTCGGCGAGGAGAAGCGGCTCGGCCGGGAGGTGTCCGGCCTGCTGGTGGCCGCCATGTCGCTGCCGAGCATCCTGGACCGGCTCGAATCCGAGCACGCGGTCATCATGGCCGCCGACCGCGCCAGCGCCCTGCTCCCGGCGGTCAACGCCGCCCACACCTCGCCCGACTTCCCGCCGCTGGCCGGGGTGGTCCTCACCGGCGGCGCCGACCTGCCCGAACCGGTGTGGCGGCTGCTCACCGGGATGGACATCCGCCNNCACCGACCTGGACACCTTCCCCACCGCCACCCGGGCGGCCCGCACCCGCGGCCGCATCGCCCCCGGCGCCGGGCCCAAGATCGAGACGGCGCTGCGGGCCTTCGCCGAGTCGGTCGACGGCCGCGACATCGTCGAGCGCCTCCAGGTGGCCCGCTCCACCGCGGTCACCCCGCTGATGTTCGAGCACACCCTGCTGCAGCGGGCGCGCGCCGACCGCCGCCGCATCGTGCTGCCCGAGGGCACCGAGGAGCGGGTGCTGCGCGCCGCCGACCTGCTGCTCCGCCGCGACGCCGCCGACCTGGTGCTGCTCGGCTCGCCCCGGGACATCGCCGCCCGCGCCGCCGACCTGGGACTGGACGTGGGCGCCGCCGAGGTCGTCGACCCCGAGGCATCCCCGGAGCTGGTGGAGCGGTTCGCCGAGGAGTACGCCCGGCTCCGCGCGCACAAGGGCGTCACCGTCGAGCTGGCCCGCGACACCGTCCGCGAGCTGTCCTACTTCGGCACCCTGATGGTGCAGTGCGGCCTGGCCGACGGCATGGTCTCCGGCGCGGTGCACACCACCGCCCAGACCATCCGCCCCTCCTTCGAGCTGCTCCGCAGTTCCCTGGTCTCCAGCGTGTTCTTCATGTGCCTGGCCGACCGGGTGCTGGTCTACGGCGACTGCGCGGTCAACCCCGACCCGGACGCCGAGCAGCTGGCCGCCATCGCCGTGGACTCGGCCCGCACCGCGCGCGGCTTCGGCGTGGAGCCGCGGGTGGCCATGCTGTCCTACTCCACGGGGGCCTCGGGCACCGGCGCCGACGTGGACAAGGTGCGCCGGGCCACCGGGCTGGTCCGCGAGCACGCCCCGGAGCTGGCCGTGGAGGGGCCCATCCAGTACGACGCCGCCATCGACCCGGGGGTGGCCCGCACCAAGCTGCCCGACAGCGAGGTGGCCGGGCGCGCCACCGTGTTCATCGTGCCGGACCTGAATACCGGCAACATCCTCTACAAGGGCGTGCAGCGCAGCGCGGGCGCGGTGGCGGTCGGCCCGGTCCTGCAGGGGCTGCGCCGCCCGGTCAACGACCTGTCGCGCGGTGCGCTCGTGGGCGACATCGTCAACACGGTCGCCATCACCGCGGTCCAGGCACAGCAGGCGGATCGGGACCGGCAGGGGGGGGGGGGGGCGG
>NZ_ANBH01000072.1 GCF_000341185.1 Nocardiopsis chromatogenes YIM 90109
CCCGGCCGCCTCCGGTGCCTGGAGATCACTGTCGGCAGGGGGCAGGGACAGCTCGAAGTCGGGCGTGTCCGCGATGAGCGCGCGCGTGTACTCGTGCCGCGGCCGCGCCATCACCTCGCCCACGTGCCCGTACTCCACGATCTCGCCCTTGTTCAGCACCGCGACCTTCTGCGCGATGTTGGACACCAGGGCGATGTTGTGGGTGACGAACAGCAGCGCCATCCCCTCGTCCTGCAGGTTGCGCAGCAGCTCCACGATCTCGGCCTGCACCGACACGTCCAGCGCCGAGGTGATCTCGTCGCAGATCAGCAGGTCGGGGCCGGTGGAGATGGCGCGGGCGATGCTCACCCGCTGCCGCTCGCCGCCGCTGAGCTGCTCGGGGTAGCGCGCGGCGTAGGAGGCCGGGAGCGCCGCGCGCTCCAGCGCCCGCGCCACCACCGCGTCCGGGTCCTTCGGCTTGCCCGCCAGGTGCGTGTACGGGGCCAGGATCAGGTCCCGCACCCGCTTGCGCGGGTTCAGCGCCTCGTAGGGGTTCTGGAAGATGTACTGCACCCGGCGCCGCTGCTCGGCGGTGCGCCGGTAGCTGCTGTGCGCGAGCGCCTCCCCGTCGAACACCAGCCCCCCGGAGAACTGCGTGTGCAGCCCGGCGACCGACCGCGACAGCGTCGTCTTGCCCGACCCGGACTCGCCCAGCAGCGCCACGCACTCGCCGCGCTGGACCTCCAGGTCGATGTCGCGCAGCACGGTGGTGCGCCCGTACCCGGCCTGGAGCCCGCTCACCTCCAGCACCGGTGTGTCGGCCGGGTCCTCCGGGTCGGGGTGCCCCTCGGTGCGCAGCAGCGGCACCGCGCGCAGCAGCCGCCGCGTGTACGGGTGCTCGGGCTCGGCCAGCACACGGGCCGCCGCGCCGCGCTCGACGACCTCGCCCTTGTACATCACCGCGATGTCGTCGGCCAGGTCGGCGACGACCGCCATGTCGTGGCTGATGTACACCCCGGCGGTGCCGTAGTCGCGGGTCATGGACCGGATGGTCTGCAGCACGTGCGCCTGCGTGGTCACGTCCAGCCCGGTGGTGGGCTCGTCCATGACGATCACGTCGGGGTACCCGGCGAAGGCCATGGCGATGGCGACCCGCTGCTGCTGGCCGCCGGAGAGCTGGTGCGGGTAGCGCCCCAGGAACGCGTCGTCGTCGGGCAGCGCCACCTCCCGCAGCACCTCGCGCACCCGGTCGGCGCGCGGCCCGCGCTCCTGCTCGTCCCACTCGTGCAGCGCCTCGGTGAGCTGGGTGCGCAGCCGCAGCGCCGGGTTGAGCGCCGACGCCGGGGACTGCGGGATGTAGGCGACGGCGCGGCCGCGCAGCCGCCGCACCTCCGTCTCGCCGAGCCCGGTCAGCGGGGTTCCGGACACCTCGATGGTCCCCTGGGAGACGTGGGTGGCGCGCTTGCAGTGCGCCAGCAGCGACAGCCCCAGGGTGGTCTTGCCCGAGCCGGACTCGCCGACCAGGCCGAGGATGTGCCCGCGCTCCAGGGTGAGCGACACCCCGGAGATGATCTCCACGTTCGAGGGGCGGCCCACCACGGCCAGGCCGTCGACGCGCAGCGCGGTTCCGCCGCGCCCGGCGGCCTCGCCGGTGTCCGCCTTCGCTTCGGAGCCGGTCATTACTTCTCCACCCCCCGGTCGATCCCGATGGAGGCCCGGGAGAGCCCGTCGGTGATGAGGTTCGCGCCGATGGTGAGCACCGCGACCGCCGTGACCGGCAGCACGACCGCCCACGGCTGGATGGTGATGGCGGTGCGGCCCTCGTTGATCATCAGGCCCCAGTCGGCCTGGGGCGGCTGCAGGCCCATGCCCAGGAAGCTCAGCGTGGCGATGGTGCCGACCGAGTAGGTGATCCGCAGGCCCAGCTCGACCAGCAGGGGGCTGGTGATGTTGGGCAGGATCTCGGCGGCCATGATCCGCCACCGGGGCACGCCGATCGCTTCGGCGGACTTGACGAAGTCCTGCTCGACCACCTTGAGCGTGGCCTCGCGGGTCACCCGCGCCACCCGGTTGGCGTGCGAGAGCGCGATGATGGTGACGAGCAGCCACACCTGGGGGCCCAGGATCGACAGCAGCAGCAGCGCCAGCACCAGCTGCGGGAAGGCCAGCAGCATGTCGTTGGTGCGCATGATCAGCTCGTCGGCCCAGTTGCGCAGGTACCCGGCGACGATGCCCAGCACGGCGCCGACGGCGACCCCGGCCAGGGCCGAGGCCACGGCGATGGTCACCAGCGTGTAGCCGCCGTGCAGGAACCGGCTGAACACGTCCCGGCCGACCTCGTCGGTGCCGAACAGGGTGCCGTCGGCGGCCGCGCTGTTGGGCATCCCGGCCATCTCGGTCGGGGAGAACGGGCTGAGGAACGGCCCGGCCACGGCGACCAGCAGCACGGCGCCGGCCAGCACCACGCCGATCTTGGTGCGGTGGAAGCGCCAGGCGGTGCGCAGCAGGCCGGGGCGGCGGACGGGGGAGGCGGGCGCGGCGGGCGCCGCGCCGGATGCGGTGGCGGCGGTGCTCATCGAGACGACACCCTCACCTTCGGGTTGGCGGCCAGCCCGACGACGTCGGCGACCAGGTTGACCAGGACGTACACGGCGGCGATCAGCAGCGTGACGGCCTGGATGACCGGGAGGTTGCGGGCCTCGATCGCGTCCATCAGCGCCTTGCCGATCCCCGGGAAGTTGAACAGGAACTCGATCGCGACCACGCCGCCGGCCAGCCAGCCCAGCTGCAGCGCGATCACCTGGGCGACCGGCCCGATCGCGTTGGGGGCGGCGTGCCGCCAGATCACGGTGCGCTCGGGCAGGCCCTTGAGCCGGGCCTGCTGGACGTACTCGCTCTCCAGGACCTCGATCATGGAGGCGCGCATCATCCGGATGATGGGCGGGCTGACCGCGATCGCCAGCGTCAGCACCGGCAGCACCAGCTGGTCGGGGTTGGCCAGCACCTCGGTGGAGCTTCCGGCGTAGACGGCCGGCAGCAGTTTGAGGCCGCCGGTGGCCAGCAGCAGGATTCCGGCGATGCCGACCGCGAACTCGGGCACGGCGGCCAGCACCAGGGTGACCATCGAGGAGGTGTGGTCGAAGCGGCGGTCGCGGCGCAGCGCGGCGAACGCGCCGATCACCATGGCGATCGGGGCGGCGATCACCGCGGTCACCAGCATCAGGGTCAGGCTGGCCTGGATGCGCGGGCCGAGCAGTTCGGAGACGGGCATCCCGCCGGACAGCGAGGTGCCGAAGTCGAGCACCGCGACGCCGCTGAGCCAGCTCCAGTACTGCAGGGCGAGCGGCTGGTCGAGGTTGAGCTGTTCGCGCAGCGCCGCCAACCGGTCGGGGTCGGCGGCCTCGCGGCCGAGGATGGCCTGGGCCGGGTCGCTGGGCAGGGCCTGGGTCGCCGCGAAGACCACGAGCGAGACCACGAACAGCGTCAGCAGCCCGTAGAACAGGCGGTACAGGATCAGTCGGAGCATGGTGACCTTCGAGTCTGCGGGAGCGGGCGTTCGTCGAGGGCGGCGCGTCGGCGCGCCGCCCCCGTCCGGTCAGTGCTCGACCGTCAGGACTCGACGGTCACCGCGCGGAAGTTGTAGCCGCCCAGCGGGTGGCCGACCACGGAGGGCTCGAAGCCCTTCACCTTCTTGCTGAGCCCGTCGATCATGCTGGGGAAGCCCCAGATGATGTAGCCGCCGCGCTCGTACTCGATCTTCATCGCCTGCTGCACGAGCTTCTCGCGCTCGGCGTCGTCGGTCGCGGCGCGGGCCTTGTCGACGATCTCGATCCACTCCTCGTCCTCCCAGTGCGTCTCGTTGAACGGTGCACCGGGGTAGGAGCCCTGGGCGGTCTGGGACAGGTAGTGGCGGGCGCTCCAGAAGTCCTGGGCGAAGGTCCACTCGAGGTAGTTGTCGCCGTAGAACTCCTCGCTGGTGACCCGCTTGAGCTTGACGGTGACCCCGGCCTGTTTGGCCTGCTCCTTGAAGACCTGGGCGGCCGCCTCGGCCCCGGCGTTGATCGGGCCGGTGACCAGCTCGACCTCCAGGTCGTCCTCGTAGCCGGCCTCCTTGAGGAGCTTGCGGGCCTCGGCGATGTCCTGCTCGCGCTGGGGCAGGTCCTCGTCGTAGAAGGGGTCGAACCGCCCGTACACGTCGTTGCCGACGAGCCCGTGGCCGTTGAGGGCCTGGTCGATCATCTTCTGGCGGTCGACGATGAGCCGGAAGGCCTGGCGCACCTTCACGTCGTCGAAAGGCTTCTTGTCCACCCGCATGGTGAACGGCAGCCACATGCCCGACTCCGACTCCATGATCTGGAGCGCGTCGTTGGACTCGATGACCTCGATCTGCGAGTGCGGCACCTGGGCGATGGCGTCGACCTCGCCGCTGACCAGGGCGTTGACCCGGGCGCTCTCGTCGGCGAAGTTGATGATCTCCACCTCGTCGACCTTGGGGCGGCCGTCCCAGAAGTCGTCGAAGGCGGTGAACAGGCTGCGCTCGCCCTTGGTGAACTCCGAGAAGGCGAACGGGCCGGCGCCGACCGGGTTCTCCGGGTCGTAGCCCTCGGGCACCAGGCCCATGGCGTACTCGGCGCACAGCTCCTTGAAGTTGACGTACCCCTCCTCGAAGGGGATCTCGACGGTGCGCTCGTCGACCTTCTTGAGGTCGTCGCGCTTCATGGTGGCCAGCTGCTGGGCGCTGGTGCCCGGCTTGTCCGGGTCGGTGATGCGCTTGAGGGTGAAGATGAGCGCATCGGCATTGACCGGCGATCCGTCGTGGAAGGTCAGGCCCTCCTTGAGGGTGGCGGTCCACACGTCGGCCGCGTCGTTGGGCTCCAGCGACTCGGCCAGCGCCATCTCGATGGAGAAGTCCGCGGCGAACCGGCACAGCCCGGCGTACAGGTTGTAGACGCGGGCGATGTCGGGGTTGTCGGTGGGGTTGTGGGCGTCCACGGTGTCGTTGGACGAGCCGCCGGCCACGCCGACCCGCAGGCGTCCGCCGCCCGAGCCGCCGTCGCCGCCGGAGCCCGAGCCGCAGGCGGACAGGGCGGGGACGACGACGGCGCCGGCCGCCCCCGCCATCAGGACGCTGCGGCGGCTGGGCGCCGCCTTCGCGTCCCGGGCGGTGGGCTGATGGTCGGAATCGGTGGGCAGGGACGACACGTGACACCTCGGTTCGCGCTGGGGTCGGGACAGGGTGCGCTTCGGCGCCGGGTCGGGGAGGCGCGAAGGGAGGGGCACCCGCGGCGCACGCATGCGCCGACCCGACCGATAGTCATCACCACGAAGATGCACGTCAAACCGTGGTCAATCGCTTGCACACAGTGAAAACGGACGGTGCTGGACACCCGATGGCATTTCGTCACGGCGCGTAGCTAAAATGGGCGTGACCAGGGAAGATGCGATTATCGCAAGTTGCGCCAGGCGCACTGCCGTCCGGATGGTGCGAGCGCGTGTCGCGGCCCCGGAAGGTGCCTCCGGGGCCGCGAGGTCGTGACCGAATCGATGCGGGCGATACGTGAAAACGTGTTGTTTGAGGTTGGTTTCGCCCGTTTTGGGTTATATCAAGCGCATGCTTGGTAAAGACGGGGTCAGCGGCGCCCCGCCTCCGGGTCGGCCAGGGTCCGGCGGCTCTCGGCCAGCGCCTCGGGGCCGACCGTGAAACCGGGGTCCACCTGCCCCCGAAGGTCGCGCCCGGTGGCCGCCTCGGCCCAGGCGTCGGCGTTGCGCAGGTGGAACTCCACCCCCTGCCGGGTGAACTTCTCCCAGTCCTTGGGGACCGCGTCCACCGCGTCGCGCATCCAGGCGAGCGTCTTGAGGTTGGCCTCCTCCAGCTCGCCGAGCGCCGGGTGGCGGCCCTTCTCCATGGAGCGCACGAAGCGCGAGTGCCCGAACGTCGCGACCAGCGCATCCCCGACGTGCTCACGGAGGAACTCCAGATCAGCCTCGTCCTCCACCTTGTTGCCGACCACCATGATCCGCACGTCGTGCTCGCGGGCGTAGTCGGCGTACTGCCGGTACACCCCCACCCCGCGCAGTGTCGGCTCGGCGACCAGGAACGTGACGTCGAAGCGGGTGAACAGCCCGGAGGCGAAGGAGTCGGCCCCGGCGGTCAGGTCCGCCACGGCGTACTCGCCCGCCCCGTCCACCAGGTGGTTCAGGTACATCTCGGCCGCGCCGACCTTGGAGTGGTAGCAGGCCACCCCCAGGTCGTCGGGGGTGAAGGGCCCGGTGGCCATGAGTATGGCGCCCCCGGCCGCGCGCAGGCCGAACCTGTCGTGCACCGGGTTGTCCCCGGACAGGCCGAGCAGGCGCGAGCCGTGCCCCGGAGGGGTGGTCTTGACCATGTCCCCGGCCGTGGGGATGCGCGGGTTGTCGCCGCGCAGCAGCTCCTTGAGCTCGGCCAGGTGCCCGCCGAGGGTCGGCAGCGCGGCGAGCTCGGCGGCGGGCACGCCCAGCGCCGCGCCGAGGTTCTGGTTGATGTCGGCGTCGATGGCGGCCACCGTGTGGCCGGACTCCGCGAGGAACCGGGTGAACAGGGCGGACAGGGTGGTCTTGCCGCTTCCGCCCTTGCCCGCGAACGCGATCTTCATCTGGTGCCTTCCGAACGTGGTCCCTGGGTCGTGTGGGCCCCGCGGTGCGGGGTGCCCGTGATGATAACGATTATCGTTCCGAAAGGGGGCGGTGTCAGGGATTTCACCCCGGCCGCATCCCCGGCGCGCCGCGGGGGCGTCCGGCGGGCGGACGGGGCGCCCCGCGCTCCGGCCGCCCCCGGGCAGGGGGTGGGAATGCCCAGGTCGGCAGGGGTGTTGACGTCCGGGCGCGTCCTTTGTCGTATCGGGACCCGACACGGAGGCGCGTTTTGTGGGGTTGCCGCAGCCCTGCCGGTCCGGATGTGCTGTCCTGGTCATGGTGCGCCTTTGTCTAAGGTGAGGGCGGCGGCTACCGTCGGCCGGTGATGGGAGTGACACGGGGATGACCGAATCGCAGCGACTCCAGGAGTACGCCGCTGCCGACCCCGTCGCCGCGCCCGGCCTGGCCGAGGAGGAGTTCGCGGAGGCCGCCACCGACCACACCGTGTGGAGCTGCGTGGGCAACCTGACCGCCGTGCGCTCGATCCGCGCGCGGGTGCGCGACGTCCTGGAGGGGGTCCGGCTCCCCGGCGGCCCGGTCCCGGCCGACTCCATCGACGACGCCGAGCTGGCCGCCAGCGAGCTGGCCACCAACGCGCTGCTGCACTCGCGCTCGGGCCAGGTGGGCGGGGTGATGACGCTGTCCATCCGCACCGAGCGCGGCCTGATCCGGGTCGCCGTGGCCGACCAGGGCGAGAAGAGCGCGGAGGCCGGCCCCGACGGCGAGCTGCGCGAGGCCGACGGCGACTACGGCCGCGGCAAGCTCATCATCGAGAGCTGCACCTCGCGCAGCGGCGAGTACCGGGGCGAGGGCACCCACGTCGCCTGGTTCGAGATCGACCTGCCCGAGTCCTGATCGGCGGGGTGCGCCCCGCGAGCTGTCCGTTATGCACCTGTTTCCTCCTTGATGTGATGATCGGTCGGAGGGCGGGTAGGTTCGCTCCCGGCCGGGGTCCTGCCCGGCGGCGCCGCGGGCGCCCGGCGAGCGGAACAGGAGACGGGCGGCATGGCGGTCGACCCCGAACTTCAGGCCTACATCGACACCCTCACCGAGGTGGTCTTCGACGACGCGCTGGACGTCCCGGCCGAACGGGCCCGCGAGCGCGGGGAGGCGCTGGAGGCGCCCCGCTTGGCGCTGCTCCACTCCGTCGAGGACCGCACGGTCCCCGGCCCCCAGGGCGCTCCGGAGGTCCCCGTGCGCGTCTACCGGCCCACCGCCGGAGAGGGCCTTCCCGCGGTGCTGTACCTGCACGGCGGCGGTTTCGTCGTCGGCGGCCTGGACACCCACGACAACGCGGTCCGCCTGCTCGCCGAGCAGGCCGGGGCGCTCGTGGTCTCGGTCGACTACCGGATGGCCCCCGAGCACCGCTTCCCCGCCGCCCTTGAGGACTGCTTCGCGGCCTACACATGGCTGCGCGACAACGCCGCCGCCCTGGGTGCCGACCCCGGCCGCATCGCGGTCGCCGGGGACAGCGCGGGAGGCTTCCTCTCCCTGTGCACGGCCTTCATCGCGGCCGAGCGCGGTGTGCCCGGACCGGTCCACCTGGGCCTGGTCTACCCGGGCACCGGGGCCGCCTCCGGCGAGGGCTTCGCCGGACCGGCGGGGGAGGGCGCCGACGACTCCGGCGGCATGAGCGCCGACGAGCTCGGCTGGTACATGCGCGCCTTCCTCGGCGACTTCCCGCTCTCCGAGCTGCCGCACTACGTGCCCCCGGCGCGCGCCCGCGACCTGTCGGTCCTCCCGCCGACGTTCATCCTCACCGCCGAGCACGACCCGCTCAAGGAGGACGGCACCGCCTTCGCCAAGCGCCTGGAGGAGGCCGGGGTCCCGGTCGAGTCGTGGGACGCGCCCGGCATGGTGCACAGCTTCCTGCGCTGGATGCACGCCGTCCCGGCGGCCCGGAGGTCGGCCCAGCCCTTCTACGACGCGATGCGCAGGGCCCTGCGAAGCTAGGGCGTGTTGATGGGGAGTGTGCGCCCCGGTGGTCGGTCGAAGACCACCGGGAACCGCTTGGCCGGGGCGCCGATCGGCGGGTCGTGCCGGATCGCGGCGTAGGGCGCGCAGCCCATTCGGCACACCCCGCGGCGGCGCACCCGGTACGGCGCTCCGGCCCCGGGTCGCCCGTTCAGCGTCCGGACCTCCGCCCCGATCCACTGGCGGATGGCGTCCTGGAGTGGTGGAACCTTGGAGTGGTGGAACCTTCGGCGGCCGCGGCCGCCCTGGACGGTCGGTCCTCGGCCGCCCAGCGACAGCCGGGGCGCCGGTCACGGCACCGACACCGAGGCGGGCCGCCCCACGACCGTGACGCCCGCGCCGGCCTGGCCGGACGGAAATGACACCACTCCAGCGGACGTGACCCACCGGCGCACCCGGCCCGCACGCACCGGCCGCGGGCGGCCCTCGCCGTGACCGCAGACGATGCAGAGTCTCCCATCAACGATCCAAGGGCGTTGCGTGGACCACGGCCCACTGCGCGACGCCCGGGCACGGCCCTCGCCGCGTTCTCATCGGCCGACGGCAACGCCCACGCCGACGCCCCCTGTCCCTCGGGAGCACGGCGTCCTAGCGATGGACATCGCGCTGCCGGTGCCCTCTACGGCCATGACCCGCGCGGACACCCCCGAGACGGCGCGGCCCCGGGACGGGGAGGTGCACCGGCGGAATCGGACGGGAGCCGGCGCACCTCCCCTGGACCGGGCGCGCGCATCAGCCGATGCGCGCGGGGGCCGGTGAGCCCTGCACCGTCACCCCCAGGGCGGCCAGCTCGGACGGCGGCGCTCCGAGGGAGGCCACCACGGAGGCCCCGCTCCACAGCGCCACCGCGGCCAGCACCACCTGTTCGGGCTCGGCCATGGCGGCGTCCAGGGCCACCGTGTCCTCCGGGGTCAGGGCGAGTTCGGCGTCCAGCGCGCGGAACCGGCCCAGCAGCTCGTCCTGCCCGTGCACCGCGGTGCGCACCGACCGGGCGTCGGCCTCGTAGGTCAGCAGCCCGCACCCGGCCTCCCCGGCGGCCCGGTCCGGCTCGGCCCCCTCGGGGCCGGGCAGGAGCAGCTCGTCGAACGGCGTGGTCTCGGGGGCTTGGCCGAACGCCACCACCTGGCGCACCCGGGACCGGTCGGCCAGCGCCAGCGCGTCCGGGGCCAGCGCCTCGGACACCAGCAGCATGCGGGTGTCGGTGGTGGTGAGCACCTCGGCCGCGGTGGCCGGGTCGCCCTCCACCAGCGGCAGCACCACCGCCCCGGCGGCCAGCGCGGTGAACACCGCCAGCAGGCGATCGGGGGAGGGCGGCGCCAGCACCGCCACCACGTCCCCCGGGTGCACGCCCCGGCGGACCAGCCCCGCGGCGGCCCGCTCGGCGGTGGCCGCGAAGACGATCGCCGGGGTGCGCGCGCCGTCGGCCGCGGTGACCGCGGGGGTGCGGGCGGAGCTCTGCAGCCGCTCCAGCAGCCCCTCGGTGAGCGAACCGGCCGGGGTGCCGTGCGCGGGCAGATCCCTCATCCCGTCCCCCACATCGCCTCGCTCGGGCACCGGTCCGCCCGGTGCCATCGCTTGCCGGGCTCGTCACGCCCCCTCCACGTGGCGAGCCCGGTAGCGCCGTGCCCGTCGGCGCCGCGGGTGCCTCCCCTCTCCGCACCCGCGGCCGCACGGTCCTCCAGCGATTCCGCGGTGCCGCCGCCGGACCCCCGCTCCGCCGCCCCCGAGGGGACGGAGCAGGGCCGCCGGGCGGACACTCCGCACGGCCGCTCCGCGGTGCCCTGGAGACTCGCACCTCCAGGACCTCCGAGGGCCTCGCCCCTCCGCCTGACGTCGGCGGGGCTCGGCGTCCTCATGTGCACGACACTAGCGCGCGAATCGGCGTTTGCACATGCATTCACGTGTGCACCTGCATATGTATTTTCCGTGCCCAAGACCGTCGTGATCCTGAAATAGCAGGTCGTCGCGGGGATCGGCGGGGGGGGCCNCCCCGGAGGCGGCTCACCCGGTGGGCCCCGGGCCGCCGACCCATGCCGCGATCTGCCGCCGGGAGTGGAAGCCGAGCTTGCGGTTGATGTTGGCGACGTGCCGGGCGACCGTGGCCGGGGCGATGAACAGCTTCACCGCGATGTCCCGGTTCCCCAGGCCCCGGCTGACCAGCCGGGCCACCTCCAGCTCGCGCGCGGTCAGATCCCGGCGCTCGGGCACCGCCTCGCGCTGGGGCGTGCGCGGCCGGGGCAGCCGACCGGTCTCGGCGACCCGCAGCGCCAGCGCCGCCGCCGCGCCCGGGTCCATCCGGCGGCCCTCGTGCCACCAGGCCGCCAGCTCCGCCGCGTCCACGCCGAGCTCCGCCGCGGCGCACGCCCAGGACCGGGCCGGCCGCTGCGGGGAGGACCGCTCGCGCAGGGCGGCCCCCGCCCCGGCGAGGCGGCACGCCTCGGCGACGTCGCCGTCCCCGGCCGCCACCCGGGCGATGGAGGACAGCCCCACCGCCACGCCCGCGCGCTGGCCGGTGCTCTGGCTGAGAACCAGCCCCTCGCTCAGGTAGTCGTAGGCCTGCGCGGCCGACCCGAAGGCGCGGGCGACCCGGCCCACCCCGTACAGGCACCGGGCCAGCTCCGGCGCCGCTCCGATGTCGCGCTGGATGTCCAGCGACTCGCGGTAGCAGCGGTCGGCGGCGGCCAGGTCGCCCTGCCGCTCGGCGGCGGTGGCCTGCCCGATGAGCACCACCCCGACGCCCCAGCGGTGGTCCATTCCGCGCAGGATCATCAGCGCTGCGCTGTAGCGGGCGTCGGCGGCGGGCAGGTCGCCCCGGTAGGCCGCCAGCGCGCCCTGGCCGCTCATCGCCAGCGCCTCGTTCCACAGGTCACCGGCGGAGCGGGCCAGCGCCAGCGCCTCGGACAGGCGCGCCTCGGCGGCGGCGCGGTCCCCCGCGCGCAGGTCCAGCAGGGCGAGGAGGTTGAGCCCCATGGCGACCGTGGCGGCGTCCTCGTCGGCCCGGCACCGGGCCAGGCCCTCCTCGGCCAGGCGCCGGGCGGTCCCGGTGCGGCCCCGGGCCCACTCCAGCTCGGCACGGCACAGCAGTGCCCGCGCGCGGGCGCCTCCGCCCTCGCCCTTCGGGTCGGGTCCGGTGCCGGGAGGGGCGGGGGCCGCGGACGCGGGGGGATCGGACTCCGCGGGGGGCGGGCCGCCGGCGCCCGGCTCGTTGAGGAAGAGCCCGCTCCACTGCGTCCCCTCGGTGAAGTGGTAGCCGGTCACCCAGTACGCCCGCAGCGCCGCGCAGAAGCGCAGCCCGGCCTCGGTGTCGCGGCGCCGCGCCGTCCAGTGCAGCGCCGCGCGCACATTGTCGTACTCGATCGCCACGCGGCGCCACCGGCCGTACCGCTCGGCCCAGGGCATCAGCCGCCCGGCCACCGCCGCCTCCCCCAGGTCCTCGACGGCGGCGAGCATGTGGTCCCGGTGCCGCAGCAGCACCCGGTCCCGCTCACCGGAGGCCTCCAGCCGCTCCGCGGCGTAGCGGCGCACCGTCCCGGGAAGCCGGTAGCGGACCCGCTCCTGCAGCTCGGCCGTGAGCGCGATCAGCCCCCGGTCGACCAGAGAGGAGACCAGGTCCAGCACCGCCCCCTCCTCGACCGGGCCGCCCGGGCAGACCCGTTCGGCCGACTCCAGGTCCCAGTCGCCGAACACCGAGAGCCGCCGCAGCAGCACCCGCTCCTGCTCGCTGAGCAGGCCGTGCACGTGGTCCAGCAGGGCGCGCAGCACCGCCTCCCGCGAGCCGAACGGGCGCGGGCGGTTGCGCCGGGGCTGCGGGGCCGCCCCCGCCTGCCCCCGCAGGCACGCGGTGACCTGGGCGGCGACCTCCTCCGGGGAGAGGCGGCGCAGCCAGGCCGCGGTGAGCTCGACCGCCAGCGGGATGCCGCCCACCGCCCGGCACACCGCCGCCGCGGCCGCCACCGTCCCCGGGGTGGCCGACAGGTCGGGGCGGGCGTCCCGGGCCCGCTCAAGGAACAGCCGCACGGCCTCGGAGTCGCGGGCGTCGGCCTCGCCGTCGGGCCCCGGCAGCGCCAGCGGCGGCACCCGCCAGATGGCCTCGCCGGGGATGCGCACCGGCTCCTCGGAGGTGATCAGCAGGGACACCTCGGGACAGGACTCCACCAGCGAGGCGCCCAGCCGGGCCACCGGCCCGGCCACGTGCCCGCAGCCGTCCAGCAGGAGCAGCACCCGCCGCGAGCGCAGCGCGTCGCGCAGCGTGTCCTCCAGCGGCCGCCCGGCCTCCTCGGTGACCCCCACCGCCGCGGCCACCCGGGCGGCGACCTCGTGCGCGGTGGCCAGCCCCGCCATCTCGGCCAGCCACACCCCGTCGGCGAAGGAGCCGGTGGCGTGCGCCGCCACCCGCAGCGCCAGCCGGGTCTTGCCGATCCCGCCCACCCCGCACAAGGTGACGACCCGGTCGGCCTCCAGCAGGCGGAGCAGGTCGCTCAGGTCGCGCTCGCGGCCGATGAAGCTGTCGGATTCCAGGGGGAGGTTCTGCCGCGCCGGCGCGGTACGAGGTGCCATGGCCATCACGCGATCAGGCGGTCGGGGGCCGCTCTCACCTTGCCTGAGGGTAAGGGCGTTGAGGGGGAGTCGTGGATCGTGCGAGCGTGGTTTGGCTCTGTTCTTAGTAGGTGAGCACGGCGCGTGCAAGCGGTACGGGGGAATCGGAGGCGTCCGGTTTCCGGCACTCCGCGTGTCCGCGCCGCTCCCGGTCGTGTCCGGGGGCGGGCGGTCGGCGTGCGCGCGGCCCGCCTCACGGGTCGAGGCGGTGCTCGCGGGCCCACTCGGCCAGTTGCGAGCGGGACGTGAACAGCAGCTTGCGGAAGATGTTGGCGATGTGCCGGGCGGCGGTCGCCTGGCTGATGGTCAGCCGGTCGGCGATCTGGCGGTTCGACAGCCCTTGGCTGACCAGCACCGATATCTCCTTCTCCCGGCGGGTGAGCAGGGACGGCAGCGGCTTTCGCGGGGTGGGGAAGTACAGCGCGTTCTCCACCACCTGCTCCAGCGGCAGGCCCCGCCAGGCATGCCAGGCCTTCTCCGCGGCGTCGTCGCTGAGCACCGACCGCGCCTCGGCCAGCAGCGCCTCGGCGTGCACCGCCGGTACCCCCAGCGACTCGCGCAGCAGCGCCCCCGACCCGGCCAGCGAGGCGGCCCGCTCGGGCTGCTCCTCGGCCACGGCCAGGTCGCCCAGGGCCTCCAGGGCGTGCGCCACGGCCAGCCGCCGCCCGCTGGCCACGCTCATCCGCAGGCCCGCCGAGAGCTGCCGCCGCGCCCCGGACACGTCGCCGCGCACCAGGTCCAGGTAGCCCAGGCCGGCGGTGCACCGGGCGATGTCGGGCACCAGCTCCATCTCCACGAACACCTGCAGGGCGTCGTGCAGCTGGCGGGCGGCGGCGTCCAGGTCGCCGCGCCGGGTGGAGAGCATGCCCAGCGCGTTCAGGCACCGGGCCACGCACCACCGGTCGCCGATGTCCTGCCCGATGGCGATGCTGCGGGTCAGGAACACCTCGGAGGAGTCGTCGTCCCCGCGCGAGCGGGCGAGTTGGGACAGCGCGCCGAGGGAGCAGATCTCGGTGAACCGCTCGCCGGAGGCGATCGCCAGCCGCAGCGCCTCGCGGCCGTGCCCCAGCCCCTCCTCGGCGTTCCCGCGGCGCAGCGCGGTCATCGCCAGGGTGGTGCGGGCGATCCCGGCGGCGGCCCCGTCCCCGCACTCCTCGGCGGCCTCCAGCGCCTCCCGGGCGGCGGTCTCGGCCGGTTCGGGGCCGTGCACGCCGAGCATCAGCTCGGCGCGGACGGCGGCGGCGCGGGCGCGCAGCGGCGCCGCGCCCTCCCCGCTCTCCAGCAGGTGCTCGATCGCCCGGCAGGCGGGCTGGTGCAGGTCGCGCACGTACCAGTAGCTGCGCAGGGCGGCGCAGATGCGCAGCCCCTCCTCGACCATGCAGGCGCCCACCGCGCGCTCCAGCATCTGCAGGGTGTTGTCCAGGCAGTGGTCGAGCACCCGGATGTGCTCGAGCCGCTCCTCCCAGGGGAGCCGGTCGGAGAGCCGCTCGGCCAGCCCCTCGTACCACTCGGCGGCGGTGGCCAGCATGCGCCGCCAGACCCGCTGCTCCTCGCCCGCGGCCGCCAGCTCGGCGGCGGCGAAGGCGCGCACCGTGTCGGTGAGCCGGTAGTGGCGCTCGGAGCCGACCACCGAGTCCAGGGCCACCAGCGACTTGTCCACCAGCCAGGTGTGCGCGCGGCGGGCCTGGCCGGGGTCCAGGTCGCCGAAGGAGCACACGTGCACCGCCTTGTCCAGGCTCCAGGTGCAGAACACCGCCAGGCGCCGCAGCAGGAGCTGCTCGGC
Organism: Nocardiopsis chromatogenes YIM 90109; assembly: GCF_000341185.1. Taxonomy (GTDB): domain Bacteria; phylum Actinomycetota; class Actinomycetes; order Streptosporangiales; family Streptosporangiaceae; genus Nocardiopsis_A; species Nocardiopsis_A chromatogenes. Next base: position 15,005 of record NZ_ANBH01000072.1, read on the forward strand.
GGGGCTGAGCAGGCCGTGGCTCCACTCCAGGGCGGCCCGCATGGTGCGCTGCCGGGCCGGGACGTGCGGCTCGTCGGTGGCCAGCAGCCGGAACCGGTCGTCCAGCCGCGCGAGGACCTGCTGGGCCGAGAGCACCCGGATGCGCGCGGCGGCGAGCTCGATGGCCAGCGGCACCCCTTCGAGCATGCGGCACACCGCGGCCACCGCGCCGGTGTTGGCGGGGGTGAGCTCGAAGCCGGGCCGGGCGGCCAGGGCGCGGGAGACGAACAGCCGCACCGCCTCGGAGGCCAGGGCCCGCTCGGGGGTGAGCGGCGGGGCGCCGGACCGCCGGTGGCCCCCGGGGTCGGGCGGCACCGACAGCGGGGGCACCCGCCACACCGCCTCGCGTTCCACCCGCAGCGGCTGGCGGCTGGTGGCCAGGATGTGCACGCCGGGGCAGTGCTCGATCAGGTGCGCGCACAGCGCCGCGGCCGCGGCGGCCACGTGCTCGCAGGTGTCGATCACCAGCAGGACGCTGCGCGAGCGCAGGGCCATGGCGACCGCGTCCTCCGGGGAGCGGTGCCCGCGCTCGGAGACCCCGGTGGCCAGGGCGGCCGCCGAGGCCACCTGCTCGGGGGAGAAGACCTGGCCCAGGTCGACGAAGCGCGCGCCGTCGGCGAAGGAGGCGGCGGAGCCGTCGGCCACATCCAGGGCCAGCCGGGTCTTGCCGATCCCGCCGGTGCCGACCAGGGTGACCATCCGTGTTCCGGCGATGATCCGGCGGAGGTCGGCGACGTCGCGTTCGCGGCCGATGAGGTCGTCGGGTGGCACGGGCAGGTTATGGCGAGGGTCTGACATGGCCTCGTTCACTGGGCGATGCGCAACTGAGGGATGCCGCTCCGCCGTGCCGACCCGGGACCGGCACACGTGAGCCCTGCTTCAAGTGTTCCACGCGGGGCGGCCCGTGTCCGCGAAACTGGCCGGTTCCGGCAGCGGCGCCAGGGCGGGAGGTCGGAGGGGGTACCGCTCGGATCACGGCCGTCGAGGGCACCGGCGGCGTCGTGCTCCCTCGCGAGGCCGCCGTGTCCCCGACGGGCGGGGCGGTCGGCCGGGGTGCGCCCTCGGTCGAAGCGAACGCGGCGAGGGGCGTGGCCGGGCATCGCGCGGCAGGCCGGGGTCCGAGCGACACCCCCCCCTGGCGCCGCGGCCGGTCCGGGCCACGGGTCCCAGGGCGTGTCGCTCGGATCAGGCCCTAGCGGGCCGGGCGCTCCCAGGCGGCGGGGTCGGCCTCGGCCTGCTCGCCGGTGGCCATGTCCTTCACCTCGTGCGGGCGCCCCTCGGCGAACGGCGGGAACCACACGAAGGGGATGCCCTTCTTGGAGGCGTACTGGAGCTGCTTGCCCACCTTGGATGCCTGGTGGAAGACCTCGGTGTTGAAGCCGCGGGAGCGCAGCAGCGCACCGGTGCGCAGCGCCTCCTCGCGCCGTTCGGCGGAGGGGACCGCGACCAGCACGTCGGTGGGGCAGGTGCGCCCGGCCGGGAGCCGCCCCTCGGCCACCAGCTTGGCGAAGATGCGGGTCAGCCCGATCGAGATGCCCACGCCCGGCAGGTTGCGGCGGATGAACTGCCCGGCCAGGTTCTCGTAGCGGCCGCCCGCGACGATGCTTCCGTAGCCCGGGTCGTCGTCGAAGGCGGCCTCGTAGACGGTGCCGGTGTAGTAGTCCAGGCCGCGGGCGATGGACAGGTCGGCCACCACGCTGCCCTCGGGCAGGTCGGCCAGCGAGTCCAGGACGAAGCCCAGCTCCTCCAGGCCCTCGGTGAGCAGGTCGGACTCGGCGCCGAGCTTGGCGACCTCGTCGACCACCGAGCGGTCGGCGCCCTTGATGCGGGCCAGCTCCAGGCAGGAGTCGATCTGGGCGCCGGACAGCCCCTCGTCGGACAGGATCGCCCGGACCCCGTCGTCGCCGATCTTGTGCAGCTTGTCGACGGCGCGGATGACCGCGAGCGGGTCGGCGATGCCCAGCCCCTCGTAGAAGCCCTGCAGCACCTTGCGGTTGTTGATGTTCAGGGTCCAGGCGGGCAGGTCGAGCCCGGCCAGCACCTCGTGCACCACGCGCGGCATCTCGGCGTCGAAGTGCAGGGGCACGCCGTCGACGTTGATGACGTCGATGTCGCACTGGGTGAACTCGCGGTAGCGGCCCTCCTGCGGGCGCTCGCCCCGCCAGACCCGCTGGATCTGGTAGCGCTTGAACGGGAATGCCAGCTCGTTGAAGTGCTGGGCGACGTAGCGGGCGAACGGCACCGTCAGGTCGAAGTGCAGCCCGAGCCGGGCCTCGGAGTCCTCGCCCTCCTCCTCGTGCACCCGGTGCAGGGTGTAGACCTCCTTGGAGGTCTCGCCCTTGGCCATCAGGACGTCCAGGTTCTCCACCGAGGGCGTCTCGACCGAGGCGAACCCGTACCGCTCGAAACCGGCGCGGATATGGTCCAGCCAGCGCTGCTCCACGGACCGAATCTCCGGCAGCCACTCGGGGAAGCCGCTGATGGGGGTCGGGCGGATGACGCGCTGTTCGGACATCGGTTCGGATGGCTCCTTAAGCCGGTGCAGGGATCAGACCAATGGTAGGCCCTGGCGGGTGGTCGGACCGAACCGCCGGGCGCGCGTGACCCGGGTGTGGGCGCGGGCGGACAGGGGCGGGGCGGGCGCGGCGCCGCGGCACGGGCGGCGGGAACGCCGCCACCGGCCCACCTGGACGGTCGAGTGGGCCGGTGGGGCCACCGCGCACGGCAGGGGCCGGGACATCGGGCGTCCGGGCGCCCCTGCGCGTCGGTGAGGACCGTTCCTATGCGGCCGCGCCGAGTTCGCTGTGCCAGGAATGCGAAGAAGGCGGTCACCGCGTCGAAGGCCTCCCCTCCACGGTAGTCCGGGGTCCCGTGCCGCCGACACTGTTCCCGGCGGCCGAAATGGGCCGCTCACAATGTCGTAAAGTCCGCGTGCTCCGGTGGTCTCCGGGGCCCTCCGCCGCAGCGCTCGCCACCGCGCCGGGGATCGGGCCGCTAAACATCCGGCATTCTTGATATTCGGTACGAAACGGGCGCAACCCCGGGAGGGCGCATGAAGCTGGGCTGGACGCTGTACGGAGACGGGAGCGCGCCGCCCCCGGGCGAGTCCGTCGCCCCGGGGGAGCGGCTGTCGTGGGGCCGCACCGTGGGCCTGGGGGCCCAGCACGTGGTGGCCATGTTCGGGGCCACCTTCGTCTTCCCGGTGCTCATGGGCCTGGACCCGAACCTGGCGATCATGATGTCCGGCCTGGCCACCATGCTCTTCCTGCTCATCGTGGGCGGACGCATCCCCAGCTACCTGGGCTCCAGCGCCTCCTTCGTGGGTGCGGCCGCCGTCATCGCCGGGTCCGGGGGCGGCCCGGCCGTGCTCACCGGCGCGGTCTGCGTGGCCGGGATCGTGCTGGCCCTGTCCGGCTTCGTCGTGCACCTGCTCGGCCCCCGGGTGGTCACCGCCGCCTTCCCGCCCGCGGTCACCGGTGCGGTGGTGCTGCTCATCGGCTTCAACCTGGCGCCGGTGGTCGCGGAGAACTACTGGCCCTTCGACCAGTGGACCGGGCTGGCCGTGATGGTCTTCGTCATCCTGGCCACCGTGCTGCTCAAGGGCTTCCTCGGGCGCATCACCATCCTGCTGGGCCTGGTGTTCGGGTTCGCCCTGTCGCTGGCGGCCGACGCCCTGCTCGGCCCGGCGGTGGGCCCCGACGGCGCCGCCGCGCCGCGGGTGGACCTGTCGGCGGTGCGCGAGGCGCCCTGGGTCGGCCTGCCCGAGTTCCACGCGCCGCAGTTCGAGGCCTCCGCCGTCCTGGTGGTGCTGCCCGCGGTCATCGCCCTCATCGCCGAGAACGCCGGGCACGTCAAGGCCGTGCAGGAGATGACCGGCGACGACCTGGACCCCTACATGGGGCGGGCCATCGCGGCCGACGGCATCGCCACCGCGCTGTCCAGCGCGGTCGGCGGCGCCCCCACCACCACCTACGCGGAGAACATCGGGGTCATGGCGGCCACCCGGGTCTACTCCACGGCGGCCTACTGGGTGGCGGCCGCGGTGGCGGTCCTGGTCGGGCTGTGCCCCAAGTTCGGGGCGCTGGTGGCGGCCACCCCGGCGGGCGTGCTCGGCGGCGTCACCGTGGTGCTGTACGGGATGATCGGGTTGCTCGGCGCCAAGATCTGGGTGGAGAACCGGGTCGACTTCGGCGACCCGGTGGTCCTGGTGCCGCTGGCGGCCGGGCTGGTCGCCGGGATCGGCGGGGTGTCCCTGGAGGTCACCGAGGGGTTCTCCATCGAGGGCATCGCCCTGGGTACGATCATCACCCTGGCGGGGTACCATGCGCTGGCCCGGCTGTCCCGCCGCGGACGCGGGGCGGATCCGGTCGCCGAACCCGCGCCGCCGCCCGCGGGCGCCGACGGCTGACCCCGGCCCCTCCTCCCGCCGCACCCCCGCCCGGGCACCCGCGCCGACCTGCGCGGGGCCCACGACCCCGACGATCCGGTCACGCGGCGCGACCGGTCGGTGCTAGGTTCACTGCATGGTCCCCGGGCGCAGCCGCGAGGGCCGTATCCCTTTTGCGGCGGGCCGTCCCGGTACTTCAGGGCGCGCCGCCGCGAACCCGGAGTCGTGAGGACTTGAACAGACAGTGAACGAGTCACCGAAGCTCTCTACGAAGATCATCGTCGCCGGCGGGTTCGGGGTCGGCAAGACGACGTTCGTCGGCGCGATCTCGGAGATCCCGCCGGTGCGCACCGAGGCGGCGGTCACCGCGGCGAGCGCGGGCATCGACGACCTCTCCAAGACGCCGGACAAGGGCAGCACCACGGTCGCCATGGACTTCGGCCGGATCTCGCTCGACACCGACCTGGTCCTCTACCTCTTCGGAACGCCCGGCCAGCAGCGCTTCTGGTTCATGTGGGACGACCTGGTCCGCGGCGCGCTCGGTGCGGTCATCCTGGTCGACGTCCGCCGCCTGGAGGACTCCTTCCAGGCCCTCGACTACTTCGAGAAGCAGTACCGGCTTCCGTTCCTGATCGCGGTGAACGACTTCGACGACCCCGCGGGCTACTCCGACGAAGAGCTGCGCGACGCCCTGGACCTGGGCGCCGGGGTGCCGATCGTGCACTGCGACGCCCGGGACCGCCAGTCCGTGCTGAACGTGCTGGTGGCCCTGGTCAAGCGCGCGATGGCGGTGGAGGCCATGGGGCGCCAGGGCCAGCCCGCCTGAGCCCCCGGCCCCCGCGCGGCGCACCGGCCGCACCCGCGACGGCGGAGCCCCGCCGGTCCTCTCCAGGAGGTCCGGCGGGGCTCCGCTCTGTTCCGCGCGGCCGTCAGCGCTCGGCCAATAGCGCCTCCACACGCGCGCGGACGTCATCGGTGTCCAGGCCCCGGACGGTGACGGTGGTGCGGCGCCGCAGCACGTCGTCCGCGGTCTGGGCCCACTCGCTGTCCCGGGCGAAGACCGCCTGGGCCCAGATGTCCGGGCCCTCGGGGTGGATCCGCTCGCCCAGCGACGGGTCCTCGCGCACCAGGTCGGCGATGTCCAGGGCGACACTGCCGTAGTGGGTGGCCAGGTGCCGGGCGACCAGCGGGTCCATCCGCCGCGGCGGCTCGGCGTCGGCGGTGAGCCGGTGCGCCACCGCCTCGGGGCGGGCGATGCCCGGCAGCGGCACCGTCTTCAGCGTCGGCGACATGTCCTCGGCCAGCGGCACCGAGCGGCTGCGGCGCAGCCGGTCGATGACGGTCCGGCCGATGTGCCGGTAGGTGGTCCACTTGCCGCCGGCCACCGACAGCATGCCCCCGCGGCCGCGGGTCACCACGGTCTCCCGCTTGGCGGCGCTGGTGCCGCCGGGGCCGCCGGGCAGCACCCGCAGCCCGGCGAAGGAGTAGGTGATGTTGGCCGGGTCGAGCACGTCGGCGCCGACGGCGGTGCCCGCCTCGCCGAGGATCTGGTCGACGTCGGCGCCGTCGGGGGCGACCTCGGCCGGGTCGCCGGTGAACTCCTCGTCCGTGGTGCCCAGCAGCAGGTGGTCCTCCCAGGGGATGGCGAAGGAGACGCGGTACTTGTCGACCGGGACGGTCAGCGCCGCGTGCCACGGGCGGTTCGGCTTGACGACCAGGTGCGCGCCCTTGGACAGGCGGATGCTGGGCTCGGCCGCCGGGTCCTCCATGCGGCGCAGGTGGTCGATCCACGGGCCGGTGGCGTTGAGCACCAGGCGTGCGTCGATGCCGAACTCGGTTCCGTCGACGCCGTCGCGCACCTCGGCCCCGCTGACGCGGCCGTGCGTGGTGCGCAGCCCCTGCACCGGGGCGTGGTTGAGCACCACGGCGCCGGCCTCGACGGCGGCGCGCACCGTCATCACGGCCACGCGGCTGTCGTTCATCTGGTGGTCGTGGTAGGCGGCGACCGCCTTGAGGCCGTCGGTGCGCAGGTCGGGCACGAGGCGGCGGGCGTGCGCGGGGGTCATCACCCGGCCCACGCCGTCGCCGAAGGCCGACAGCGCGGAGTACAGGAACACCCCGGCGCCCATTTTGGCGGCGCCGTGCGGGCCGCCCTTGTAGACGGGGACGAGGAAGGGCATCGGGTTGACGAGGTGCGGTGCGACCGAGCCGGACAGGGCGCGCCGCTCGCGGTGGTTCTCGGCGACCAGGCCCACGTTGCCGGTCTGCAGGTAGCGCAGGCCGCCGTGGACGAGCTTGGAGGAGGCGCTGGAGGTGGCCCCGGCGAAGTCGCCGGCGTCCACCATCGCCACCCGCAGGCCCGCCTGGGTGGCCATCCAGGCGACCGAGGTGCCGAGGATGCCGCCGCCGATGACCAGCAGGTCGAAGGTGCCGCGGGTGAGTTCGGCGCGGGTGTGCTCGCGGGCGGGGGAGATGGGGCGGGTCACGGTGGAGGTGCGCATCGCTGGTGTTCCTGACTCTCCTGATGTCGACCGGCGTACGACAATGCCGAACGCATGGCCCAGATTGCCCCCGTCACGGCCGTGTGTCAACTCCCTCTCACCCGGCCCGCCCCGCCCGGCCGCGGCCCTTGCGTCCTGCGGCGCCGCCGGACACGCCGCGGCGAGGAGGGGCATGGCCGCCCGGGGCGGGGCGCGGGCGGCCGAAGAGCGGAATGTGCCGGAACACACATCCGGGCGGGCACGTTAGTCTTGCGTGGTGTTCGGACGAATGGCGGAAGGCGTCCGCAGGCTGCTGGGCAAGCCCGGAGCGGTGGACATCAGGCCCTATAGCAGACTGCTGGAACAGATCGAGTCCCGCGAGGAGGAGCTGCGCGGCCTGGAGGACGCGGAGCTCACCCGCAGGGCCACCGACCTCGGCAACGCCGAGCTCCCCTATGACCGGCCCGACCTGGTCGAGCTGTGCGCGGTGGGCCGCGAGGCCGCCCGCCGCGCCCTCGGCGAGCGCCCCTTCGACGTCCAGCTCGTGGGCACCATGGCCCTGCTGGACGGGCGCATCGCCGAGATGGCCACCGGTGAGGGCAAGACGCTGACCGGCGCGCTGGCCGCCGCAGGGTTCGCCCTGCGCGGCAAGCGGGTGCACGTGCTCAGCGTCAACGACTACCTGGCGCGGCGCGACGCCGAGTGGATGCGCCCCCTGTACGACCTGCTGGGGGTCGCCCCGGCATGGATCGCCGAGGACTCCACGGGCGAGGAGCGCCGCACCGCCTACAGCGCCGACATCACCTACGCCTCGGTGAGCGAGCTGGGCTTCGACGTGCTGCGCGACCGGCTGGTCACCGACGCGGGCGACCGGGTGCTGCCCCCTCCCGAGATCGCCATCATCGACGAGGCCGACTCGGTCCTGGTCGACGAGGCGCGGGTGCCGCTGGTGCTGGCCGGTGCGGCCGCGGCCTCCGACGCCGACGCCGAGATGGCCGACCTCGTGCGCGGCCTCAAGCCCCGCATCCACTACGAGGTGGACGATGAGGGGCGCAACGTCCAGCTCACCGACGCCGGCATCGACGCGGTGGAGAAGGCGCTGGGCGGCGTCGACCTCTACGACGAGAACGACACCTCGGTACTGCCCCGGGTCAACCTGGCCCTCCACGCCCACGTTCTGCTCCAGCGCGACGTGCACTACGTGGTCCGGGACGGCCAGGTGCGGCTGATCAACGAGTCCCGCGGGCGCATCGCCCTGCTGCAGCGGTGGCCGGACGGGCTCCAGGCCGCCGTGGAGGCCAAGGAGAAGGTGGAGGTCTCCGAGACCGGCGAGGTGCTGGACTCGGTCACCGTGCAGTCGCTGGCGCTGCGCTACCCGACCCTGTGCGGGATGACCGGCACCGCCATGGCCGTGGCCGAGCAGCTCCGCGAGTTCTACGAGCTCGAGGTCGCCCAGATCCCTTCCAACAAGCCCTGCGTGCGCGAGGACGAGGCCAACCGGCTCTACGCCACCCGGGAGGAGAAGGAGGACGCCCTCGTCGCCGAGGTGGCCCGGGTGCACGCCCAGGGGCGGCCGGTGCTCATCGGCACCCAGGACGTGGCCGAGTCCGAGCTGCTCGCCAAGCGCCTGGCCGACGAGGGCCTGGAGTGCACGGTCCTCAACGCCAAGAACGACGCCGACGAGGCCGCCGTCATCGCCGAGGCCGGGACCTACGGGGCGATCACCGCCTCCACCCAGATGGCCGGGCGCGGCACCGACATCCGGCTCGGCGGCAGCGACATGGCCGACCGGGACCGCGTGGTGGAGGCGGGCGGGCTGTACGTGCTCGGGTTCGGGCACTACCCCAGCAGCCGCCTGGACGACCAGCTCCGCGGGCGCGCCGGCCGCCAGGGCGACCCCGGCGGCTCGGCGTTCTTCGTCAGCCTCGACGACGACCTGATCACCGCCAACGGCGGGGAGACCACCGGCTACACCGCCGACGCCGACGGGCGCATCGCCGACGAGGGCTGGCTGGCCATGGTCGACCGCGCCCAGCGCATCGCCGAGGGGCGGCTGCTGGAGGTGCACCGCAACACCTGGCGCTACAACAAGATCATCGACGTGCAGCGCCAGGTCGTGCTGGAGCACCGGGAGGCGGTCCTCACCCAGGGGCTCGGCGACCGGCAGCTCGCGGTCGACTGCGCCGCCCGCCACGGCGAGCTGGTCGAGGAGGTCGGCGAGGAGGAGACGGCCCGCGCCGCACGGCTGATCACCCTGTACCACCTGGACCGCGGGTGGACCGACCACAACGCCTTCCTCGCCGAACTGCGCGAGGGCATCCACCTGCGCTTCCTGGGGCGCCGCGACCCGCTGGACGAGTTCAACCGGGACGCGGTCCCGGCCTTCAAGGGGTTCCTCGACGACGCCCGCGCGCGGGCCGCCGAGACCTTCGAGGAGGCCGAGGTGGAGGACGGCGCGGTCGACGTGGCCGCGGCGGGCGTGAAGCGCCCGTCGATGACGTGGACCTACATGGTGCACGACCACCCGTTCTCCTCCGACATCGAAACGGTCGTGGGCCGCTTGAAGGGCCGCTCCTCGGATTAGGGCGTGTTTCCCGGGCCGGGCCCCACCGGACGGGGCCCGGGCACGGACCTCGCCGCGTTCTCATCGGTCGACGGCGTGCAGACCGGCTCCTCCCCGGACCGCATGACGCCGCCGGTGCCCTCTCCGGAGCCGATCCGGAAAGACCCCCGGCGGTCCTGTGGGCGGCCCGGCCGGTCGGACCGGCCTCCGCGACCGCCACCGGACGGCTCCGGGGTAGGGCCACCCCTACCCCGGAGCCATGGGCAGGGCCATGTCCCCCTGCGGCCGGGACCGCATAGCTTTGTAGCCGTGCCCGACGAGCGCCCCCGAAGCCTGCTGAAGGCCATGGCCCGGCCCGGCTACCTGCTGAGCCCCTGGCCGCTGCGCGCCCTGCTCTACGGGATCGCCACGCCGCTGTCGGCGCTTCTGTGGGGGGTGCCGCTGGTCCTGCTGGGCATGCCGTGGCTGATTCTGGCCGCCTCGATCGCGGACAATGCGCACGGGGCGTCCCCCGCCCCGGGAGAGGTCGTGCTCCTCGTGGTGTCCGGCGCGCTGCTGCTCGCCACCGCGGGGCCCCTCGTCGCCGTGCCCGGTGCCGCGCTGGAGCGCCTGCGCGTGCGCCTTGTCGACGACCGGCCCCTGCCGACACCGCACCGGGAGCCGCGCCGGCCCGGCCTGGCCGCCTGGTTCGCCACCCGCTACACCGAAGGCGCCACGTGGCGGGGGATGGCCGTGCTGGTCCTCACCGCCCTTCTGTTCCTCCCGCTCACCGGCACCGTGGGGATGCTGCTGCTGCTCGGGGCGACGATGGCGGGCACCCCCGTCCTCGTCTTCATGGACGAGGCCCCCATCACCCTGGGCCCGTGGGTGGTCGACACGGTCGGGGACACGTGGCTCCCCTCCCTGGCGGGCGCCGCGGTGCTCGCGCTGGGCGCCTACTTCGGCGGCCTGGCCGTCGCCGCCCAGGTCGAGCTGGTCCGGTTCATGCAGCGGGACCGGGGCGAGGAGGCGCTGCGGGCCGAACTCAGCGAGGTGACGCGGTCCCGGGCGCGGCTGGTGGACGCCTTCGAGGCCGAGCGGCGCCGGATCGAGCGGGACCTGCACGACGGGGCCCAGCAGCGGCTCGTGGCGCTCTCCATGCGGCTCGGGCTGGCACGGCTGGACCTGCCGGAGGGATCGGCGGCGCGCGAGAGCATCGCCGAGGCCCAGGAGCAGGCCAAGCGCGCGCTGGTGGAGCTGCGCGAGCTGGTGCACGGCATCCACCCGCAGGTGCTCACCGACCGGGGGCTGGAGGCGGCGCTGCCGGAACTGGCCGACCGGTGCGCGGTGCCCACCGAGGTCAGCGTCGAACTGGACCGGCGGCCGCCCGCGCACACCGAGGCCACCGCCTACTTCGCCGTCGCCGAGGCGCTCGCCAACACCGCCAAGCACAGCGGGGCCGCGAGCGCCCGGGTGCACGCGCGCCTGGAGGCGGGGATGCTGGTCGTGGAGGTCGCCGACGACGGCCGGGGCGGGGCCCAGGCCGCCGAGGGCGGGGGGCTGACCGGCCTCGCCGACCGGGCGGCGGTGGCCGACGGGAGGATACTGCTGTCCAGCCCGCCCGGCGGGCCGACCCTTCTGAGACTGGAGCTGCCGTGTCCGTGACCCCCGACGACCGCCCGAACGGCACCGACCGCGCCGTCCGAACCGTCCTGGCCGAGGACGGGGTGCTGCTGCGCGAGGGGCTGTCCGGCCTGCTGGAGCGGTTCGGGTTCACCGTCGTCGAGGCGGTGGGCGACGCGGCCGCGCTGGAGGAGGCGGTGCACCGGCACGACCCCGGTCTGGTGGTCACCGACATCCGGATGCCGCCCGGCTACAGCGACGAGGGGCTGCGCGCGGCCGTCCGGCTGCGCCGGGAGCGGCCCGGCCTGGCCGTGGTCGCGCTCAGCCAGTACGTGGAGCAGAGCTACGCCGCCGACCTGCTGGACTCCGGCGGGGGCGCGGGCGTGGGGTACCTGCTCAAGGAGCGGGTGGCCGATGTGGAGGAGTTCGCCGCGCAGCTCGGGCGGGTGGCGGCGGGCGGCACCGTGGTCGACCCGGAGGTGGTGCGCCAGCTGCTGCGGCGGCGCCGGGACCCGCTGGAGCGGCTGTCCGGGCGCGAGCGCGAGGTGCTGGCCGAGATCGCCGAGGGGCACTCCAACACCGCGATCGCGCAGCGGATGCACCTGAGCGAGGCGGCGGTCGGCAAGCACATCGGCAACATCCTCGCCAAGCTCGACCTGCCGCCGGATGACGGCCTCAACCGCAGGGTGATGGCCGTTCTGACCTATCTGCGCGGCGCGTGAGGCGGGTGGGACCAAGGTCCCCAGTGTGATTCCGTCTCCGACACTTCGCGAAACGGACGGTAAATGCGGGTCGGCGGTCATATGCATTTACATTCCCGGAGGGTAGAGTTCGGAGAATCCGCGCGGGGCCGACAGGGGGGCGCCGCGTCGCTTTTTCGGCCGTGTTCGGGGGCGGCCGTTGATGGAACGGAGACGGTTCGGTCTTGATCCACGAGGTCGGGGCGCAGGAGAAGATCACCTACGGCCGGAACGACCGCTTCAAGGGCGGCCCGGTCGGCGGAGGGAGGTTCTGGCGTGGCGACGACGGACGTCCGACGGCCAAGATCGGCGGCCCCGAGGAATGGCGTCCCAGCGGAATGCTGGTCGTGCGCGTCGGTGACACCTTCACCGTCGGCGGGCAGACGTGGAAAGTGACCGAGATCGGTGAAGAGGAGACCTCGAAGGCCTATCTTCTGTGTGTTCGGCTGAGCTGATTCAGGACGCCCGTTTTTCGGCGTAATGCCGGAAGGGGGGAGGCGGGCCTACCCGACCGCGCTCTCGGGCGGCAGGAGTGTGGGCGGTCACCGGAGAGGGCGGCGACGGCGGGAGCGGGGCGGTTCCCGGGCCCTGCTTGCCGGGTGGCGGGTTCCTCGTGGTCCGGGTGGGCGGCGACGGGACCAGCAGGTGCCCCGCTCGCGGACGCCGGCCGGGCGGCGGGCCATCGGGGCGCAGGGAAAAGCAGCGGCGACGACGAGGGCGACCGGCCCTCCCCGCAGCGCTGTCGGCCGCCGGGCGTGTGCGTGGCCGGTGTGCCCGGCAGCGACGGCAGAGGCCGGGCGGTTCCCGGGTCCTACCTGCCGGGCGGCGGGTTCCTCGTGGTCCGGGAAGGCGACGGCTCGGCAGGTACCCCGCTCACCGGCCCCGGCCGGGCGGCGGGTCGGCGGGGTGTGGGGGAGATGGCGGCGACGGGGGCGCGGGGCGGTTCCCGGGCCCTGCGTGCCGGGCGGCGGGCTGCTCGCGGTCCGGCAACGCGGCGCGGGCGGGTGGGTGGGTGGTCGTTCGCGTTCGTGGCGGCCGCCGGGCCGGTGCGCAGGGACTGGAGGGGCACTCCTCCCGGGGCGCATTCCGAGTAGAACGGACTCACCGCGGGGGTTCGGCGATCCAGGGGGCGGTACCGCCACTCGATCAGTGGTTCCGCGCAGGTGCCACCACCATGGATGCCCCACCGGGCCCCTCGCGGTCCGGGGAGGTGGCACAGCAGGTACCCCGCTCACCGGCCCCGGCCGGGCGGCGGGCCGCCAGAGCGCAGGGAAAGGCAGCGGCGACGACGAAGGTCGGCGGTCCTTCCGCCAGCGTTGTCGGCCGCCGGGCGTGTGCGTGGTGACCGTGTTGGGCGGCGACGGCCAGAGCGGGGCGGTTCCCGG
>NZ_ANBH01000073.1 GCF_000341185.1 Nocardiopsis chromatogenes YIM 90109
TGCCGACAGGGCCTTGAACGGCACGTCGGGGCTGTTTGCCGGGCCCGGTGTCACTGTGTGTAGCCAATATCGGCCCCGCACAGGGCCCTCGGCGCCCGGCGGGGGTGCGCGAGCGGCTGTGCGCCCGCTCCTGCGCCCGACGAGGACACCCCGAACAGGCATGAATCGGGCATCTCGTTCCTAGAACCTGTTCTGGTGTCGCGGTGTTCGTCGTCCAAGGGCGTCCGTGGGTGTCGTTGGGCGCGTTTCCCGCCTTCGTTCGCACCTAACGGGGAGTATTCACCCAGGTCACAGGACTGGCGGGGTTCACCGCGCAGGCCCGGCGGCCGCCGCGGATGCGGAAGAGCGCGAATCCCGGTGCCGCGCCGCTCTCCCGGACCGCGAGGGGCCCGCCGCCCGGCAAGCAGGATCAGGGAACCACCCGGCTATCGCCGTTGCCGCTGCT
>NZ_ANBH01000074.1:0-3438 GCF_000341185.1 Nocardiopsis chromatogenes YIM 90109
TTCTGGCGGCCCGCCGCCCGGCCGGGGCCCGCGAGTGGGGAACCAGCTGGGCCGCCCGCTCTCCCGGACCACGAGGGGCCCGCCACCTGGCAAGCAGGATCGGGGAACCACCCCGTTTTCTCCGTTGCCGCCATCAACGCCGACCATGCACACGCCGCGCGGCCGACAGCGCTGCCGGAAGGGTCTCCGACCTTGGCCGTCGCCGCCTTCTCCCTTGCACCCCGGCGGCCCGGCGGACGGCCGAAGCCCGCAAGTGGGGGACCTGTTGTGCCGCCGCCTTTCCGGACTACGAGGGGCCCGCCGCCCGGCAGGCGGGGCCGGGGAACCGCCCCGCTTTCGCCGTCGCCGCCCGTCACGGCGACCACGCGCACCCCCGCCGCCCGACAGCGCTGCCGGAAGGGCCTCCGACCTCTCTTCGTCGCCCGGGCGCTTGGCGCGTCCTTCCCGCCATGGCCCGAGCGGACGGGGGTCAGGCCGATTCGTGTGGCCCCGCCTGGCCGCCCTCCCCGCCTTCCTCGTCCCGCGCCGCTGCGAAACCCTTGGCCGCCATGACCGCCACCGATGCCGTCTCCATCGATGTGAAGCACGGGATACCCGCCTCCCGCGCCGCCGGGCGCAGGGTGTCGAGCAGGTCGGGCGGGCCGCACTCCACGTTGCGCAGGACCAGCGACACCCGGGTCGTCGGGACCTCCTTCTGCAGGTGTCCCAGATGACCCACGTACTCCAGCAGCCCGGCGCGCACCGCCTCGGCCGTGGACGAGTCTCCGCTCCCGCCCCCGCCCCCGCCCCCGGCACCGCCCTCGCCCTCGGGCGGGGGCGCGAACGCCGCGAAGCTCTGCACGTTGGCGTGCGCCACCGCGTCCGGGTACGGGCGGGCGCCGCATACCGCCGCCACCGCCGCCCGAGCCAGGTCCTTCGGGCCCAGCGGTCCCAGCGGGATCTCCAGAGGATTGCCCGGCGCCGCGCGCGGCACCGCCGCGCGGAGCGCCTCCTCCGCCTCCGGGCCCGGCGGCGGCAGGGCCGCTCCCGCCGCGTCGAAGGCGTCGGCCGCCAGCACCCCCGCCCCGCCGCTCGGCCCCGCTATCAGCACCTCCGGCCCGCCACCCGCCGGGCGCCCGGCCTGTAGGTCGAACATCTCCAGCACCGCGAGCAGCTCCTCCTGGCTGCGCACCTGCGCGAAGCCGCACCGGGTGGCCAGCCCCTCCCAGACGCGCGCGTCCCCGGCCAGGGCGCCGGTGTGCGAGGCCGCGGCGCGGCGCCCCAGCCGGGTGCGCCCGCCCACCAGGACCGCCACGGGCACCCGCCCCCGCGCCGCGCGCAGGGCGCGGGCCAGGGCACGGCCGTCCGGCGGGCGCTCCACGTACAGGCCCACCACCCCGGTGCCCGGGTCCCCGAGCAGGTGCCGGACCAGTTCGGCCGGGCCCACGTCGGCCGCGTTGCCGACGGTCGCCGCGGTGGAGAAGCGCAGACCGCGCCGCTCTCCGACCCGCACGACCTCGCCCGCCAGCCCTCCGCTCTGCGCGACCAGGCCCACCCGGCCCGGCGCGCCCGGCGGCCCGCCCAGGAAGGTCTGGCCGCCCGCGGGGGAGTAGACGCCCATGCAGTTGGGGCCCAGCAGGCGCGCCCCGCCCTGCCGGGCGGCGGCGACCAGCTCGGCCTCCCGGGCGGCGCCCTCGGGCCCGGACTCGGCGAAGCCGTCCCCGACGACCTGCACGAACGGGATGCCGCGCGCCTTCCGGACGGCGTCGGCGCAGGCGGCGGCCGGGACGGCGACCAGGGCGTAGTCGGTCTCCGGGGGGACCTCGGCCAGTGACGGGACCGCCGGGACGCCGTCCACCTCGCGGGCGGTCGGGTGCACGGCGACGAGCGTGCCCGGGTAGCCCGACGAGCGGTAGTGGGACAGGAACATGCTGCCGAAGCCCCGGCCGCGGGTGGAGGCGCCGACGACGGCGACCCCGCGCGGCGCCGACAGGCGGGTGAAGTCGGTGGGAGGGGCGCCGTCCTCACGCGCGTGCCCGCCCGTGCCCGCCGGGGGCAGGTTTTCGGGCACCGGGAGACCGTCGGCGGCCAGCAGACGGGCGTCGGCCGCCACAGCCCCCTCCGGCCCGGCGATGACCGGGTTCAGCTCGAAGGAGGACAGGGCCGGGCCGAGCCGCTCCACCAGCCCGCCGGGGCCGCCGACCGCCTCGACCACCGCCGCGAGGGCCGCCCGGTCCACCGGAGGGGCGCTGCGCGCCCCGCGGAGCAGGGCGGCGCCGCGCAGCCGGTCCGGTAGGCGCGCGGCCTCGCCGGGCTCCAGGGGGCAGGGGAGGACCACGGTGTCGTCGAGGGCTTCGGCCCACACCCCGCCGAGCCCCACCAGCAGCAGGGCGCCGAAGGACGGGTCGGCGACGGCGCCGACGATGACCTCGGCGCCGGGCGGGCACTGCTCCTCCACCAGGAAGCCGTCCGGGGCGAGGCCCTGGGCCTTCAGGCCCCGCAGCATCTCTTCGGCGGCCGCGCGGACCTGATCGGGCCCGTCCAGGCCGAGGCGCACGGCTCCGGCCTCGGACTTGTGCAGGAGGCCGGGGCCGAAGGCCTTGAGGACCAGCGGCGGTCTCAGGGACGCGGCGCCGGTGCCCGCCTGCGCGGGGGTGCGGTGCGCGGTGCCGCGGGGGACGGGGACGCCTGCCTGCGCGGCGAGGCGTTTGGCCTGCATCTCGGTGGCGGCGACGGGTGCCATGGGCGCTCCCTCGGGGTCGGCGCGGAGACGGGTGGTGAGGCGGGGGTACGAGAGTCGGTGGGGGGCGTCCGCCGGAGGGGTGCGGCCTTCGTTCGATCGGCTCGGCGCGGTCGTTGCGGCTCCGGGACGGGACCGCCCGGCCTCCGGGGGCCGCATCGCAGTGCCGACCTGCGTGGACGAAGGCCGTTCGACTCCCGTGGGCGGGGGCCGCGTCCGCGGGATCTCCGTCCGACCGGGCCGGTGCGATCGTGGCGGTGCCGGGGTGGCCCTGCCTCGGCATCGGCGTCCTGACCGGCGCCCTGCTTGAAGGCGGGGCGCCGTCGGCCGCCCTCCAACGGCCGCCATGGGCGGGCGATGGCGGCCGGGAACGACGAAGGTTCCGCGGACGCCATCCGGACGTGAGCCGCACCGCCCGCCGACGGCCCGGGCGCCCTCCGAAGGCCCCACCGCTCCACCGCACGGCGTCGGACGGTGGGCGCGATGCTGGGCCCGTGGACCCTAGAGAGGGTCCAACGGCCCAAATCGGAATCCGGGCCTGTTGTGGGCCTGTCCGGGCAGGTGGCGCGGGCGGGAGAATCCGTAGGTGAGCGGCTCGGAGCCCGGCCCCCGCCGGCCGTGCTCCGGGGCGACGGCGCCCGTGGACACCTGCGCCCGCTCCGCGGGTGTGTACCGGAGCCGGGCGCCGGAGCCGGAGCGGCGGGGGGGGCGCCGGGCAA
>NZ_ANBH01000074.1:3445-24409 GCF_000341185.1 Nocardiopsis chromatogenes YIM 90109
CGCCCTCCCGCCCCCCAGAGGGAGGGCGGGGCACCGGCTCCTCCCGGCAGAGCCCGGGACCTCCGTCCCGCGCACGGCACCGGCCCGGCCGTCCGACGGCCGCGCCCCACGGTGGCGTGCCGTGCGGAGGCGGTGTGGGGTCCGGCACCGCCGGACCCCACACCCGGAGCGTCCGGAAGCCAGGGGGCCGCCGCGGATCGGACGGAGACCCGTCGCGGGCCCCTGGTGCCCGCCGCCCGGCCGGACTCGCCGGGGCCGCACAGGGCTTGGACGGGGCCCACGGTGCGGTCCCGGCGGAAGATCGTCCGCCGCACCGTGACCGGGACCCGCCGTGCGCACCGGAGGCCGTTCCGGCGATGGCGCCTGCCGGAGCGGTGGGACGCCGGTCGGCCGTGAGCGCCGACGGCGGGTGGCCGAGGGCCGCCCGCCGACGGGGCCGGACACCGGTCAGGACTGCGGTCGTGCGGTGGCGCGGCAGCCGAACGGCGCTCGCGGCGGATGCCGACCGTCCTTCGCGGCGGCGCCGGTGCGGCGTCCCCCCGACCGCGCTCATTCGGCACGGTGCCCGTAGAGCTCCCTGATCTCTCGGCGCAGCAGCTTGCCCGGCCCGCCCGAGGCGTCCCGGGTGCGGGGGAGGCCGTCGGCCACCACCACCGCGTCCGGGCGCCGGTGCTCCGGCAGCCGGTCGGCCAGCTCCCGCGCCACCCCCTCGGGGGTCACCGCGGAGCCCGCCCTCGGCACCACCGCCAGCAGGATGCGCTGATCGGCGGCCTCGGCCCCGTCGGGGTTCTCCGGCACGCCCACCGCCCCGCAGTCGGCCACGCCCTCCACCTCCAGGGCCGCCTCCTCGACCCGCGCGGGCTGGGTCCACACCCCGCCCTTGAGGATCGCGTCCGAGCGCCGCCCGAGCACCTGCAGATTCCCGTCGGCGTCCAGCACCCCCAGGTCGCCGCCGACGTACCAGACGCCCCGCAGCACCTCGGCGGTCGCCTCCGGCAGCCCGTCGTACCCGGCCATCCGGTGCGGCCCCGCCAGGCGGATCTCACCGGCCTCGCCGACCACCGGCCGCCCGTCCGGGTCCGTCACCCGCACCGCGAACCCGGTGCGGGCCCGCCCCGAGGAGCGCCGGTCCCACATCCCGTCGTCGATCCGCCCGCACACCGAGTACGGCGCCTCGGTCTGCCCGTAGTAGCCGTACACCCGGGCCTGCGGCAGCCGGTCCTTGATCCGCGCGAGCAGCGCCGGTGCGATCGGCTCCCCGCCCAGGACCACCGTGGTCAGCGACGACAGGTCGGCCTTCTCGTGCTCGGCGTCGGCCAGCAACGCGCTGAAGAAGCCGGGGATCAGGCTCACGTGCGTCACCTTCTCCCGGGGGACGACCCGCAGGAAGTTCTCCGGCCCCCAGTCCTGCTCCAGCACCAGGTGCATGCGCCCGTACAGCGCCGGGCCCACGATCGCGGGGAAGCCGATGCCCCAGATGATCGCGCCGGTGCCGAAGACGCCGTCCGGGCCGCCGGGGATGTCCTGCCACAGCCGCGCGGTGGCCAGCGCGCTCGCGTGCGTGTGCACCACCGGTTTGGGCGGGCCGGTGGAGCCGGAGGTGTAGAACAGCGCCAGCGGGTCGTCCCCGCTGCCGTGGACCACCGGCTCGGTGTCCGGCACGTCCTCGCCGAGCGCGTCCAGGTCCACCGTGTCCGCGTCCCCCTCGGCCGGGCCGCCGACCCGGATCCAGGAGGCGATGCCGGGCAGGCGCGGCCGCACCGCGCGCACCAGCTCCTCGGCCCCGGCGTCGTACACGAACGCGGTGGCGCCCGACCGGGACACCACCCCGGCCAGCACGTCCGCCTCCCAATAGGGGTTGAGCGCTGCGGTGACCGCGCCCGACTTGAACAGGGCGAGGTAGACCTCGGCCACCGCCACCGTCTCGGTGAGCAGCGCCGCCACGCGGCGCCCCGGTGCGGCGCCCGCCCGCGCGAGGGCGTGGACGCGCCGGTCGACGGCGCGGTTCAGCGCAGCGTAGGTGAACCGGCGCTCGCCCTTGTAGGTCAGGGCCGAGCGGTCGGGCGCGGCCAGGGCGCCCGCGGTCAGGATCGCGTATCCGTAGTTGCCGAAGGGGTCGGCGGCCGGGGCCGCCTGCGGGTTCTGCTCCACCCGGCCTCCCAGGGGGTGCTCCGGCGCGCGGCCGGTGACGGTCAGGTCTCGGGGGCGGGCGCGTACAGCACCACGGGGTGCCCGTCGGGGTCGGCCACGACGGCCCGCACCTCGTGTGGGCCCGCCTCGGCGGGTGCGAGCACGCGGGCGCCGTGGGCGGCGGCCGCCTCCACCGCGGCCGCCACGTCGGGTACGCGCACCGACGCGGCCGGGGTGTCGGCCACCGCCTCGGCGGCGGAGGCCAGGGCCAGCGATGCGGTGCCGCCGTCCCCGAGGGCGGCGTACCGGCCGCCGTCGGTGAAGCGCACCGGCAGGCCGAGGGCGTCCCGGTAGAACGCCAGGGACCTCGGCAGATCGTGGGCCGGGTAGACGACGCCGCGCACGCGGGCGGCACCGTCGGCGCCGTCGGCCCCGTCGCTTCCGTGGGCGGGTTCAGCGCTCATGGTCCTCCGTGTCGGGTCGGAAGTCGGGGATCGGCCCGAAGCCGGGCAGGTCGGTGAAGACGACCCGGACCGGCATGCCGATGCGGGGGCCGCCGGGCGGGCGGCCGCGCAGGCCGCCGAAGGCGCGGAGGCCCGCCTGCTCGGCGAGCTCCACCCACACCAGGGTGTAGGGGGCGGCGTCGGCGAAGCCGGGGGCGAACGAGCGGTGCACGGTGGTGTGGGTGACCACCCGCCCGCGCCCCGACACCGGTTCGAAGGCCAGGTCGGTGCCGCCGCAGAAGGGGCAGGCGGGCTCGGGCAGGTGGACGTAGCGGCGGCAGTCGCCGCAGCGCTGGACCGCCAGCTCGCCCCGGAGGCACGCGCGCCAGTAGGGCTCGGTCAGGGGGGTGGGCACCGGGTGCGGGCGCCCGCCGCGTGCGTCCATGGCCACCGCGACCTCCCGGGTCCCGTGACAACCGCGTTCTGTCAAGCTAGCGTATGCTTGGTTTACCGGCAAGGGCGGTCCCCGGGCCGCCGGGAGGAGACCCCGTGGCGCAGCGGCCCCAGGACCCCGCAGGCGGCGCCGAGGAGCCGCGGGCCGCCCCGGGCCCCGTCGGCCTCGCCGGGCGGACCGCGCTGGTCACGGGCGCGGCCGGGGGGATCGGCCGGGCGGTGTGCGCCGCCCTGGCCCGGTCCGGGGCCCAGGTGGTGGCGGCCGACCTGGACGCGGCCGCCGCCCGGCGGGCCGTCGCGGCCCTCCCCGGCGCGTCCGCGATCGGTGTCGACCTGGCCGACCCCGACGGGGCGGCGGCCGCCGCCGGGCGGGCCCTCGACGCGGCCGGGGGCGGCGTGGACGTGCTGGTGCACAACGCCGGAGTGAGCGCCGTCGGCCCGTTCGCGCGCGGCGACCCCGCCGACTGGGACCTGATGTGGCGGGTCAACGCCCGCGCGCCGATGCTGCTCACCCGGGACCTGCTGCCGGGCATGGCCGAGCGCGGCTTCGGGAGGGTGGTCTTCGTGTCCTCCGACAGCGCACGCGCGGGCGCCGGAGGGGAGGCGGCCTACTCGGCCACCAAGGCGGCGCTACTCGGCCTGGCCAAGTCACTGGCGAGGGAGTACGCGCGGCAGGGCGTCACGTGCAACGCGGTGTGCCCGGGGCCGACCGACACCCCGATGCTGCGCCGCGTGTCCGAGGAGAACCCGGGCATGGTGGAGGCGCTGGCGCGGAGGATTCCGGCGGGCCGCCTGGGCGAGGCATCCGACGTCGCCGCCGCGGTGGCCTTCCTCGCCGACCCGGCGGCCTCCTACATCACCGGCCAGACCCTGTCGGTGAGCGGAGGCATCACGATGCACTGACCGTGGCACCCGCCCCGCCTTTGCGGGCGGTCCCGCGACGGGCCCCGGCCTCCGGGAGCGCTGGGGACCTTCGCCCCTGTCACCCCGGTTGGCGTCCCCTGGAGGACACTGTTGGCGAATTCGGCGAGGTCTTCCCCCGGTGCGCAAGCGAGCGAGACGGGGAGGCCGGGGGGTGGCCGGTGCCGCTCCGGCGGGCCGTGCATCCGCCCGTCCCCCGGTAGCGCGGCCTGCGCAGGACGAGGTCCCCACCCGGGCCACGGGGAAGCGGCGACACGACAGCCCCCGGTCCCGCAAGCACTTCGTCCCGTCGTCCCGCTGGGACGGCATCGGCAATACCCGCCCCGCAAGATCCGCCGACGGTATCGCTGGAGCGTGTCGGCCACGGCGCCGCAGATGTGCCACGCGCGCTCCAGGGCCGGAGCGACCGTGCCGACACGGTCGGACGGAGGCGTCCCCACACCGGCCGGTGCGACCGTCACCCCGTGGCCCGGGGGCCGCCGACGCCGAAAACGCCGCACGGCCGCCGTGATCCGCCCCATGGGGACCCCCGTCGCGGGGACGGCGGCGGACAGGGCGCCCCCAGGCCGCCCGCCCTCTCAGCGCAGGCTGTCGTAGACCGCCTTCACCAGGCGCATCGACCGCATTCCCCCCGACAGCTCGGCGCCCAGACCGTTCATCACGTACCCGAGGGAGATGCCGTGGTCCAGGTCGGCCAACCCGATCGAGCCGCCCGAGCCGGTGTGGCCGAACGCCCCGGCCTGCGCCGCCCGGGGCACCGCGAACACCAGCGACGGGCGCATGAACCCCAGCCCGAACGAGCTGGTCAGGTGCAGGACGGCGTCTTCACCCTCCACCCGCGGCGCCACGGCGGCCCGGAGCGTGTCCGGGGAGAGGATGCGCCCGGCCAGCAGGTCCCGGTAGAACCCGGCCAGCCCGGTGGCGGTCGTGGTCAGCCCCGCCGCGGGCCAGCCCGCCGCCATCACGCCGCGGTCGTTGAACCCGCCCCGCAGCGAGGCCGTGTCGGGGTTGCGGAAGGAGCGCGAGTACAGGCTCTCCGGGTCGCGGGCGGCCCGCGCCATCCGCGCGATCGGGTCGTCGGAGGGGCCGTCGGCGATGTCGGCGGCCCGAGAGGGCGGACCGCCCGCGCGCCGGGTCAGACGGGCGGCCCGCTCGGCGACGCCCTCCGGCGCGCCCACCCACAGGTCCAGCCCCAGCGGCCCGGCGATCTCATCGGCCGTGTACGCCCCGACGGTGCGCCCGTCCAGCCGCCGCACGAGCTCCCCGGCCAGCCAGCCGTAGGTGAAGGAGTGGTAGCCGTGGGCCGTCCCCGGCTCCCACACGGGGGCCTGGGCCGCCAGCAGGTCGGCCATGGCCGCCGGGTCGGCGGCCTCCTCGGCGCTCACCGGGGTGTCGAAGGCGGGCAGCCCCGCCTGGTGGGACAGCAGGTGCTCACCGGTGGTCTTGCCCTTGCCGTGCGCGTCGTACCCCGGCCACCAGGAGGCGACCGGCGCCGTCAGGTCGTGGCCGCCCCGCTCGGCCACCCGCAGCGCCGCGGCCGCGGTCACCGCCTTGGTGCAGGAGAAGGCGAAGCAGGGGGTATCCCGCCGCCACGGGCGCTCCGCGCGGTGGTCGGCCCAGCCGCCCCACAGCTCGACGACCCGCTCGTCGCCCGCGAAGACGGTGACGGCGGCGCCGACCTCCAGCCCGCGGGCGAAGTTGTTCTCGAAGACGCGGCGCACCCGCTCGAACCCGGGCGCGCACACGCCGTGGACCTCGGTCTCCTCGGACACTTCCCCCTGCCTTTCCCGATCTCGGGCGACCCGCGCATGCTACCGGCCGCCCCCTCACATGCGATCACCCGACCTGTAAGGAGAGGAGAGGCCGTGGACACGGAGGACCGTACGCCCGACGGGCCGCACAACTGGGGCCGCTGGGGTCCGGATGACCAGCTCGGCGCCCTCAACCTGCTCACCCCCGAGGCTGTGCTGCGCGGCCTGGCCGCCGCCCGCGAGGGGCGGGTGGTCAGCCTCGCCCAGCCGATCGAGGGGGCCACCGCGAGCGGCCGCCCCGCCCGCGTGCCGCACATGGCCGGGCGCCCCCTTCCGCAGCACTACATGGCCGTCGACGGGGGCGACCAGGCGGCCGGGGCGCCGCCCCTGCCCGGCGGCCGCCGGGTCGCCGACGACGCCCTCGTCCTCTCCCCGCACGGCACCACCACCCACATGGACGCCCTGTGCCACATGTGGGCGGGGGAGCGCATGTACAACGGCCACCCCGCGGGCCGGGTGGGCAGCCGCGGGGCCTCCCGGCTCGGCGTCGAGCACGCGGCCGCGCGCGGCGTCCTGGCCCGGGGGGTGCTCTTCGACGCCGCCCGGCACCGCGGCGCCGCCCGCCTCGGCCCCGGCGACCGCGTCGGCGCCGCGGACCTGGAGGCCATGCCCGGCGCCCGGCTGCTGGCCCCGGGGGACGCCGCCGTCGTGCGCACGGGGTGGCCCCTGGCCTGGGAGGAGGACCCCGACTTGTACCGGGGCGCCCAGCCGGGCCTGGACGGGTCGGCGGTGCGCTGGCTGGCCGCCCGCGATACGGCGGTGGTGGTGTGCGACAACACCGGCGTGCAGGCGCTCGGCGCCGGCGGCGGGCCGGTGGACGCCCCCGGGGACGACGCGCACCTGGTGCTGCTGTGGCGCCACGGCGTCCCGCTGGTCGAGATGGCCCGCCTGGAGGAGCTCGGCTCCGCGCTGGCGGAGGCGGGCCGCGCCGACTTCCTGCTGGCGGTCGCGCCGCTGCCGGTCGGGGGCGGGACGGGCAGCCCCGTCAACCCCCTCGCGGTGCTGTGAACCGCCCGGGCGCGGCCGGATCCGGACGCCGGTGCCCTCTGGCGGTCCGCTTATCCCGCATTTATCGTGACTGCTCATGCGGGCCACAGGCGAGGCCGGTGAGGAGGAATCGAGACATTCCGGTTATCGGAATAGTTCGGATGCGTGACCGGAGCGCCGTTAGGTTCTTCTCGGCGGTGCGGCCCCGCCCCCCAGGGCGCCGAATCCCGAGAACCGCACCCGGCCGGGCTTCCAGGACCCCCACGTCCGTATGGAAGCCGTGACGGCCGCGGATTTCCCCCCGCGGCCGGCCCCAGGGGCTGTCCCCCGCCCCTGGGCCCGGCACCCTTCTCTCCCGTGGGCCTGTGGCCCGCCCGTCGCCTTCAACGGAGCCGCTCCGCGGTACAGCACCCCCGAGCGTCGCCCCCCACCGAGCCGCCGGGACGCCCCGGACGGATCATCCGCCCGGATACCCGCCCCCGCCGTAGGCGGCGTCCAGCGCCGCATAGTCGGGCAGGTGGCCGTCCTTGGGCAGGGCGTCGGTGAACACCACCCGGCGCGGCTTCTTGTAGGAGGCCAGCAGGCCGCGCACGTGCGCCACGACCTCCTCCTCGGTGGGCCGCGCCCCCGGTTCGCACTGCACCACGGCGGCCACGCTCTGCCCCCACGTCTCATCCGGCACGCCGATCACCGCCGCGTCGGCGATCCCCGGATGGGCCTTGAGCGCGCGCTCGACCTCGGCGGGGTAGACGTTCTCGTTGCCGGTCTTGATCATGCGCAGCCGCGGGCGGATGAAGGTGATGGTGCCGTCGGCCTCCCGGCGCCCGAGGTCGCCGGTGCGGTGCCAGCCCCCGGACAGCGTGCGCGCGGTCAGCTCCGGGCGGGCGTGGTACCCGCTGAACAGGCTCGGCCCCCGCGCCGTGATCTCCCCGGTCTCCCCGGCGGGCAGCTCCTCGCCGCCGGGCCCGGTGATGCGCACCCGCACCATGGGGGAGGGGCGACCGGCCGTCCCCGCGCCGCCCGGCCCCAGCGCCAGGTAGGTGAGCATGCCGCACACCTGCGTCTGCCCGTAGCCGCCCATGCCCGAGGCGCTCCAGGGGTCGGTGCCGACGGTGACCTGTGCGTCCCACTCGGGGGAGTGCGAAGCGAAGTGCAGGCTCGAAAGGTCGTGCCGGGGCTTGCCGTCCTCACCCCGGTTGGCCTCAACAACGGCGTCGAGCATGGGGCCGAACCCGAACATGTGGTCCACCCGCTCGGCCTCGATGAGCCGCGCCGCCTCGGCGGCGTCGAAGGCGGGCATGTAGACGTTGGTGCCCCCGGCATGGAACGTCGCCAGGTTGAACATCATGGTGCCGACGTGGAAGAGCGGTCCGCTGTTCAGGAAGGTGAACCCGGGGCCGATCCTCCGCACCTGGAAGAGGGCGGCGTCGTGCGCGATGAGGGCGGCGTGGCTGAGCAGCGCGCACGCCGGGCGCCCATCGAACGCGGCGGTGTACAGGCCCAGGACGGGGAGGGACGCGTCGGTGTCGCCCTCGGGGTCCTCTTCGGGCGCCGAGGCGATCAGCTCCTCGTAGGGGTCCCCGCCCGCCGCCTCCCCGTCGGAGGGGCCGTCGGCCGGGCCGTCGCACCGTACCCACAGGCACCCCTGCCGGGCGGGCTCCCCGGCCACGGCCCCTCGGGCGGCGCGCACCACGGGCTCCAGGTCGCCGCCCTGCCAGAGGACCGCCGAGGGCGCGAGGTCGCGCAGGACGAACGCCAGCTCGTCGGCGCTCTGGCGCCAGTTGGCCGGGACGAACACCGCGCCGAGCCGCGCCGCCGCGAGCAGGCCCTCCTGGAGCCGGACCGAGTTCCGGCCGATGTACAGGACGCGGTCGCCGGGCCCGGTCCCCGCGTCGGCCAGGGCGCGGGCCAGGCGGCAGGTGCGGGCGTCGAGCCCGGTGTAGGTGCGGCGGACCGGCCCGTCGACGGCGGCGGTGGCCGCGGGCCGCGAGCGGCGGTGCTCGCGCAGGACGTCGGCGAGGGTGAGGGTGTGGACGGCGGACATCGGGCCTCCGTGGGGGCGTGGCGCGGTTCCGGTTCGGTGGCAGGCGGGCGCGGCGGGGCCGGGGCGCGCCGGTGTCAGGCGAACGCGGGCATGACCTCGGCCGCGAAGAACTTCAGCACCTTCTTCATCTCCTCCAGCGGCATCCGCCGGGTGCTGCCGAAGTCGCACAGCAGGTGGCCGAAGCCCATCTCCTGGAGCGCCCGCACCTGCCCGACCACCCGCTCGGGGCCGCCGACCACCTCCAGGCGCTCCCAGCGGTCGTCGGTGCCGACCTCGGCGCCCTTCATGTACCGGTTCTGCCAGTACTCGAAGCCCTGGGCGACCTCTCCCGTGCGCCGGTCGAGCGGCGCGCTGCGCTCGTTGAAGATGCGCGTCCGGTCGAAGGAGGCCTCGAACCGCTCCAGGTCCTCGCGGGCCTGCCCGGCCGAGGGGGCGACGTAGACGGACCGCCCGACCACCAGCTCGGCGGCGTCGGGGTCGTGCCCGTGGGCGGCGGCGGTGGAGCGCCACGCCTCGGCCGCGCGGGCCACACGGGAGAAGGGGGCGGCGGGGTCGGCCAGGATGGGCAGGCCGCGCGCGGCGTAGCGCTCGACGGTCTCCGGGCTGACGGCGGCGACGTGCACCGGAGGGCGCGGGGACTGCAGGGGGCGGGGCATCAGGGCGACGCCCTCCTCCAGCCCCGGGGCGACCGAGGAGAACGCGCCGTCACGGCGCACGGGCTCACCGCCCCAGAGGGCCAGCACCGTCTCCAGGGCCTCGTCGAAGCGCGCGCGTGCCTGGGACAGGTCGACGCCGAACCCGTCGAACTCATAGCTCTGGTAGCCGCGGCCGACGCCGAGGTCGAGCCGCCCGCCGGAGAGGACGTCGACCATCGCGGCCTGCTCGGCCACGTGAACGGGGTTGTACAGGGGCAGCACGACGATGCCGGTGCCCAGGCGCAGGCGCTCGGTCCGCCCGGCCATGTGGGCGAGGAACGCCAGGCCGGAGGGGACCGTGCCGTAGTCGCGGAAGTGGTGCTCGGCGACGCGCGCGCCGTGGAAGCCGAGCTCCTCGGCCAGCTCGATGAGTTCGGCGTGGTGGTCGTAGACCTCCTTGACGGACTGGCCGGGGAAGCGGTGGAAGAGGTGGAAGGTGGAGAACTTCAAGGCCGCATCCCTCCTCGCGGTCGGACCGCGGACCGGACATCTACCAAGCGTTCGCTTGGTTAGCGTAGCAGGGCGGCCGGGGCCCGGCCAGACGCCCAGGGATCCGGCGCGGGGCGGGGCGGAGCGGCGGCCCGCACGCCCCGGGCGGTAGGTTCGGCACCATGGCGATCAGGCACATCGCGCTGTTCCGCTGGAACGGCGAGGCGACCCCCGAGAAGGTGGACCGAATCCGCGACGCGCTGGCCCTGCTGCCCGGGCGCATCCCGGAGCTGCGGGCCTACACCTTCGGACCCGACCTCGGCATCTCCGAGGGCACCTACGACTACGGCGTGGCCGCCGACGTCGACGACGAGGCCGGGCTGGCGGCCTACCGCGACCACCCCGACCACCAGGCCGCGCTCGCGCTCATCCGGCCCCTGCTGGCCGACCGCGCCTCCGTGCAGATCGCCCTGCCCGACCGCGGATGACGCGGTCGGGCCTCCCGGCCGCGGTCGCGTCCGCTGGAGTGGTGTGTTTCCCGTCCGACCAGGCCGGCGTGAGCGTTACGGCCTCGGAGCGGCCCGCCTCAAGAGCGGCGCCGTGACCGGTCGGCCTCCGATGGGGCGATGCGGCCTTCCCGGCGCGCTCCACCGCCCGTTGGGTCATGGTGTGTCCGGTGCCCGGGCGCGTCGCTGTGCGAAGGACCGTCCGCGCGTAGATCGCGTTCTGTATCCGGTGCCCGCCCGGGTGCAACGGCGGGGGCCGTGCCGTCGGCGGTGGCCCGGAGCAGGGGCGGCGTGGGCCGGGTCGTGTGGTGCGCGTCATATCGAATCGATTGCGACCCTTGCGTTAGAACGTGTTTCAAAGCTAGCTTCGGTTGCGAGCCGAGCCCGGTGAGGGCGCCCGGTGGGCCCGCCCACCAGGCGTGCCGGACGGCAGGCATGAGAACGCGTCGCCTGTCGGGGATGGATCGCGCCCCGTCCCCGGCGGGCGGCGTCCGCCCCCTCCCCGCCCCCCGGGAGGCCGCATGGGCGCATCCGGAATCACCGAGCGCGCCGCCGTGGTCGGCGTCGGGGCCACCCCCCTCACCCGCTCCTCCGGCCGCACCCCGCTCGCCCTCGCCGCCGAGGCCGCCCGAGCCGCCCTCGACGACGCCGGAAGCGCGCCCGACGAGGTCGACGCGATCCTCTCCTACCACCTCGGCGACTCCGCCCCCGCCACCGACCTGGCCCGCGAACTGGGCCTGACCCGCCTGGGCTGGCACAACGACATGCACGGCGGCGGCACCCAGTGCGCCTCCGTCCTCGGGGACGCCGCGATGCTCGTGGCCACCGGGCAGGCCGCCACCGTCCTGGTCCACCGCTCCCTCAACGGCCGCTCCGGCCGCCGCATGACCGGGCTCGGCCTGCGCCAGGGCGAGGGCGTCGAAGAGCAGTTCACCCTGCCCTACGGGCTCGCCGGGCCGGTCGCCCAGTTCGCCCTCGTCGCCCGCCGCTACCTGTACGACGCCGGACTCGGCGAGCGCGACCTGGCCGCCGTCGTGGCCTCCTCCCGCGCGCAGGCGGCCGACAACCCGCGCGCGATGCGCCGCGAGCCGCTGTCGTGGGAGGACTACCTGCGCGAGCCGGTCATCGCCGCGCCGCTGCGCCGCGCCGACTGCTGCCAGGAGGCCGACGGGGCGTGCGCCCTGGTGGTCACCGGCGCGCGGCGGCCCGCCGCCCAGCGGGCGCCGCGCATCCGGGCCGTGGTGCGCGGCGGGCGCCCCGACCTGTCACGCCTGGACCGGTCGCCGGACCCGGGCGCCGTCTTCTCGGCCGAGGTCGCCCCGCGCCTGTACGCCGCGGCGGGCATGCGCCCGGCGGACGTGGACGCGGCCTTCCTCTACGACGCCTACTCCTTCCTGGTGCCGCGCCAGCTCGCCGACTTCGGCCTGGTGGAGCCGGGGGAGATGGCGCGTGTCCTGCGGTCCGGCGGCATCACCGCGCAGGGCGCGGCCGCCGCCGGGGGGATCCCGGTGAACCCGCACGGAGGGCTGCTGTCGGAAGGCTACGTGCACGGCCTGAACAACGTCGCCGAGGCGGTGCGGGAGCTGCGCGGCGACGGTGTCGGCCGACTGCCCGGGGCCTCGGTGGCCCTGTGCACCGGCTTCGGCGGCGCCTACGGCAGCGCCGCGCTGCTGGTGCGGTAGCGCGCCGCGGGTCGGGCGCGGGCCGTCGGTCACGGGGCCGACCCGCGGGCGGACGGCGCCCGACGGGCGTTCCGGGGTGGGGGCCCGCTCAGGCCCCCGCGGGCGCGTCGGGGCCCGCGACCGGCACGCCGAGCGCTCTGAGCTCCGCCGCCGTGCGGGTGGTGAACAGCCAGTCGCGGAACCGCGGGTCGGGGACCAGCCTCCCGGCGGGGGCCAGGGCCCGCGTGCCCACCAGGTGGAACCGGTACCCGAGCGGTTCGAGCAGCCGGGACAGGCGTTCGGCATCGGCGTCCGGCAGGACCTCGCACAGCACGTCGGGCCGGTGCTCGGCCATGAACGCCCGCCCGTGCGCGAACACCTCGGCCTCGGTGCCCTCCACGTCGACCTTGAGCAGGACCCGCCCGCCGCCGGGCAGGCCGGTGAAGGAGTCCAGGGCGGCGGTCCGCACCGGGACGCCGTCGGCGAACTCCATGCCGCTGGAGTAGTAACAGGGCAGGGCGGAGTCGCCCGAGCGGGCGGGCATGGACACGGTGGCGTCCGGCGGCCCCACCCCCACGTGGTGCAGGGTCGTGCGGTGCAGGACCCGGTTGCGCACGCAGTTGTCGAACAGGGCGCGGTAGACCTCCGGCACCATCTCGAAGGCGTGCGCCCGAAGGTCCGCGTTGGCGGCGGTGCCGACCAGAGTGAACAGGCCGGTGTAGGCGCCGATGTCGAGCAGGTGCGAGGCGTTCCGGGCCAGCGCCGCGAACATCCGCACCGCCAGGTCGTCGGCGGGCTGCGGGCGGCGGCCCCCGCCCCAGTACAGCTCCTTGGCGATGACGCAGTCGGCCGGGCGCAGCATCACGAAGTGCGCGCCGTCGGCGTATCCGGCGACCTCGGGCAGCCGGGCGGGGGCGGGCAGGCGGCCCGAGGCGCGGAGCCCGGGCGCCGCCACCCGGACCGCGCCGCGCATCGCCAGGTGGGGCAGGCGCGCTCCGAGGACGCGCTTGACGTGCCGCTTGGTGCCGTACCAGCTGTGCCGCCGCCCCTCCGGGGAGGAGCGGTAGTCGTGCTCCCGCCGGGGCGCGGTGGAGCCGTAGTACAGGGCCATGTCGCTCTCCGGGACGTGGGACGGCCGTCGGGGACCGGCCTGCGTGGGCGCGACCCGCCTCGACCGCCAGGCTAACCCCGGGCCCGTCCCGGGAGCAGGGCCCTCGCCCGGCGTGTGGCCGATGGGGCGGGCGGGCGCGCGGTGTTCGGTCCGGCGCGCGTCAGGGGGCCGGGGCCGACAGGGGACGGGGGCGGGTCGGACCGGGGCGGAACCGGGCGAAGGGCGGCGACACGGACGGTCCGGCGGGTTCCGGACCGTCCCACACTCGGAATCCGGACACCGTTATCAAGGCTGCGGTACCCCCCGAGGACATACCCCTGAACGATGTGAGGAGAGGCCGATGACGGAGAGGACCGCGCGCCTGGCCCTGGTGCTGGCGGCCGGGGCCCTGCTGGCCGGAGGGCTGGTGATGGCGGGGGCCCTGCCCCTGCCGGACACGGCCGGGCTCGGCGTGGAGGACGGCGTGTCGCTGGCCGCCGTCGACGTCGGACTGAGCCCCGCGCTCTTCGGCGGGCCCTGACCCCGCCCGCCGCCCGGGGGCGCCGAGCGGGCGCCCCCGGGCCCGCCGCTGCAGGGCGCATGCGGTACGGCCGGGGCCGCGACCGCGGAGCCGTCCTCAGATCGTTGGCGGGAGGCCCTGTATCGGCTGCGGACACGGCGAGGGGCGTCCGTGGTCGGTGTGTGCGGGCGGCTTGGGCCGAAGCGCCGTGCCGGGTGCGCCGCCAGGGGCCTGTGGTCCGGGGCGTGCCGGAGGGGCCGCGCGCTTTGGGCCGTGGTCGGGCGCGACCGGTTGATCGGTGCCCCGGTCGAGCGGCCGCCGGTGGTCTTCGATCACTGATCGGGTCAGCGCGGCCGTCGCCGCTCCGGGCTGATCATGTCGACGAGAAGTGAGAGCGCCCGTGCGCCGGTTCCGACAGCGCACAGATGACTCGGCGCGACGCGGTGCCGACGACTTCCGTCAGCACCACGGCCTTCCTCGTCGCCGCGCGTGGCCGCCGCCCGCCGCACCACAGGGCCGTCCGTCCCCGCTTCGCCGCGGGCGCTCCGCCTCGGCCTGCGGCTTCGCAGACGGCGGTGGGGGCGGCCGTCGGGGAAGGGCAAGGTGCGCCGCGTCGCACGCGGCGCCGTCAGGACTCATCGACACGACCCCGCGGCGAACGGAGGCGATGTCGAATCTCATCGACGGACGCTCGGCGTGCGGCCCGAAGGCGGACGCCGAGGGCGCGGCCGACCGCCGACCGCCGACCCCCGACCGCCGACGGCTGCGCGGCCGCGGCGGACGCCGTCCGGCCCGGTCCCGCTCAGCCCCCGGCCGGGGCGGGCTGGGAGTCTCGGCGGCCGACGCTGATCCCGTCGAACAGCACCGTCATGAAGTGCTCGGCCAGCTCGGCGGTGCCCAGGGTCCCCTCCGGACGGTACCAGCGCACCGCCACCCAGATGGTGTCGCGGATCATCCGGTAGGTCAGCTTCGGGTCGATGTCGTGGCGGAACGCCCCCTCGCGCTGGCCCTCGCGGATGACGCCGACCCAGATGTCCTGGATCTCGTGCTCGGTCTCGGCCAGGTAGCCGAAGCGCGGGAACTGCTGCAGGTAGTTCCAGTCGTTCTGGACCACGGTGATCGCCGCCCGGTGCGGCTCCAGCGAGCGGTAGGCCTCCTGGATCAGGCGGGAGAGCACCTCCCGCGGCCCGCCGCCCGCCTCCACGGCCGCGCGGTAGCGGCCGAGCAGGTCGTCGAGGTAGGAGGAGAGCACCTCGTCCACGATCGACTCCTTGGAGTCGAAGTGGTGGTAGAGGCTGCCGGAGAGGATCCCCGCCTCGTCGGCGATCTCCCGCACGGTGGTGGCCTGGAAGCCCTTCCGGGCGAACAGGTCGGCGGCCAGCCGCACCAGGTTCCCGCGCCGCTCCGAGGCGGCCGCGGAGGAGGAGCGACGGCCGCGCCCGCGCCCGCGGGGCGGGCCGCCGGGCACCGGGGAGGCGGCGTCGTCAGTGGCGTCGTCGGTGGTGGAGGCGCCCGAGGCGTCTCGGCTGCGGGTGTTCACGCCCCCATTATGCTGCCGCTGTCCAATCGCTTGCTCGATAAGCGCGGCGCCGCGCCGCCGCACACGGGCGCGCCGGTCAGCCGAGCAGCTCGGCCATCTCCCGGATGGTCGGGCAGGGCCAGCGGAGCATGCAGCAGCGGCACCGCTGCACCGCCGGCGCCGGGGCGCTGCTGATGCCGCCGCCGTCGCGCGGGCGGTGCAGGGACAGCAGGTTCAGGCACAGCCCGGCGAAGGCGGAGATCTCGTGGCGGGCGTTGGCGTAGAACGCCACGTCGTTGATGCGCAGCAGCCCGCTGTCGCAGCTCTGGCGGGGGACGCCGACGGTGTCGGGCCCCCAGGGGACCGCCCGGTCGGCGCGCTCGCGCACCCCTTCGATGTACAGCCGGAGCCGCTCGTGCACGTCGAGCTGGTCCTCCGCGGAAGCGAACAGATCGGAGATCGACATCGGACCCTTCCCCCCGGTCCCGCCTTGCGACCAAGCGTATTAGCAATGTCACAGAGTGTGGCAACAATGCGAGGGGAAAACATGGCGCCGCGCCGGGCCACCGCACGGGCCGCCCCGGGGGGCGTGGGGGTGACCCGTGCTCCGTAGTGGCCAGGGGGCGGCGCCGCCCGGTCACGCTCCGTGGGATTCCCGCTCCTGCGGCCCGCCGACCGCCGTCGGCCGGAACCGGGCGGCCCCCGCCAGGGCCCCGGTGCCCGCGGGCGCGGGCACCGGGGCCACCCGGGCGAAGAACCCGGTCGCCGGTGCAGGGCGGCGCACCATCCGGTAGAGCGCCACCTGCCCCACCACCATGAGCGGCACCACCGGCGCCAGCGCCACCGCCACCAGCGTCAGCACCGCCCCGGGGACCGGCTCCACCGGCGGCGCCGCGCCCACCCCCACCGCCGGGACCAGTACGCCCATCGCCACGGCGGAGGTGTGCCGGGAGCGCCCGGGCCCCTCGGTCCCGGCGGTGGCCGCCAGCGCCACCGCGACCAGCGCGGCACCGGCACCGGCCGCCAGGGGGCGGCCGCCGTCCAGCGCGCCGGACAGGGCGCCCAGCGGCACCGCGACCGCCAGTACCGCCAGCCCGGCCCGTGCCAGCACCCGGGTCAGCCGCGCCGCGGTGTCCGCGCTCACCGCGGTGTGCGGCGACCGGCCCGCCGGGAGGGCGTCCCCCGCCTCGCCCGCCTCGTCGGCCTCGCTGCCCGGCGGCACCAGTCGCTCGGCGCCGAACGCCGCCCCGCGCAGCAGGAACAGCACCACCACGACGGCGGCGACCGCCGGTACGAACGGGGAGGCGAGCGACCCGCCCGCCAGCAGCGCCCCGGAGGCCAGGCCCCAGCACACCGCGACCGTCCAGCTTCCGCCGACGATCGCCGCGTCCCACAGCCCGTGCCAGGAGGGCGCCTCCGCCCGCGCCCGGAACCACAGGCCGGCGTCGCGCAGCAGCCACCCGGCCAGCAGCACCGCGAAGACCGGCCACAGGTCGGTGACCACGGCCGCCTTCAGCCCCGGGAACAGGCCCGCGACGGCGCCGATCGCACCGACCAGCCACACCTCGGTGCCCAGGAAGTAGGGGGCGGCGGCGGAGACGGCGCGCCGCCGCTCACCGCGGGTGCGGGCCAGGTAGGGCATCAGCATGCCCAGGCCGATGTCGCAGCCCGCGAGGACGAAGTAGCCCGCCAGCAGTGCGGTGATGAACAGGACGGGGATGAGCTCCATCGGGGTCTCCATCGTCGTCGTGGGGGGTCACAGGGTCCGGGCGGGCACCGGCTCCCCGCCCTCCCGGTCGGATTCGGCGGGCGCGGGGGCGAGCGGCCCGCCCTCGGGGCCGCGCCGCGCGAAGCGGACCAGCAGCCAGACGGTGACCGCCGCCAGGGCGGTGAAGGCGGCGGTGAAGAAGGCGAAGGAGGCCACCGCCATGGCGGGCGACAGGTCGGTCATGGCATCGGCGGTGGTCAGGTGGTGGCGGACGACCCACGGCTGGCGCTCGGTCTCGCGGAACACCCACCCGCCGATGCTGGCGAGGTAGGGCAGGACCGGCAGGGCGATCAGCACCCAGTGGAACCAGCGCGCCCGGTCCAGCCGGCGCACCAGCCACACCACCGCCCCGGTCGCGGCCACAACGGTGATCAGCAGCCAGGACGTCATCATGACCACGTCGCCGCCGATCCTGCCGACGGCCTCCACCGCCGGGGACCTATCGGCCTCGATCGCGGCGATCTCCTCGGCGGAGTAGGTCATGCCGCTGGTCGGCGGCTCCTGGCCGTACAGAATGAACTGGGCGCCGCCGACCGCGACCACCGGGAAGACCGCGACCAGCAGGATCGCGACCGCGTGCCGGATCCCGCGGTGGAACATCCGGTCGGGGTCGTGGCCCCGGCGCAGATGGGAGGCGCTGACCGCGGCGATCACGGCGGCGCCGACGAGCAGGGCGGAGGTCGCCACGTGGCCGAAGGCCATCAGCGTCGACGGGTTGCCCAGCAGCGCCCAGGGGCTGTCCAGCACCGCCGTCCCGTCCTCGATGCGGAACCCGGAGGGCCACTTGAGGAACCCGTTGGCCACCAGCACCCAGTAGGCCGAGGCGTAGGCGGTCGCGGTCACCACCAGGAAGCACGCCCAGTGCGCCCACCGGCCCATCCGGTCCCAGCCGAAGATCCACAGCCCGAGGAAGGTGGACTCGATGAAGAACGCGCCCATCGTCTCCACCGCGAGCGGGGCGCCGAAGGCGTAGCCGAACATGTCGCTCAGCCCGCTCCAGTTCAGCGCCAGTTGCAGCTCCATGACCAGCCCGGAGAGGATGCCCATGGCGTAGTTGAGCACATAGAGGCCGCCCCAGAACCGGACGGCGCGCATCCGTGCCTCGTCGCGCTTGAGCACGGCCGTGAGCTGGTTGAACAGGATGTAGGGGGCGAGGCCGAGGGTGAGCGCGACGAACATGTAGTGCGTCGCCGCAGTGAACGCGAACTGGAGCCGCGCCAGAGCCAGGGGGTCGTCGAGCATGCCGTGCGCCTTAACCGTCGGGGCCGAACCAGGAACGGTGACGATGGTGGGCCCACGGTCGGCGGCGGTGCATCGACCAGGGGAAGGCAATGCCCGTACGGCGTTGGGCGTGGGGGAGACAGGCCGGGTACCTCCCTGGGTGTAAGGGGGAACCCGCGGCGCCCTTAAGGGGCGTAGAGGCGGGACCGGGGCGGCGGCACCGGCGGTGTCCGGAAGAGGGCCCATGAGGCGCCCGGGGCCGGGCGCTCAGCGGGCGCCCGGTCGGCGGGATGGACGCGTTGTGCAGGTCGGGCCAGGGGCGGAGAGTCCGGCCGCACCGAGGCCGCGCCGCCCGCCGCTCTCGCCCCGGTGGTGTGGGATACCACCCCGTGGTCCGTGGTGCCTGCCCATCCGCCCTGCGGAGTACGGCGCTGTGCGGCGTCGTACGGCTCGGAGCGGGATCACGTCCGCGGAATCTCCGTCCGGACCTCCGTCCGGCCGGGTCGGCCCGCTGGATACGGCCCGGTGCCCGGCACGCCGTCGAAGCCCTTTCCGGAGCCCCGCCCCCGGTGGGCTCGGCCACCGCCCGAAGTCCGGCCCAGGACCGGTTCCGGCGGGCCGGGGCGGCTCCGCTCCGAAGGACGTCCCGGGCGCCGGGACGTCCCCGGGACACCGTCCGGGACAGCGCCGGACTCCGCCCGGGGCACCGTCCGGGACAGCGCCGGACTCCGCCCGGGGCACCGTCCTGTCCGCGCGGCCCGCCCCGCCCCGCCGCGCAGTGTCAGTCCAGCCAGCCCGGCGTCACGAGGGACGTCTCGTAGGCGATCACGACCAGCTGTGCCCGGTCGCGCACCCGGAGCTTCACCATCGCCCGGCTGACGTGGGTCTTCGCCGTCGCCGGGCTCAGTACCAGCCGCGTGGCGATCTCGTCGTTCGACAGCCCCGCACCGACCAGGGCCAGCACCTCGCGCTCCCGGTCGGTCAGTTCGGCCAGCCGCTCCGTCGGGGCCGTCCGGCGCGACGGCCGGGAGGCGTAGTCGGCGATCAGCCGCCGGGTCACCGTCGGCGACAGCAGCGCGTCCCCGCGCGCCACCACCCGCACACCCTGCAGCAGCTCCTCGGGCTCGGTGTCCTTGACCAGGAACCCGCTGGCGCCCGCGCGCAGCGCCTCGAAGATGTACTCGTCCAGGTCGAAGGTGGTCAGGATGACCACCTTGGTCCCGGACAGCGCCGGATCGGCCAGGATGCGCCCGGTGGCGGCCAGGCCGTCGGTGCCCGGCATACGGATGTCCATCAGTACCACGTCGGGCCGCTCGGCGGCGGCCAGTCGCACGGCCTCCTCACCGTCCGCGGCCTCCGCCGCCACCTCGATGTCGGGCGCGCTGTTCAGCAGCGCCACGAAACCCGCCCGCACCAGGGACTGGTCGTCGGCCAGCAGCACCCGGATCACTCGCGCTCCCCTCCACCGCCCCCATCGCCCCCACCGTCCGGGCCAGTATCGCGCGCCGCCGCCCCGGGTGCCTCCGGGGAGGCCGGAAGCCGGGCCCAGACCGCGAACCCGCGGTCCGCGCCCGGACCGGCACCGAACGCACCGCCGAGCGCCTCGGCGCGCTCGCGCATCCCGGTCAGCCCGTTGCCCGGCCGGTGGCCGGATGCCGGGCCGCGGCCGTCGTCGCGCACCCGCAGTTCCAGCTCGTCCGGGCGGTAGTCGACCTCCACCACCGCGCGTCCGGCGCCGCTGTGGCGGACCACGTTGGTCAGCGCCTCCTGGGCGATCCGGAAGGCGGCGGCCTCGGTGGCCCAGGGGAGGCGGCGGCGCTCCCCGCGGACCTCCAGGACGACGTCGATCCCGGCGCCGCCGGTGTCCTCGACCAGCCGTTCCAGCCGTTCCAGCCCCGGTGCGGGGGCGCGCGGCGCGCCCTCGTCCACGGAACGCAGCACGTCGAGGGTGGCGCGCAGGTCGCGCAGGGTCTCCTTGCTGGCGCGCTTGATGGTGGCCAGCGCCTGCGCCGCCCGCTCGGGCTCGGAGTCGATCAGGTAGAGCGCGGTCCCGGCCTGCACGTTGATCAGCGAGATGCTGTGCGCGACGGTGTCGTGCACGTCGCGGGCCAGCCGCAACCGCTCGTCGGCGGCGCGGCGCAGGATCTCCTCCTCGCGGCTGCGGGCCGCGTCGGCGCGGCGCTGCTCCTGCACCGCCTGGTACTCGCGGCGCCACCGCACCACCTCGGCGGTGCACATGATCACCAGGGTCCAGGCGAGCACGCCGAGCGCGGGGCCGAGGATGAGCGGCGTCCCGTAACTCACGGCCTCCCACCCGTGCACGGCCAGCCACTGGACCAGCCCCAGGGTCCACCCCTGCCAGCGGTACCCCTGGGAGACGACGGTGAACAGCGCGACCGCGCCGCACAGCAGCACCGGGCCGTCGGGATAGCCCAGCGGGTAGTACAGCGTGGTGGCGGGCAGGGTGGTGAGCGCGACGGGCAGGGGCGCCCGTCCGCGCCACAGCAGGGGGAACACCGCCAGGCTCAGCAACGTGTAGCCGAGCGGGTCCAGGCCGCGCTCGAAGGGCGGGTGGTGGAACCGGTCGAGCCCGGCGGAGACCACGAACACGACGACGGCGAGCACGGCGGTGAGCACCGTGTCGCCGGTCGCGGGGCGCCAGCGGGAGACGGTCATGGCACCCAACGGTACGCAGCGCCCCAGGGGGCGGCGCGTCCCCCCGGAGGGGAGGATCCGGCCGGGGCGTGTACTCCCCGGGGAGTACAC
>NZ_ANBH01000075.1 GCF_000341185.1 Nocardiopsis chromatogenes YIM 90109
CCAGCAGTGCCGTCCCGATCAGGCCCGGCACCGTCATCCGCTCACCGAGGAACAGGGCGGACAGCACGGCGGCGGTCATCGGCTCGGCGAGTGTGCCGACGGCGGCGCCCGCGTCCGAAGCCGTCTGCAGGCCGCGGAAGTAGGCCAGGTACGCGAGGACCGTGGGCACCAGGCCCAGGAAGGCCAGGAGGGCGAGCGTGTCCGGCCGGGCGGGGACGGCCATCCCGGCCGCCAGCCCCGCGGGCAGCAGGAGCACGGACCCGGCGAGCATGCCCAGGCCGACGTTGACCAGCGGCGGCAGCCCCTCCACCGGGCGCCGGTTGACCAGCGTCATCGCCGAGAACGCCAGGCCCGCGCCCAGGGCGCAGGCCAACCCGGCGGCCAGGCGGGCGGGGGAGGCGTCGGCCGCCGGGAACCCGGCCAGCAGCGCCAGCCCGGCGACGGCGGGCACGACGGACACCGCGAGCCGCCCGCCGGGGCGCCGCCGGGCGAGCAGGCACACCCCGGCGGCGACGAACACCGGGACGCTGCCGATCTTCACCAGTGTCGCCAGGCCCACCGGGATGAGGGCCAGGGAGGCGAAGTACAGGAGCTGGAAGACGGCGTGCAGGACGGCGTTGACGGCCAGGCGCACCGCGAACGCCCGGGACCGGGGCAGGTGCCGCAGGGCCCCGGTGGCGGCGAGGAACGCGGTGATCAGCAGACCGGCGATGAGCAGGCGGTAGGTGGCCACCGCCAGGGGGGCGACCCCGGCGGACTGCAGCAGGTGGCCTGCGGGGCCGCCCATGCCCCAGAGCACACCGGCGGCGGCGAGCAGGGCGAGGCCGCGCCGGGCGGGCGCGGCGGACGACGCGGCGCGCGCGGCCGCGTCGGGAGAGGTGGAAGGCACGACGAGGACTCCTCCGTCGATGGGGTTTCGGCCGCATCACGGAGCGTCGGCGGTGTCCGTACCGCGGAGCCGCAGACGCCCCTGTCAGGCGTCCGGGGGAGGAGTGACGAAGAGAGTGGTCGGGTCGCCCATCGGTGTCCTCGCGTGGGTGGGGTTTCGGCCCCGACCCTAGCGCAGAGGGGGTGATCCGATGAATACCGGCCCGGCCCTCGTCGGATCCGGGCCCGGCCCCCTCCGACCCGGCCTCGGCCCCCATCGGACCAGGCTCCGTCCCCCAACGGACCGGCCTCCGGCCCTCGCCCGGCTGGGCCTCGGCCCAATGACCGGTCAGCGCACGAAGGTTCCGCTCGGCGGGGCGGGGGAGTCCTCGGCGTCGGCGTCATGGACGGGGCGGGCGCCGGAGATGAAGCGCTCCACGTCGTCACCGTGCACGAGGCGGGCCATGTCGGGGTCGCGGTGGGCCCGGTGCGCCAGGTCGTCGGCGGGCAGCGGCCGGTCCGAGGCGACCAGCACGAAGTTGCCGAACCGGCGCCCGCGCAGCACACCGGGCTCGGCCAGCACACCGGCGTGGGCGAACACCTCGGCGGCGGTGGCGAGCTGGCGGCGGGCGTGCAGCAGGCGGCCGCCGTCGGCGACGTTCACCGCGAAGACGCCGCCGGGGCGCAGCACCCGGGCGGCGTCGGTGAAGAACTCGACACTGGTCAGGGCGGCGGGGGTGCGGGCCCCGGCGAAGACGTCGGACACGATCAGGTCGGCGCGGGCATCGTGCCGCTCGGCGAGCCAGGCGCGGGCGTCGCCGATGCCGACCCGGATCCCGGCCCGCCGGTCCACGGGGAGCGTGGAGCGGACGGCGGCGACCAGGTCGGCATCGATGTCGACGGCCCGCTGCCGCGACCCGGGGCGGGTGGCGGCGATATAGCGGGCGAGCGTGAGCGCCCCGGCGCCGAGGTGGAAGGCGTCGATCGGCTGCCCGGCGGGCGCGAGCAGGTCGGCGACGTGCCCGAGGCGGCGGACGTACTCGAAGTCCAGATGGGTGGGGTCGGAGAGGTCGACGTGCGACTGCGGCGTGCCGTCGACGACGAGCAGCCAGGAGTCCGGACGGTCGGCGTCCCGGACCAGTTCGGTGTGCGTGCGGAATCCGCCGTCGGCGCCGGTCGACATGGTCCCCCGTTGTTCGTGTCTGTTCCCGCCGCGTACCGTCGGGCGGTTCCACGATGAAGACTACGCAATCCCCAGCTCACCGATTCCGGCCGGACGAAGGGCCACCGGAGCCCAAGGCCAAGGGCAGCGACGACGCAGGTCAGCGGCCCTCGCCGTAGCGTTGTCGTCCGCCGGGCGTGTGCGTGGTCACCGTGATGGGCGGCGACGGCGGGAGCAGGGTGGTTCCCTGATCCTGCCTGCCGGGCGGCGGGTTCCTCTCGGTTCAGGAAGGCGGGGCAGCGGGCACCCCGCTCGGTGGCCCCGGCTTGGCGGCGGGCCACCGGGGCGCAAGGCAGAAAGCGGCGACGAGGACTGGGCGGCGGTCCCTCCGG
>NZ_ANBH01000076.1 GCF_000341185.1 Nocardiopsis chromatogenes YIM 90109
CCGCCCGCGCGGCCGCCCCGGCCGTCGGACAGCGCCCGGGAGGCGCCCCGGCGGCCGGGGAACCGGGCGAAGCGGGTACCGGGCCGGTAGCGGCGGGGCCGGAACCCGCCTTCCGGGCCCCATGCGCACACCGGGGGCGTCCTGCGTCGCGGAACCGCCGCGTCCGGGGCGGCCGGGCGGCGATCCCACCGCCCGGGATCACCGGAGCCCCCGCCCCGCGCGCCCGTTGTGCCTGATATGCCCCACACCGGCGGGCCCCTCCGCGATGATCTCGACAAGGGTGCTGTCACAACCGCCGGAATGACAGCACCCACGTCGAGATCATCGCCGGTAGGGCCGGCATCCCCGAGATCATCGCGGGAAAGGGCGCACCGGCCCGGCGGCCGCCACGAACGCGGACGACCACCCGCCCACCCCACCGCGCCGCCTCCCGGATCACCAGGGGCCCGGCGGACGGCGGGCGGGGCCGGGGAACCGCCCCGCTTGTGCCGTCGCCGCCCTCTCCGGTGGCCACGCACACGCCGCACGGCCGACAACGCTGTCGGAAGGATCGCCGCCCTCCGTCGTCGCCGCATTCTTTCTTGCGCTCCGATGGCCCGCCGCCCGGCCGGCCGGTGAGTGGGGCACCCGCTCCACCTCCCACCTGGACCACGAGGAACCCGCCACCCGGCAAGTAGGGCCGGGGATCCGCCCCGCTTAGAGCCGGGAACCACCCTGCTCACTCCGTCGCCGCCTATCACGGCGACCGCGCACACGCGCTACAACCGACAGTGCTGCCGGGGGTCGCCGACCTCTCCTCGTCGCTGCTTCGACCTCGTACTGCCGGAGGCCGCGTGTCCGGCCTCGGGTGTCAGTGGGGTTCCTGTCGGCGCCGACTCCGCTGGTCGCCCGGGGGTGACGGCAGGGGCGGGGACCCCGCCCGCCTACTGCTCTAGGGCTCGGTACTCGCCCCGGTAGTACAGCAGAGGCGCGGTTCCGCCCTGGTCGGAGAGGTGGTGGACGCGTGCCACCACGATGAGGTGGTCTCCCGCCGGGTGTTCGGCCTCCACCTCGCATTCCAGCCACGCCTGCGAACCCTCGATCACCGGGGCCCCGGAGGGGGACTCGTGCCAGGCGACGCCGGAGAACTTGTCGCCGCCTCTTGAGGCCATGCGCCGGGACGCCTCCTCCTGGTCGGCGCCCAGGATGCTCACCGCCAGGCGGTGCGCCGAGCGCAGCCCCGGCCAGCTGGTGCTCGTCCGGCCCACGCAGAACCCCACCAGCGGCGGGTCCAGGGACACCGAGGTGAAGGAGTTGGCCGCCAGCCCCGCCGGACGGCCCGTGCGCGGGTCGCGTGCCGCCACCGCCACCACCCCGGTGGGGAAGCGGCCCAGGGCGTCCCGGAACTCCCGGGTGCCGAAGGGGGCCGTTGCGGGGTGGGCCCCGTTCCCGCGGGTTCGGGGCGCCTCGGCCACGGCGCGGTGCGCGCCCCCTCGGTCTCCTGACACGGGCCTGCCCTCCTGTGCTCGGCCGGGGTTGCCCCCTCGTTCTCTCCCAAGCGCTTGCTTGGTTTCCATCGTACCCGCCGCGGCCCGCCCCGTCACCCGTCGCCGTCGACCTCTTGACACCAAGCGTTTGCTCGGTCTTGACTCGGAGGCGAGCGGACCGGGGAGGCGGCGGTGGCGGGAACGGGACTGAGCGGAGCGGCCGCGCTGGCCGGGGTGGGCGCCACCCCGCTCAGCCGCGACTCCGGCGTCAGCACCACCGCCCTCGCCTGCCGTGCGATCCTCGCCGCCCTCGACGACGCGGGGCTGGGCGTCGGCGACGTCGACGGTATCGCCACCCACCGGGTCGGCGACTCCAGCCCCCCGTGGGTCGTGGGCCCCGCGCTCGGGATCACCGACCCCGCCTGGCACCTCGACCAGTTCGGCGGTGGCGGGGTCTCGCACGCCGTCATCGGCCAGGCCGCCCTGGCCGTCGCCGCGGGCGTCGCCGACGTCGTCGTCTGCTACCGCGCCATCAATGCGCGTTCGGAGTTCCGCATGGGCGGGCAGGGCCGCGCCCCCGCGGGCGCGTTCGACCTGCAGTACCAGGCCCCGTACGGACTCCTCGCCCCCGTCCAGCACTACGCCGTCCCCGCCCGCGCCCACATGCAGGCCTACGGCACCACCCACGAGCACCTCGGGGCGATCGCCGTCCGCCAGCGCGCCCACGCCGCCGCCAACCCGCGCGCGCTCAAGCGCGACCCCATCACCCTCGACGACTACCTCGCCTCGCCCTGGATCTCCGAACCGTTCC
This sequence comes from Nocardiopsis chromatogenes YIM 90109, assembly GCF_000341185.1. GTDB lineage: Bacteria > Actinomycetota > Actinomycetes > Streptosporangiales > Streptosporangiaceae > Nocardiopsis_A > Nocardiopsis_A chromatogenes. The sequence continues at coordinate 2,278 of NZ_ANBH01000076.1, forward strand.
GCCTGCTGGACTGCTGCCTGGAGACCGACGGCGCCTGCGCCCTGGTCGCCACCTCCGCCGAACGCGCCCGCGACCTGCGCAGGCCGCCCGTGGACATCGCCGCCGCGGCCTGGGCCGGAGGCCACTCGACCTACTCCCCGCCCGCTCCCGGCGGCCTGGGGGACGACCTGACCACCTCGTCCGCCGCGCGCCTGGCCCCGCGCCTGTACGCCATGGCGGGCCTGGGCCCCGACGACGTCGACGTCGCGGAACTCTACGACTGCTTCACCTGGACGGTGGTCGTGCAACTGGAGGACTACGGCTTCTGCCGGAAAGGCGAAGGCGGCCCCTTCGCCGCCTCGGAGGCCCTGGGAATCGGGGGAGAGCTGCCGGTGAACACGCACGGGGGATTCCTGTCCGAGGGGTACGTGCACGGTATCAACCACGTCGCCGAGGCGGTCGGGCAGCTCCGCGGCGACGCGGGCCCCCGCCAGGTCGACGGTGCCGAGGTGGCCCTCTCCACCGGGCAGCCGGGCCACATCCTGGCGGGCACGTCAGCCCTCCTGCTGACCGCGGGGCGGTGACCGCCCACCCGGGCGGTACGCCCCGACGAAGCACACCGCGGAGGTGACCGATGAACGCAACGCAGAGCCTTCGGCAGGACGTCCCCGAACAGGGCGGTCGGCGGCCGGGCGGACACGGGGCCGCGGCGCCGCGCCCCCGCCCCGGCGCGGACCGCGACTCGGCCTACTGGTGGGAGGCGGTCGGGGAGGGGCGCTTCCTCGTCCAGTACTGCGCCGACTGCCGGACCCCGCGCTTCCCCGCGCGGGAGGTGTGCGCCGTGTGCCTGTCCCTGGAATGGGAGTGGCGCGAGGGCACCGGCACCGGGACGGTCGACGGGTGGACCGTCACCCGCCGCACCTTCCACCCGGCGTTCGAGGCCCCCTACACGGTGCTGCGGGTGGCCTTGGACGACGGCCCGGCGCTGTACTGCTGGGGCTGCCTGGTCGGCGCCGACCCCGACGGCCTGCGGCGGGGCCGGCCGGTCGAGGCGGTCTTCACCGACGTGGGCCCGGACCCGGCCGACGGAGGGCCGACCGGCGGCGGCGCGTTCACCAGGGTCGTCGACTGGCGCCTGCGCGAGTGAGGACGGGTGCGGCCGGGTACTCCCGGCGGCGGCCCCACACGTGTTCCGCCGCCGGTGCCCGCCGGGCCGTCCCGTTCACCGGTCCTCCCGGAGGAAGCTCCGTCCTTCAGGGCGGGGAGGAATCCGGCTCCCCGCGTAGCGGGACGGTGGGCGCCGAACCGCCGGGCGGTCCGGTGCCGGATCCCGCCGGTCCCGTGGATGTCGTACCTGCCCGTCAGGTCGTCGGCCATGGAGATGCAGGCGAAGGCGGGGGAAGGCGCCGGGCACGCCCGGTACACCTACCGTCTGCGCCTGTCGAACACCGCACGGCGCTCCCTGCTCAAGGAGTGGGGCGCTGCCGGTGGGTGTGAACCAGTGCGTCGCCGCCTCCAAGGCGGCGCACGAGGCCGGCGAGAAGTGCGGACCGAGAACCAAGCACGCACTCCCCCTTTCCGAGAGGACCTATGCCTGCACCGCGTGCGGGGCCGTGTCCCCCAGGGGCAAGAAATCCGCGCGTGTGATGCTGGTCCGGGCGGGTTGGGCCCCGGACGGTGTCGAGGGCGGAAGTCCGCCCGGGCCGCCGGCCCGGGCGGCTGCCTGAGCCGTGAATCCCCGCGCACGCCATGGAGGCTGGAGTTCCCCCGCCCTTCAGGCAGGGGAGCCGTCAATCCTCCCGCTCTTCGGCCAGGCGCCGCCCCAGAGCCGCCTTGTCCGTCTTGCCGTTCGCGTTGACCGGCAGCGACTCCACGGCCACCACCCTCCGCGGCACCTTGTAGTTCGCCATGTTCTCCCTGGACCAGGCGATGACCCGGGACGCGAGGTCCGCGGCGGAGGCGCCCGTGCCGCCCTTCGCGGGCACCACGAACGCGCACCCCACCTCGCCCAGCCGCGTGTCGGGCACCGGCACCACCGCCGCCCCCGCCACCAGCGGGCACCGCGCCAGCAGCGCCTCGATCTCCGCCGGGTACGCGCTGAACCCGCCCACGGTGAACACGTCCTTCTTCCGGTCCACCACCGACAGGTCCCCCCGCTCGCTCAGCACCCCCACGTCCCCGGTGCGCAGCCGTCCCCGCCCGTCGATCGCCTCGGCCGTGCGCTCCGGGTCCCCCCAGTAGCCGTCCATCACCCCGAACCCGCCGACCAGGATCTCCCCGCGAGCTCCCGGCGGCAGCGGCTCGCCCTTCCCGTCCACCACCTCGACCCGCACCCCCGGCATCGGGCGCCCGGCGGACCCGGCCACCACCTCCACCGGGTCGCCCTCCCGGGTCATGGAGACCACCGTCCCCTCGATCAGCCCGTAGGCGTTGACCATCCGCCGCACCACGCCCTCGTCCAGGAGGCGCCGCACCAGCTCCGGCGGTACCGACGCGGCCCCGCAGATGCCCACCCGCAGCGCCGGGAACCGCTCCCCGGCGGCCCGACGCGCCAGCAGCCCCTGGAACAGGGTCGGCGGCCCCGCCAGCACCGTCGCCCCCTCATCGGCGATGAGCCCGGCCAGCCCGCCGGGGTCGAAGACGGCCTGCGGCAGCAGCCGCGCCCCGCGCATCACCCCCGCCAGCAGCCCCGCGTTCACCCCGAACCCGTGCGAGAACGGCGCGATGACCGGGTAGCGGTCCTCCTCGCCCAGCCCCACCACCGAGGCCCAGTCCCAGTACCCGCGCAACAGCTGCCGGTGCGGGATCATCACCCCCTTGGGCGCGCCCGTGGTCCCCGAGGTCGCCAGCACCTCGGCGAGGTCGCCGCCGTCCACCCCCAGCGCGCGCTCCTCGGCCGCCGCCTCGGGGACCGACTCGGCCCGGTCCAGAAACGCCGCCAAGGCCATCGCGCCCTCGCGCTGCGCCTCCGGGGCGCCAGGGCTGACGTCCAGCAGCACGGCCTCGGCCAGTTCCGGCAGCCCGGCGAAGGGGCGCCCGTCCTCCGGCCCCCCTTCGGCCCGGCCGATGAGCCCGGTCGACGACGTCTCCCGGAACCGTTCCGTGCACATCAGCAGCCGCGCCCCCGTGCGGTGCAGCAGCCCACCCGCCTCCAGTCCCTTGTAGCGGGTCGACAGCGGCACCAGCACCGCCCCCGCCTCCCACACCCCGAACGCGGCCGCGCCCCAGGCGGGGGAGTTGGGCGCCATCAGCGCCACCCGGTCACCCGGCCGCACACCGGAGGCGATCAGCGCCCGGCCGATCCGCCGCGCCCGCGCCGCCAGGTCCGCGGCGGTCAGGTGGTCGCCGCCGGAGGCCAGCAGCACCGACCCGGGGGTGCGGCGCGCCCGGTCGCGCAGCATGCGCGGCAGGGTCGTCCACCCCTCGGGCAGGGGCGGGAAGGCGGTGGGGCCGGGGGCGGGAGCCGACACGGGGGATGCGGGGGAGTGGGGAGGGACAGGGGGTTCGGGGGGCTGGGCCATGGGGGCCTCCTCGCATGCCGCGGGGCGGTGTCAGCCGGCGCGGGCCCGCGCGCCGCCCCGTTCGCGCGCCAGGTGGTGCCCGCGTTCGTCGGTGAGCCGACCCGCGCCGCCCTCGTCCCGCGCCTCCTCCTCCACCGCCACCGCGATCCGCACGGGGGAGAACGACGCCAGCGCCTGATCAATGCGCGCCGTCCACATGCGGTCGCCGATGAGGGAGGCGCGGGCGAAGGCCACGCGCAGCTCGGCCAGGTCGAGCGTCCCGGGCCGGGACACCCGCAGCTCCCAGGCGCCGATCCCGTCGATCCGCGCCAGTTCGCGCTCCAGGCGCGGCAGCGACAGCCACCGCCCCCGGACCAGGACGCGCTCGCCGACGGTCCCGGAGGGGGCGGGAACCGCGGCCGCCCCGGCGGCGGGCGCGGCGGTGAAGCCGGTGCGCACCACCGTCCCGCGCAGCGCCGGGTGCCAGTCGGGCACCGTCACGACCTCCGCGGTCCCGGCCGGGTAGGGGGGTTCGTCCAGGGTGTCGGCGTCCAGCGGTGCCAGCCCGATCATCCCGGGGCGCGCGGGCTCGAACCCCTCGGCGCCCTCGGCCCCGAACGGCCGGTGGGCCACGGGCACCTGCAGCAGCGGGTCGATGAACAGGTCGCCGACCTCGGCCCCGAACTCGGCGGCCAGGCGCCGCCGCAGCGTGTCCGGGGCGACCTCCCCGGCCAGCAGGATCCGCCGCAGCCCCAGGTCCAGCGGGTCGGCCTGGAACTCCATGTGCAGCCGGGCCAGCAGGTCGGCCGCCCCGCACGGGGTGGCCACCAGCGCCGTGGCCCGCATCGCCTCCAGTGCCGCGTGCAGCCGCATCCGCCCGCGCGGCCCGACCACCGCGGCCCGGGCCTCGGCGGCGGTGGCGGCCTCGGCCACGAGGGTGCCGGACTGGTCGCCCTCGGCGCTGAGCGCCACCGCCACGCGGTCGCCCCGTGCCAGGCCGGCCCTCCGCAGCAGGCGGCCGCCCAGCTCGGCGGCGAGCACCCGGTTCTCCCGCCCCAGCGCGGCGCCGGGCGCGCCGTCCGGCCCGAGCAGCAGCAGATCGCCCTCCGGATCGGGGGCCGTCCCCGGGCCGGGGAGGTCGGCCCGCACCCATTCCCGCCCGCTCACCACGGCGCCACCTCCTGGCGGAACAGCTTCAGGCAGTTGCACACGTGCTCGTGGGCCAGCCCGCCCACCTGCGCCTGCAGCAGCAGGTCGGTGGCGCCCGCGTCGGCGATGCGCCGCAGGGCCTCGCGCGACCCGGCCGCGTCGTCGATCACCACCATGTGCTGTTCGCGCAGCACCTCCAGCGCCTCCTCGGGCGGCATGCCCGCGGCGAGCTGCCCGAGCACCCGGTGGGTGGCGTGCCGGGCGTCGTAGTAGCCCGGCGGGGTCACCAGGTTGACCTGGCGGCGGATGTACCAGAGGACCGCGTCGGCGGCGGTCTCCAGCGCCTCGTCCCGGGTGGGGGCCACATGCCAGGGCACCATCAGCGCCACCCGGCGGCTGTCCGGGTCGAACCCGCTCTCGGCCAGTCGGCTCCGGTAGGCGGCGATGTCCTCGGCCACGTCGTCCAGCCCCTTGAGCATGGTCATGCCGAGCAGGTTGTGCCCGCGCCGGGCGGCCGCGAGGTAGCCCTCCAGGCTGGTGGAGGCGACCCACACCGGCGGGTGCGGGTCCTGCACCGGCCGGGGCAGCACCGACACCCCGGGCACCTGGAAGTAGGGGCTGTCCAGGGTGACGGGTTCGCCGTCGGCGCGCCAGATCTCCAGCACGGCGTCCAGGGACTCCTCCCAGATCCGCCGCGACTGCTCGAACGGGCGCTGGAAGGCCTGGTACTCCAGCGGGGAGGCGCCGCGCCCGGTGCCGAACTCCACCCGGCCGCCGGAGAGCACGTCCAGGGTGGCGACCCGCTCGGCGGTGCGCACCGGCGGCTGGAAGGGCAGCAGCACCACCCCCAGCCCCAGGCGCAGGTTCCGGGTGCGCTGGGAGATGGCGGCCAGGACCAGGTCGGGGGCCGAGGAGTGGGAGAAGCCGCGGGTGAAGTGGTGCTCGACGAGCCAGGCGGCCTCATAGCCCAGCTCGTCGGCGAGTTCGGCCTGGGCCAGGGTGTTCTCGAAGGCGCGCCGCTCCACTTCGCGGGTGCGGCCGCGGACCTCCACCTCGTATCCCAGGCTGATGCGCAGGGACGCCATGGCGCCTCCGGGGTCGGTGCCGACAAAAACCAAGCGAACGCTTGGTAGTGTATCAGCGGGGTGACGAGCCCACAACGAATCACCCGGCCGCCGCCGGGCGGGCGCGGCGGCGATGTTTCGCCGGGCCCACGCGCTCCGCTGGCGCTTCACCGGGCCCCGAACGGGAACGGCGAGGCCTTCTCCGAACCGTTACCCGAGGTTCGGGTGCCGTGCGCTGTGCGATCGTCGTGCGCCGTCAACGTGTGCGACCTGCGCATGCGCAGTGAGAACGGAGGAGAGATGCGAGGCTGGTGGAGACGCGCGTTCGCGTCCGCCGCGGCGGCCGCCGCCGTCCTGGCCGGGGTCGCCGCCCCGGCGCAGGCCGAGGCGGGGACCCTCGCCCTGGCCGGACCGGTGGCCGTCGGAGAGCAGGCCCGGTTCGCCTACGGCACCGACGAACCCGACGGCACCAACTGGATCGGGGTCTACCGCGGCGGCGAGGGGCCGGTCGACCAGGAGTACACCGCCCCCTCCCTGGCCTGGGTCTACGCCCCCGACGCCGAGGGGGAGGCCACCGTCGACACCTCCGGGCTGCGCGCGGGCGACTACACCGCCTACCTGCTCGCCGAGGACGGCTACGCCTGGCTGGCCGACCCGGTCGACTTCACCGTGACCGACGACCGCCCCGTCTCCTTCCCCACCGACGGGATCACCCTGCGCAACGCCCGCAAGGGCGAGGCCTACGAGGCCTCGGTCGGCGGCCTGGCCTCCGGCGGGGGAGACGGCGTCACCTTCCGCAAGACCGGCGGCCGCGCCTGGGTCCGGGTCGCCGAGGACGGCACCGTCACCGGCACGCCCAACGGCAACAAGGACGCCGAGGTCGAGATCGAGGCCACCGGCGCCGACGGCTCCACGGCCACCATCACCGCCACCGTCCCGGTCCGCAAGAAGAAGCAGGACCTGGTCGGCGAGCTCAACGTGATGAGCTTCAACACCTGGCACGCGGGCACGCAGGTCGACGGCTACCACGAGAAGCAGCTGCGGTACCTCATCGAGTCCGACGCCGACATCGTCGGCATGCAGGAGACCGAGGGCGAGGCCGCCGAGCGCCTCGCCGAGGCCCTGGGCTGGGACCACTGGCAGACCTCCGGCAGCCTCGGCGTGATCAGCCGCTACCCGATCACCGAGGAGCGCGGCACCGTCAACGCCTCCGGGAGCGTCAAGATCGCCCTGGACGGCACCGACTCCGAGGTCGCCGTCTGGGACGTGCACCTGGGCTACACCCCCTACGGCCCCTACGACGCCTGCGACTCGGGCATGGGCGTCGACCGCATCCTGGAGCGCGAGGCCGAGTCCGGCCGCACCCCGCAGATCACCGACACCGTCGAGGCCATGCAGGAGGACCTGGCCGCCGCCGACGAGGACCCGGTCCTGCTCATGGGCGACTTCAACTCCCCCTCGCACCTGGACTGGACCGAGGAGCTGCGCGAGAAGAACTGCGGCTACGCGGACGTGCCCTGGCCCGCCTCCACCGTGCCCACCGACGCCGGGTTGACCGACTCCTTCCGCGAGGCCCACCCCGACCCGGCGGCCGTCCCCGGTACCACCTGGTCGCCGCTGTTCCCCAAGCGGAACGGCGCCACCGGGGTCGACGAGCCCCAGGACCGCATCGACTTCATCTACTACGCGGGACCGCTCGCGGTGGAGGAGTCGCAGACCCTGGTGGCCGGTGAGCCGAAGGTCTACCCCGACCACGCCGGCAATGAATGGACCTCCGACCACGCCTCGGTCATGACGACCTTCTCCCTGGGAGGCTGACACCTCGCCTCCCCCGGCGCCGCCCGCCCACCCTCTCCCCCGAGGGGCGGGCGGCGCCCCTTTTCCGGCTGCACCCGCCCACCGGGGCCGCTAGCCTGGAGACCCCTCCCTACCGAAGACCGACCCGATTCTCCGTGCACCGGCGTGTGCACCGTCAACCACCGAGGAGTGGCCGTGCTGCTGCGGATGTCGACCCTGTTCCTGCGCACCCTGCGTGAGGACCCGGCGGACGCCGAGGTGCCGAGCCACAAGCTCCTGGTGCGCGGCGGGTTCGTCCGCCGGACCGGCCCCGGCATCTACTCCTGGATGCCCCTGGGCAAGATCGTCCTGGAGAACGTGGCCCGGGTCGTGCGCGAGGAGATGGACGCGATCGGCGGCCAGGAGCTGCTGCTGCCCGCCCTGCTGCCCCGCGACTACTACGAGGCCACCGGGCGGGCCACCGAGTACGGCGACACCCTCTTCGCCCTCAAGGACCGCAAGGGCGCCGACTACGTCCTCGGCCCCACCCACGAGGAGGTCTTCGCCCACCTGGTCAAGGGCGAGTACTCCTCCTACAAGGACTTCCCGGTCACGCTGTACCAGATCCAGGAGAAGTTCCGGGACGAGGCCCGCCCCCGCGCCGGGGTGCTGCGCGGCCGCGAGTTCCACATGAAGGACTCCTACTCCTTCGACATCGACGACGCGGGCCTGCAGGAGTCCTACGAGCGCCACCGCGCCGCCTACGTCCGCATCTTCGACCGCCTCGGCCTGGACTACGTCATCGTCCAGGCCACCTCCGGCGCCATGGGCGGATCGGCCTCCGAGGAGTTCCTGGCCGAGACCCCCGTCGGCGAGGACACCTTCGTCCGCAGCACCGAGTCGGGCTACGCCGCCAACGTCGAGGCGGTGCGCATCGCCGCCCCCGCCGCCCGTCCGCTGGAGGGGCTGCCCGAGGCGGTGGCCCACCACACGCCCGACACCCCCACCATCGAGACCCTGGTCGACCACCTCAACGGCGCCGGGCTCGGCCGCACCTTCACCGCCGCCGACACCCTCAAGAACGTCCTGGTCAAGGTCCGCGAGCCCGGGGCGAGCGAGTGGGAGGTCATCGGCATCGGCGTTCCCGGCGACCGCGAGGTCGACGTCAAGCGCCTGGAGGCGGCCCTGGAGCCCGCCGAGGTCGCCCTGCTCGACGAGGAGGACTTCGCCGCCCGCCCCTTCCTGGTCAAGGGCTACGTCGGGCCGAACGCCCTGCTCGACAACAAGCTGCGCTTCTACGCCGACCCGCGCGTGGTCGAGGGCACCCGCTGGGTCACCGGCGCCGACCGCCCCGACCACCACGTGGTCGACCTGGTCTGCGGCCGCGACTTCACCCCCGACGGCGTGCTCGACGTGGCCGAGGTCCGCGACGGCGACCCCGCCCCCGACGGCCGCGGCACCCTCTACACCGCCCGCGGCATCGAGATCGGCCACGTCTTCCAGCTCGGCCGCAAGTACACCGACGCCATCGAGCTGGACGCGCTGGGCCCCGACGGCAAGCCCAAGCGCGTCACCATGGGCTCCTACGGCATCGGCGTCTCCCGGGTGGTGGCCGCCGTCGTCGAGCAGTCCCACGACGACAAGGGCATCGTGTGGCCGCGCGCCGCCGCCCCCGCCGACGTGCACGTCGTCGGCACCGGAAAGGGCGAGCAGATCGAGGTCGCCCTGCGCCTGGCCGCCGAGCTGGAGGAGCGCGGCCTGCGGGTGCTCGTCGACGACCGCAAGGGCGTCTCCCCGGGCGTGAAGTTCACCGACGCCGAGCTGCTGGGCGTGCCCACGGCGCTCATCGTCGGCAAGGGCCTGGCCGACGGGGTGCTGGAGCTGCGCGACCGCCGTACCGGCGACCGCCGGGAGATCGCCCTGGACGGCGCGGCCGACACGGTCGCCGCCGTGGCCGCCGAGTAGCGCCGAGCGGGAGGACGGGCGGGGACATCCGCCGCGAGGGCGCCGCCCCTGAGGTCGGCGCCCTCGCCGTGCACGCCGCCCCCTGCCGTCGGGGCCGATCATGGACGCCCACCGGCAGAGGGCAGGCCGACGACCGGAGGGCGCTGCGGCGCGGGGTCGGTAGCGCACGGCAGGCCATGGCCCGCGCCGCGGCTGCCGAGCCCTACTCGTCCTCGTCGTTGGGCTCGTCGGGGTCGCCCGTGGCGTAGGCCGGGAACGTGTCCAACTCCCCGCCCCACTCCAGCGCGCGCACCGTCGCCCCTTGCAGCGACTCCGCCGCGAACCCCCGCAGCGGCCCCGACTCGGCGGCCCCCGCCACCTCCAGGTACGCCTGGGACGAGGTGCCCTCCATCCGGCGCGCGAACCCCGCCAGCTCCTCGCGTCCGTCGGAGTCGGGCAGCGGGTAGGCCGCCTCCGCAGGCGCGGGCACCGCGTCCAGCCCGACCAGCTCCGCGCGCACGGTGTCCCGCTGCGCCCGGTGCGCGTCCAGGTGCCGTGCGGCCCGGTCGCGCTCGCCGCCCCGGCTGCGCGCCCCGATGAACCCGTATCCGTACACCGCCGCGTGCTCGGCGCGCAGCGCCTTCTGCAGCGCCTCCACCTCCGCGGTGGCCTCCTGCGAGGGCGACGCCCCGGCCGTCTCGCTCATCCGACCTCCTCACCGAGCATGTGCGCGTGTCCGATCTCGCAGGCCCCGATCGACGCGAGGAGCTGCACCAGCGCCGGGTCCCGGACATCGCCGCACTGGCGCGCCCGGGAGTCGGCCGCCGCCTCCTCGGCCGTACGCAGCCCGGCCGCGTCCACCGGTTCGGCGCCGACCGGCGAGGGGGACGGCGACGGCGAGGCGTGCGCCCCCTCGCGGGCGGGCCGCTCGGTGTCCGGCAGCCGCCCGCGCAGCGTCGCCAGGTGGTCCTCATGGTGGGCCAGGAACGTCTCCAGCAGGTCCGCCGGGCCCTCGTCGGCGCCCAGCGCCGCGCGGTAGCGCGCGATGATCCGCTCCTTGTCGGCGATGGCCCCGCGCAGCACGCGCTCGTCGGGCCCAATATCGCTCGGATACCACTGGGCCCCCTGGCAGCCGCCTGCCGCGGCGACCGTGAACGCCGCGGCGAGCACGGTGCGGCGGGTGACGGAAGTACCGGCGGTGCCGCGCCTCGCGCCCAAATCCGATCTCCTTCGCCGTCGTCGCAGTGCCCCGCCAATCCTTCCATGAGCCGGGGGCGCGGCCGCGCGAAGCGGCGGTGTGGCGGCGTTCCCGCCTGCGCTCCGCCGCCGTCGCCGCGGGCCCGGCCGCGGACCCGCGGGGTCCGGGCACCGCGCGGATTGCCTGGAGAGGCCGCGGTTGTGGATACCCTTGTAGGCCAAACCGCACTCGCAGCGACGTGCGGCCGATTTTCGTGTATAGCTGGACCGCCCCGGCGCCCGACCGCGGGACCGGGCGGAATTCCCGAGGAGGAACGCAGATGGGGGCGCAGGCTCGCCAGGACCGCTTGGCCGCCCTGCTCGAACCGGTGCTGGCCGAGGCCGGGCTGGAGCTGGAGGCCGTCGAGGTCACCCCGGCCGGCAAGCGGCGCCTGCTGCGTGTGGTGGTCGACTCCGGCGACGGCGTCGACCTGGACGCGGTCGGTACGGTCAGCCAGGACATCTCGGCCGCGCTGGACGCGTCCGAGGAGATGGGCAGCGCCCCTTACGTGCTGGAAGTGACCTCCCCCGGTGTGGACCGGCCGCTGACCCTTCCCCGGCACTGGCGCCGCTCCCGCGGCCGCCTCGTACAGGCCCGCCTCGCCGACGGCGGCGAGGTCACCGGGCGCGTCGAGGAGGCCGGCGACGAGGGCGTGGTGCTCGACGTGGACGGCGAGCGGGCCGAGTACCGCTATGCCGACCTCGACCGGGGCAAGGTCCAGGTGGAATTCCGCCGCCCGGCCGACGGCGAAGCCGCGGCGGACTAGAGGGGGAGCCCCGTGGATATCGACATGAGCGTCCTGCGCAGCTTGGAGCGCGAGAAGGACATCTCGGTGGACCTGGTCGTCAAGGCGATCGAGGACGCCCTGCTGATCGCCTACCACCGGCAGGAGGGGACCGAGGCCTCCGCCCGGGTCGAGCTGGACCGCTCCACCGGGCACGTCACCGTGTGGGCCTCCGAGACCGACGAGGAGACCGGGCAGGCCCGCGAGTACGACGCCACGCCCACCGGCTTCGGGCGCATCGCGACCTCCACCGCCAAGCAGGTCATCCTGCAGCGGCTGCGCGACGCCGAGGACGAGCTGACGCTCGGCGAGTACGCCGGGCGCGAGTACGAGGTGGTCTCCGGCATCATCCAGCAGGGCAAGGACCCGCGGAACGTGCTGGTGGACCTGGGCCGGGTGGAGGCCGTGCTGCCCCCGCAGGAGCAGGTCCCCGGCGAGGACTACGGGCACGGCGAGCGGCTGCGCGCCTACGTGGTGCAGGTCCGCAAGGGCCACCGCGGCCCCTCGGTGACCCTCTCGCGCACCCACCCCAACCTGGTGCGCAAGCTCTTCGAGCTGGAGGTCCCCGAGATCGCCGACGGCACCGTGGAGATCGCCGCCATCGCCCGCGAGGCCGGGCACCGCACCAAGATGGCGGTGCGCTCCAACAAGCCCGGGGTCAACGCCAAGGGCGCCTGCATCGGCCCGCTGGGCAGCCGGGTCCGCAACGTCATGGCCGAGCTCAACGGCGAGAAGATCGACATCGTCGACCACTCCGAGGACCCGGCCGTGTTCGTGGGCAACGCGCTGTCCCCGGCCCGGGTGGACCGGGTCGAGGTCGTCGACGCCGCCGCCAAGGTGGCCCGGGTGACCGTGCCCGACTACCAGCAGTCGCTGGCCATCGGCAAGGAGGGGCAGAACGCCCGGCTGGCGGCCCGGCTCACCGGCTGGCGGATCGACATCCGCTCCGACGCCCAGGGCGACGACGAACCGGTGGCCGTGCTCCCGGACGAGCCCGGCGGGGCCGGCACCGACACCGGTCCCGGTGCGCCCGGGGGCCCACAGGACGGCCTGGACGATGCCGGAGCGCGCTAGAATCGGGGGCAGCGGCCGGCGACCCCCCGTACGCACCTGCGTGGGGTGCCGGTCTCGGGCGGCTCAGTCCGACCTGGTACGACTGGTGGCCGACGGCGCCCTGGTGACCCCCGATCCCGAGCGGCGGTCGCCGGGACGGGGCGCCTACCTCCACCCCGACCCCGCATGCTGGGCGTCGGCGGAGCGGCGCGGAGCGTTCCAGCGGGCCCTGCGGGCCCGCGGGCGGCTCGACACCTCGCGTGCGGCCGCCTATTTCTCCGGCGGTCCGCGCGTTGGAGAGGGCGGCCGTTCCGGATAGGGTTGGAATGATCACGTCGGCACCGCGGTTGTACCGAACAGGCGTCGGCGGGTCTTGCCATGCCGGGACACCGGCGCACAGACCCATTGTTGTGTAACGACGAGGAAGCGGGTCGAGATTGCGATGAGCGCTCGATGAGTACGCAGCGATGAGTACGTCAAGCTAGCGACGGTCCGGCACAGCGCATGTCCCGGACCGAGTAGAGGAGAGCAGTGGCGAAGGTCCGGGTGTACGAGCTCGCCAAGGAGCTCGGAGTAGAGAGCAAGGTCGTCATGGCCAAGCTCCGGGAGTTGGGAGAGTTCGTCCGTTCGGCGTCCTCGACGATCGAGGCGCCGGTCGTGCGCAAGCTCACCGACGAGCTGAAGCCGGGCTCCGCAGGTTCCAAGGGCGGCGCCAAGCCGTCCGCGCCGGAGTCCAAGCCGCGTCCGCGCGGCGAATCCGCGCCGGGGGAGGCCGCCAAGCCCGCGGCCCCCAAGCCCGGCCCCAAGCCGGGTCCCAAGCCCGGCCCCAAGCCCGGTGCGCCGAGCGCCGAGGCCCCCAAGCCCGGCGCACCGAGCGCCGAGGCCCCGAAGCCGGGCCCCAAGCCCGCCCCGAAGCCCGCCGCCGCGCAGAGCGGTGAGGGCGGCCAGAACGGCCAGGGCGGCCAGGCGGCCCCCAAGCCCGGCCCCAAGCCGGGCTCCAAGAGCGAGCGCGGCGGCGGCGCGCCCAAGCCCGGCCCCAAGCCGGGTCCGCGCCAGTCCGGCCCGCGCCCCGGCAACAACCCGTTCTCGACCCAGGCCACCGGCATGGGTGCCAAGCCCGGCCCGCGCCAGGGCGGCGGCGGCCAGGGTGCCAAGCCCGGCCCGCGCCCCGGCGGCGGCCAGGGCGGCGGCGCGCGTCCGCAGGCCCCGCGTCCCGGCGGCCAGGGCGGTCCCCGCCCCGGCGGCGGGCAGGGCGGTGCCCCGCGTCCGGGCGGCGGCCAGGGCGGCGCTCCGCGTCCCCAGGCCCCGCGCCCCGGTGGCGGCGGCCAGGGCGGTCCGCGTCCCAAGCCGGGTCCGCCTCCCGGCGGTCCGCGCCCCAGCCCGATGAACATGCCGGCCTCCCGGCCCACCCCGCCCGCGGGTGCGGGCCGAGGTGGCGGCGGCGGCCGCGGGCGTCCCGGCGGCGGTGGCGGCGGTGCGCCGCGCCCCGGCGGTGGCGGCGGCGGTGCCCCGCGTCCGGGCGGCGGCGGCTTCGGCGGCCCGCGCCCCGGCGGCTTCGGTGGCCGTCCGGGCGGCGGCGGTCGCGGCCGCGGCGGCACGGCGGGCGCCTTCGGGCGTCCCGGCGGCCCGCGCGGGCGCTCCCGCAAGTCGAAGAAGATGCGGCGTCAGGAGTTCAACGACCTGGGCGCCCCGTCCTTCGGCGGCGTGAAGATCCCCAGCGGCAACAACAAGACCATCCGTCTGTCCCGCGGCGCCTCGCTCGCCGACTTCGGGGACAAGATCGAGGTCAACCCGGCGTCGCTGGTCCAGGTCATGATGCACTTGGGCGAGATGGTCACCGCCACCCAGTCGCTGCCGGACGAGACCCTGCAGCTCCTCGGCGAGGAGCTGAAGTACCGGGTCGAGGTCGTCAGCCCGGAGGACGAGGACCGCGAGCTGCTGGAGTCCTTCTCCATCGAGTTCGGCGAGGACACCGGCACCGACGAGGACCTGCGTCCGCGTCCGCCGGTGGTCACCGTCATGGGCCACGTCGACCACGGCAAGACCAAGCTGCTGGACACGGTGCGCAACAGCAACGTGATCGGCGGCGAGGCCGGCGGCATCACCCAGCACATCGGCGCCTACCAGGTGGCCACCGAGGTGGACGGCGAAGAGCGCAAGATCACCTTCATCGACACCCCGGGCCACGAGGCGTTCACCGCCATGCGTGCCCGCGGCGCCCAGGCCACCGACATCGCGGTGCTGGTGGTCGCGGCCGACGACGGCGTCAAGCCGCAGACGGCCGAGGCCATCGACCACGCCAAGGCGGCCGAGGTCCCGGTCGTGGTCGCGGTGAACAAGATCGACGTGGAGGGCGCCGACCCGCAGCGCGTCCGGGCCCAGCTCACCGAGTACGGCCTGGTCGCCGAGGAGTTCGGCGGCGACGTGCAGTTCGTCGACATCTCCGCCCTCAAGGGCGAGAACATCGACGCCCTGCTGGAGTCGATCGTGCTGACCTCGGACGCGGCGCTGGACCTGCGGGCCAACCCGGGCATGGAGGCCCAGGGCCTGGCGATCGAGGCCTACCTCGACCGCGGGCGCGGCTCCACCGCCACCGTGCTGGTGCAGCGCGGCACGCTGAACGTGGGCGACTCGATCGTCTGCGGCGACGCCTACGGGCGCGTGCGGGCCATGCTGGACGAGAACGGAGCCAACGTCGAGAGCGCCGAGCCGTCCCGGCCGGTGCAGGTGCTGGGCCTGACCAACGTGCCCAGCGCCGGCGACAACTTCCTGGTCGTCAAGGACGACCGGGTGGCGCGGCAGATCGCCCAGCAGCGCGAGGCGCGCGAGCGCTTCGCCCAGCAGGCCAAGGCCACCCGCAGGGTCACCCTGGACAACTGGCAGAAGACCCTGGAGGAGGGGGAGCGCACCGAGCTGCCCCTGCTCATCAAGGGCGACATGTCCGGTTCCGTGGAGGCCCTGGAGGAGGCGCTGCTCAAGATCGACGCGGGCGGCGACGAGGTCGGCATCCGTATCGTGGGCCGCGGTGTCGGTGCGATCACGCAGAACGACATCAACCTGGCCTCGACGTCGGAGGCGATCATCATCGGCTTCAACGTGCGTCCGGAGGGCAAGAACAGCCAGCTCGCCGACCGCATGGGCGTCGACATCCGCTACTACTCGGTCATCTACTCGGCGATCGAGGAAGTGGAGGCCGCAGTCAAGGGCCTGCTCAAGCCGATCTACGAGGAGGCGACCCTGGGTACCGCGGAGATCCGCGAGATCTTCAAGGTTCCCAAGATCGGCAACGTGGCCGGCTCGATCGTCCGCAGCGGCATCGTGCGGCGCAACGCCAAGGCCCGGCTCGTCCGCGACGGGGTGGTCGTCTCCGACAACCTCACCGTGGACTCCCTGCGCCGGTTCAAGGACGACGCCACCGAGGTCCGCGAGGGCTACGAGTGCGGTATCGGCCTCGGCCACAACGACCTCCGCCTGGAGGACGTGATCGAGGTCTACGAGATGCGCGAGAAGCCGCGCGACTGACGCGGCGGTACGGGGCCCCGCTCCGGCGGGGCCCCGGCCCCCGTCCCCACCCCCTCTCGACGGCCCGCCACTCCGTCATGTGGCATGTGATGACATCCAGATCGCGCAACGCGAGGAACCGCGCCCGGAGCGGCGCCTTCGTCGGGTCCCTGACCCTGGACATCCTGCTGGGCGACGTCCGCTCGCTGAAGCAGAAGCGGTCGGTGGTCCGGCCCATCGTGGCCGAGATCCAGCGGCGCTTCTCCGTCTCGGTCGCAGAGACCGGGGAGCAGGACCTGTACCGCCGCTCCGAGATCGGGATCGCCGTCGTGGCCTCCACGGCCGCGCACTGCACCGAGGTGCTCGACACCTGCGAGCGCCTGGTGGCCGGACGGCCAGAGATCGAGCTGCTCTCCGCGAGGCGGCGGCTCTTCGGTCCAGAGGAGGAATGAGACCATGGTGGACGCCGCACGCGCCCGCAAGCTCGCCGACCGCATCCAGCGGATCGTCGCGGAGATGCTGGAGCGCCGGATCAAAGACCCCCGCCTGGGGTTCGTCACCGTCACCGACGCGCGGCTCACCAACGACCTGCGCGACGCGACGGTGTACTACACCGTCTTCGGCAGCGACGAGGAGAAGGCCGGCACGGCCGCTGCGCTGGAGAGCGCCAAGGGCGTGATCCGCACGGAGGTGGGCCGCCAGACCGGGCTCAGGCACACCCCCAGCCTCACCTTCGAGGCCGACGAGGTGCAGGCCAACGCCCAGCACATCGAGGACCTGCTGACCCAGGCCCGGCAGAGCGACGCCGACGTGGCCCGCGCCGCGGCGGGGGCCAGCCCGGCCGGGGACGCCGACCCCTACAAGACCCCGCGCGAGGACGAGGCCGAATCGGCCGAGTAGCCGACGCGCCGGTGCCCCGGGGCGTGTGCGGCCCCGGGGCACCCGTGCACCGACGCACCGACAGACGAGGAACCACCCGACCCATGACCGACAGCGGCGTCGCGATCGTCGACAAGCCCGCCGACTGGACCTCGCACGACGTGGTCGCCAAGGTCCGGCGGCTGGCCGGTACCCGCAAGGTGGGGCACGCCGGGACCCTGGACCCGATGGCCACCGGGGTGCTCGTGCTCGGCATCGGCAAGGGCACCAAGCTGCTGGGCCACTTGGCGCTCACCGAGAAGGAGTACACGGGCACGGTCCGGCTGGGCGCCACCACCAATACCGACGACGCCGAGGGCGAGGAGACCTCCCGCACGGATGCGGGCGGCGTCGCCGAGGAGGACGCGCGCCGCGCCGCCGCCGCGCTGACCGGGGAGATCATGCAGATCCCCCCGCAGGTCAGTGCGATCAAGGTGAACGGGCGCCGGGCCTACAAGTCGGCGCGGGCCGGGGAGTCGGTGGAGCTGAAGGCGCGTCCGGCCACGGTGTCGGAGTTCGCCGTCGACGCGGTGCGCCGCGAGGGGCCCTTCCTGGACCTGGACGTGCGCGTCACCTGCTCCAGCGGCACCTACATCCGCGCGCTGGCCCGGGACATGGGCGAGGCCCTGGGGGTGGGCGGCCACCTCACCCGGCTGCGCCGTACCCGGGTGGGGCCCTACGGGCTGGAGCGGGCGCGCACCCTGGAACAGCTCGCCGAGGAGTTCACCGCGGTGCCGCTGTCCCAGGCGGTGGCCGCGGCGTTCCCGGTGCGGGTGCTCAGCGAGGACGAGGCGCGGAAGGTCGCCCACGGCAACCGGATCGCGCCCAGTACCCTGGGGTCCGGGCCGATCGGCCTGTTCGCCCCGGACGGGGAGGTCGTGGCCCTGGCCGAGGACCGGCCGGGGTACAGCAAGCCCATCGTGGTGTTCGCGGGCGCCTGACCCGCGCCCGAGCCGCAGAGGCTGGAGCAGAGCCCGTAGAGGAGGGGCACGTGCCGCAGGAGGGGCAGTCCGCAGGGGTGCGGGAGCTCATCGCCCAGGGGAGGGTCGAGGAGGCCGCCGCCGCGCTCGGCCGCCCGCACCGGGTGGAGGGCGTCGTCGTGCACGGCGCCGCCCGGGGCCGGGAGCTGCTCGGGTTCCCCACCGCCAACCTGGACGCGGCGGAGGGCGGCGAGGTCCCCGACGACGGGGTCTACGCCGGGTGGCTGCTGCGCACCGACCCGGACCAGGGCGCCGAGGCGCGCTGGCCCGCGGCGATCTCGGTCGGCACCAACCCGACCTTCGAGGGCACCGAGCGCACGGTCGAGGCCTACGCGCTGGACCGCGACGACCTGGAGCTGTACGGGGAGAAGATGGCGGTGGACTTCGTGCACCGCATCCGCGGCCAGCGCCGGTTCGCGGACGTGGACGAGCTGATCGCGGCGATGAACGCCGACGTCGAGCGGGCCCGTGTGCTGATGCGGGACGCGGACGCCCCGGAGGACTGACGGGCGGCGTGACCTCGAAGGGCGTCGTGGGCCATCGCTTCGGGCGGGGCCAGGAGCGTAAAGTTGTCGGAAACAGTGCTTCGGCGTGAGAGAAGCCCAGGTCACCGAGGACGCGCCCCGCGTGCGCGGGGATGGACCCTCCACCAGCGGAAGCGCCCCCAACGGGTTGGGATGCGCCCCGCGTGCGCGGGGATGGACCCAGCGGGGAGCAGTGGGCGTCGCCCACGATCTGATGCGCCCCGCGTGTGCGGGGAAGCCCTCCACGCGCTCCGGTCCTGGGCAGGCCGGATGTGCGTTAGACTCGCTAGAGGCTGTTCAGCCCTGCCCGTTCCGCGCCGAGCGTGGAACGCGGCCGCCCGCCCGGGGCGCGGCGCCGGTGCGCCGCCCCGAGAGGTGGGCCCACCTGGGACGGTGACTGCTCGTACGCGCGGTCACCGCGGCCGCCGCCCCGACTGCGGAGGCGGCACACGCGTACCGAAACATCGAGAAGGAGCACCTTTGGCGATCGACGCCGAGACCAAGAAGAAGATCGTCGCCGAGTACGGCACGGTCGACGGCGACACCGGCTCGCCCGACGTCCAGGTGGCGCTGCTCACGCACCGCATCACCGAGCTGACCGAGCACCTGAAGACGCACAAGCACGACCACCACAGCCGCCGCGGGCTGCTGCTGATGGTCGGCCGCCGCCGCCGCCTTCTCAAGTACATCCAGAAGAAGGACATCAACCGCTACCGCGAGCTGATCCAGCGCCTGGGTCTGCGCCGCTGAGCGGAAATGGGAGAGGGAGTGGCCCCGGCCACTCCCTCTCTTAGTAGTGTGGATCTACCACATTCGACCGTGGCCAGGCAGTATGGTCCATGGTGGGCCCCGGTGCCGAACCGCGGGCCCGACAACCGAACACAGTGAAGGAAAGCGCTCCCGCGCCCGCACCTCGGCCGCCGCGTCGAGGCCGGTCCTCGGTAGTGGCCTGCGGCCCGCCCAGCCGGGCGTTGCCGCGGGCTTCGATCGAAGGCCGGCCGTCACGGGCCGAACGCGCCGGTCCGACATCCGGCGCGCCTGAGGCCCGAGCATGACCCTCGGCGACGAAAGAGGACCCTCCGGGGCTCGGACGCGGGCGAGCGCACCCGTGACATCCGAACGAGGAGGACGCCCATGGAGGGCGCGTATTCCGCCGAGGCCGTGATCGACAACGGCCGCTTCGGCACCCGGACCATCCGGTTCGAGACGGGCCGACTGGCCCAGCAGGCCGCCGGCTCGGCCGTGGCCTACCTTGACGACGAGACGATGGTGCTCTCCGCCACCAGCGCCTCCAAGCGGCCCAAGGACAACCTCGACTTCTTCCCGCTGACGGTCGACGTCGAGGAGCGCATGTACGCCGCCGGGCGCATCCCCGGCTCGTTCTTCCGCCGCGAGGGGCGCCCGTCCGAGGACGCCGTCCTCACCTGCCGCCTGATCGACCGGCCGCTGCGCCCGTCGTTCAAGAACGGCCTGCGCAACGAGATCCAGGTCGTCGAGACGATCATGGCGCTGCACCCCGACCACCTCTACGACGTGGTCGCCATCAACGCCGCCTCGATGTCCACCCAGCTCGCCGGGCTGCCCTTCTCCGGGCCCATCGGCGGCGTGCGGGTGGCCCTGATCGAGGGCCAGTGGGTGGCCTTCCCGACCCACTCGGAGCTGGAGAACGCCACCTTCGACATGGTCGTGGCCGGCCGGGTGCTCGACGACGGCGACGTCGCGATCATGATGGTCGAGGCCGAGTCCACCCCGCGCACCCTCAAGCTGGTCGCCGACGGCGCGGTCGGCCCCACCGAGCAGACGGTGGCCGAGGGCCTGGAGGCGGCCAAGCCGTTCATCAAGGTCCTGTGCAAGGCCCAGCAGGCGCTGGCCGACCAGGCCGCCAAGCCGGTCGCCGACTTCCCGATCTTCCTCGACTACGAGGACGACGTGCTCGCCGCCGTCGACGGCGCCGTCCGCGAGCCGCTCGCCGAGGCGCTGACCATCGCCGACAAGCAGGACCGCGAGGCCCGGCTGGACGAGGTCAAGGCCGAGGCCGCCGAGAAGCTCGCCGAGGACTTCGAGGGCCGCGAGAAGGAGGTCTCCGCGGCGTTCCGGTCGCTGACCAAGCAGCTCATGCGCGAGCGCGTGCTGCGCGACCAGGTCCGCATCGACGGGCGCGGCCCCAAGGACATCCGCCCGCTCAGCGCCGAGGTCGGCGTGGTGCCGCGGGTGCACGGCTCGGCCCTGTTCGAGCGCGGTGAGACCCAGATCCTGGGTGTGACCACGCTGAACATGCTGCGCATGGAGCAGATGGTCGACACGCTCAACCCCGAGCGGACCAAGCGCTACATGCACAACTACAACTTCCCGCCGTACTCCACCGGTGAGACCGGCCGGGTGGGCTCGCCCAAGCGCCGCGAGATCGGCCACGGCGCGCTCGCCGAGCGGGCGCTGCTGCCGGTGCTGCCCTCGCGCGAGGAGTTCCCCTACGCCATCCGCCAGGTGTCCGAGGCGGTCAGCTCCAACGGGTCGACCTCCATGGGGTCGGTCTGCGCCTCCACCATGTCCCTGATGCAGGCCGGCGTGCCGCTCAAGGAGATGGTCTCGGGCATCGCGATGGGCCTGATCAGCGACGGCGACCGGTTCGTCACGCTGACCGACATCCTCGGCGCCGAGGACGCCTTCGGCGACATGGACTTCAAGGTCGCCGGAACCCGCGACCTCATCACCGCGCTGCAGCTCGACACCAAGCTCGACGGCATCCCCGCCGAGCAGCTGGCCGCCGCGCTGCAGCAGGCCCGCGGCGCCCGCCTGGCCATCCTGGAGGTCATGCAGGAGGCCATCACCCGCCCGGCGGAGATGAGCCCGAACGCGCCGCGCATCCTCACGGTGAAGATCCCGGTGGAGAAGATCGGCGAGGTCATCGGCCCCAAGGGCAAGATGATCAACTCCATCCAGGAGGACACCGGCGCCGACATCACCATCGAGGACGACGGCACGATCTACATCGGCGCCGTGGACGGCCCCTCGGCCGAGGCGGCCCGGGACACCGTCAACAGCATCGCCAACCCGACCATGCCCGAGGTCGGCGACCGCTACCTGGGCACCGTCGTCAAGACGACCGCCTTCGGCGCGTTCGTGTCGCTGCTGCCCGGCAAGGACGGGCTGCTGCACATCTCGCAGATCCGCAAGCTGCACGGCGGCAAGCGGATCGAGAACGTCGAGGACGTGCTCGGCATCGGCGAGAAGATCCAGGTCGAGATCCGCGAGATCGACGACCGCGGCAAGCTCTCGCTGGTCCCGGTCGAGGTCGTGGAGGCCGAGGCCGCCCCGGCCCCCGAGTCCGACGACTCCGAGGAGGACGACGGGCAGGACGAGGCCAAGGGCGAGGGCGACGGCGGGGCTCCGCGCCGCCGGCGCCGCAGCCGCGGTGCGCGCAGCAGCGAGAACACCTGATCCCCGGTGACCGGCGCCGGGGCGGCCGCACCCCAGAGGGGGGCGGCCGCCCCGGCCGTTCGCGTCCGGGCACCGGAACCGACCACCATCGAGAAGGATCCGATTGAGCACTCCTCCCATCGCGGCCGAGCAGGACCCGGGCACCGCGTTGACCCTGTTGGAGGCCTCCGAGGGCTCCGGCCTGGTGCGGCGCACCGTGCTCCCCGGCGGGTTGCGGGTGGTGACCGAGGCGGTCCCCGGCATGCGGTCGGCGGCCTTCGGGATCTCGGCCACCACCGGCTCCCGGGACGAGGACGACGACCATGCGGGCGCCGCGCACTTCCTGGAGCACCTGCTGTTCAAGGGCACCCGGCGGCGCAGCGCGCTGCAGATCTCGGCGCTGCTGGACGGCGTGGGCGCCGACCACAACGCCTACACGACCAAGGAGCACACCAGCTACTACGCCAAGGTGCTCGACCGCGACCTGCCGCTGGCGGTGGACGTGGTCGCGGACATGGTGGCGCACTCGGTGCTGGACCCGGGCGAGGTGGAGACCGAGCGCGGGGTGATCCTCGAAGAGATCGCCATGTACGAGGACGAGCCGGGCGACCTGGTCGATGACGTCTTCGCCGAGCACTTCTACGCGGGCAGCGCGCTGGGCCGTCCCATCCTGGGCACCAACGACACCATCGGGCGCATCCCGCGTGACCGCATCGCCGAGCAGTACGCCCGCGCCTATCGGCCGCCGGAGCTGGTGGTGGCCGCCGCCGGGGGGCTGGAGCACGAGGCCGTGGTGGACCTGGTGCGGGAGGCCTTCGCCGGGGTGCTGGCCGAGGCCCCGGACGCCGCACCGGCGGCGCCGCGCATCGGGGGTGCGCCGGTGCCGGTGCACGGCGGCACGGCGCTGCTGTCCCGCGACACCGAGCAGGCCCACCTCATCCTGGGCTGCGAGGGGGTGAGCCGCACGGACCCGCGCTGGTACGCGGTGCGGGTGCTCGCCTCGGCGCTGGGCGGGGGCATGTCCTCGCGGCTCTTCCAGGAGGTGCGCGAGAAGCGCGGCCTGGCCTACGCGGTCCAGGCGTTCCACAGCGCCTACGCCGAGACCGGGGCGTTCCAGATCTACGCCGGGTGCCTGCCGGAGAAGGTCGACGAGGTGCTGTCGGTGTGCCGGGACGAGCTGGCCGCGGCGGCCGGGGGCGGGCTCGCCCCCGAGGAGGTCGAGCGCGCCAAGGGCCAGATCAAGGGGTCCTGGGTGCTCGGCAGCGAGGGCTCCAGCGCCCGCATGGGACGGCTCACCGCGCACGAGCTGGGCTATGCCAAGCACTACTCGCTGGACGAGGACCTGGCGCTGTTCGACGCGGTGACGACCGAGGAGGTCGCACAGGTGGCCGGGGAGCTGCTCGGCGGGGAGCGCACGCTGGCGGTGATCGGCCCCTACGAGCAGGGCCGGGAGTTCTGAGGCGCGTCCGCGGGGCCCTCGGGCGCCCGCGCACGGGAGCGGGCGCGCGTGGGCCCCGCGGACGCGAAGAAAGGGCCGGTTCCGGGGACGCCCCGGAACCGGCCCTTACTCTGTGGCGGCGGCCGCTAGGAGCGGCGCTTCTTGCTCTGGACGTCGATGCGGGCCGGGCCTTCGGCGTCGGCCCCGTCCTTCACCGTGATCTCCAGGAGGCCGTCGTCGAACTTCGCCTCGATGTCGGACTCGTCGACGCCTTCGGGCAGGGTGATGTCCCGGCGGAAGGCGCCGCGGAACCGCTCCTCGGCGTAGTAGATGACCCCTTCGTCCTCCTTGCGGCGCTCACCGGAGATGGTGAGGTAGCCGTGGGAGAAGGTGACCTCGACGTTCTCGGGGGCGACCCCCGGGAGTTCGCTCCGGAAGACCAGGTCGGTCCCACGGGCGAAGATGTCCGTGGTGGGGCTCCACGCATCGGAGAAGCCGCGGTTGGTGGCGGTCCCCGTCTCCAGGTTGCTCATGGTGTCGGAGATGCGGTTCATCTCGGACATCATGTCCATCACGCCACGGAACGGGTTCCGGGCCCTCTTCTTGGGCGGCATCGTCGACCTCCTCTCACTTCTCGCCGGTGTCGCGGGGTGCGGTGTCCTTGGGCGCGGTGTCGTTCGGCGCCGTGCTGTGGGCGGGCTCGTCGATCGGGATCCGGTCGCCGTCGATCTGGACGGTCGCCGGCCCCTTGCCGTTCTTGGGCGCCACGAGGCCGCTGGGCAGCGTGGACGCCGGGCTCTCCTTGCCGAGTGCCCTCAGCAGGCTGAACGCGATGACGATCAATACGATAGCGAACGGCAGTCCGGTGGACACCGCCGCCGCCTGCAGTGCGGAGATCGCCTCCGCACCGCCCACCACCAGCAGCACGATGGTGATCAGGCCCTCCATGCTGGCCCAGAAGATGCGCTGGGCGCGGACGGGGTGCGGGTCGCCGCCGTTGGTGAGCATGTCGACCACCAGCGAACCGGAGTCCGAGGAGGTGACGAAGAAGATCGTCACCACCGCGACGGTGAGCAGCGCCAGCAGGGACAGGATCGCCGCCGGCAGCGGGAAGGCGTCGATCAGGTTGAAGGTCGCCGCCCCCTCGTTCGCGGAGTTGGAGATCATGTCGTCGCCTTCGAGGCGGAACATGTCGTAGAACATGCCGGTGCCGCCGAAGACGCCGAACCAGATCACCGAGACGCCGACCGGGGCGAACAGGGTGCCCAGGATGAACTGGCGGATCGTGCGGCCGTAGGAGATCCGGGCCAGGAACATGCCGACAAACGGCGACCAGGAGATCCACCAGCCCCAGTAGAAGATGGACCAGTCCTGGGCGAAGCCGCTGGCCGCCTCGTTGCCCTCGGGCGAGATGTAGCTCAGGCTCATCTGCACGAGGTTCTGCAGGTACTCGCCGAGGCCGGTGAACATCATGCTGAGCTGGAACAGCTTGGGGCCGACCAGGAACATGACGACCAGCAGGGCGAAGGCCATCCACAGGTTGATCACCGACAGGCGCCGGATGCCCTTGTCGATCCCGGCCACGACGCTGACCACGGCGATCGAGGTGATCAGGCAGATGATGACCACCTGGACGACGAGGTTGTCCGGGATGCCGAACACGTGGCTCAGACCGGCGCTGACCTGCTGTGTTCCCAGGCCCAGCGAAGTGGCCAGGCCGAACAGGGTGCCGAACACCGCCAGGATGTCGATCAGGTTGCCGATCCACCCGTAGATGCGGTCGCCGATCAGCGGGTACAGCGCCGAGGCGGGCCGCATGGGCAGGCCCTTGCGGAAGCAGAAGTAGCCCAGGGCCAGGCCCAGGACGATGTACACGGCCCACGGGTGGAAGCCCCAGTGGAACAGCGTGTACTGCATCGCCTGGGAGGCCGGGTCGGGGCCGACGCTGTTCACGAACTCGTCCTGCAGGTGCAGGGTGGGCTCGTAGACGCCGTAGAAGACCAGGCCGATGCCCATGCCCGCGGTGAACAGCATCGCGAACCAGGCCATGGTGCTGAACTCCGGACGCGAGGAGTCCGGGCCCAGGCGGATGTTCCCGTAGCGGCTGACCATCAGGAAGATGGACAGCAGCAGGAAGAAGGTGGTGGCCAGGACGTAGAGCCAGCCGAAATACTGGCCGATGCCGACCCGGACGGCGGAGGTGATCTCACCGAACCGCTCCGGAATCGCCACACCGACGATGAGGAACGCCAGGACGACCGCACCTGAGATGAAGAACACCGGTGGGTTCGTGTGCTCCCGGATGTATGCGTTTAAGCGAGAGATGGCGACTACCTCCTCGGGGCCGTCCGGGCCGTGACGGGGTCGGGAACACGCCTACCACCCCATGATCCCGCTGTCGTCGCAGGTGGGGCGGCTTGCTCGCGGTGCCGTGCTGCCCGAGTCCTGTTGCCCGGTGCCTGTTATCCAATTACGTTCCGCCATTAGCGGCAAGCTTTCGGATAAATCATAGACCGGTTCGGCGGCGACGCAGTATATGCGACGCGATCGGTTATCGTAAATTAATCCGAATGTGTGGTTCCCTGTAGCAAGCGGTACCTTCGGAGACGCTCGGTGTCGGTGGTGTCGCCCCGGGTCGCGCCGGGTCCTGGTCATATACCCCGCGGGCGGGGCGGCGAAAAGGGGGCGGGGGTGGTGCGACGCGGTCGCACAAATGCGACATAAACCTCGAAAGGGGCGGCTGTGGCAGGAGTGTGCCGAGACGTGCCGACACGGGGAGGGGTCGCCGGGAAAGGTGCGCCCAAGGTGGCGGCAAAACAACGGTAAAGCAGGTCAGAAGGGTTCTGGGCCGCCATTTCCCGGTGCGGCGGGGCGCGTCTCGATCTCCTGCGGCGTGACCTGGAGGTGCTCCTCCATCGCCGCCGCGGCCCGCGCGGGGTCACCGGACAGGACGGCGGCGAGTACCCCCTCGTGCTCGTCGGCCGACGAGGCGGGGTCCGCGCACACGGCCAGGAAGCGGCGGTGGCTCTGCTCGCGGGGTGAAGTTCGCCCGCGCTCACGCGCGGGTGGCACCGAGGTGCTGAAGCCGTGGACCGTCTCCGGAGTGTTCTTCGCGACGACCTGGGGGCCGACCTCGACTTCCTCCCGTGGGCGGTCTTCAACTGGAGCGGCGTCGTCTTCTCCTCGCCTCCGGTTTCCGGATCCGGCCACCCGGCGCCGATCCCTGCGGGCCGCTCCGGCGCTCTGACGTGGCCGGACGCCGCGGAGGCCGGGGAGTGCGGGCACCGTCGGGGGCCCATCGGCCATCGGCGGGGAATCTCCCCCTGTTAGTCTTTCGCGCCGGTGTGTGACCGACTCGGCGATTCCCCTGAGAGCACGGAGGAGAAATGGCGCGGAATGTGAAGCGGGTCGTGCCCTGGCTCGCGTCGATCAGTGCCGTTCTGCTCGGGCTGACCGGGTGCGGCCTCCTGGGTGGCGACGGCGGCCAGGGCGGCGGTGGTCAGGGCGGCGACGGGAAGGACGGCGGAGGCGGCTCCGGAGCCGGGACCGTCGAGCCGATCACCTCCCGGGCGACCAACGTCTGGGAGATGCCGGGCGGGCGCGCCGAGATGAGCCTGTACCGGGTCGACGACGAGCACATGGTCGCCCGGATGGCCGTGGTGAACGAGGAGGACACCCGGATCCATCTGAGTTCGCATCTGGCCGAGGGGTTCGGCGAGAGCGAGGACTACCCCTGGGACTACTTCTCCGGCGTCGCGTGGCTGGACCCCGACGGGCGGAAGCTGCACCGGCCCTACTACGTGGGCGAGGGGGAGTGCCTGTGCAGCTCCAGCTCCGACTCCGTCCTCGACGAGGGGGAGGAATGGGAGGGCTACGCCGTCCTCGCGGCGCCTCCCGCCGGCGTCGACGCGCTCACCGTCGTCACCCACGTCGCCCTGCCGTTCGTGGACGTGCCGGTCGAGGACGGTGCGCCCGAGGGGCTGGACTACACGCCCCCGAGCGAGGAGCCGGACGCCGAGCCGGAGACCGCCGAACTGGAGTCGGTGATCGAGTCCGACCGGGAGACGGTGATCGAGGACTCCGAGACCACCGACTTCAACCTGTCCACCGACGTGCTGTTCGAGGTCGAGGAGTCCGAGCTCACGTCCGAGGCGGACGAGCTGCTCGACACGACCGCGGCGGACATCGAGGAGCTGGGGCCCACCCGGGTCCGGATCGAGGGGCACGCGGACTCCTCCGGCAGCGACGAGATCAACGACCCCCTCTCCGAGGACCGGGCCGAGGCCGTGCGGACCGCGTTGGAGGAGCGCATCGGCGGTGACATCGAGTACGAGACCGAGGGGTTCGGCTCACGGGAGCCGATCGCGAGCAACGAGACCGAGGACGGCAGGGCGCGCAACCGGCGGGTGACGATCAGCGTGCCGAAGGGGACCCCCGTCGAGGAGGGGGCGGAGGGCGGCGGCGAGGCCGCTGAGGGCGCCTCTCCCGACGAGGACGGCGCCGCCGCACAGGGCGAGGGGATCCCCGCGACGGAGGCCGCCGTCTCCGGACCGGCGGACGACGACGAGGACGCCGCCGAGGTCGACGTCGCGCTCACCGGGCTGCACGCCGTCACCCCGAACACGGCGCTGCTCACCTACGAGCTGCACAACCCCAACGACGACGACGCGAGCGTCGATCTGTACATGTCCTCCGACGACTGGATGGAGTTCCGGTACCACTCCACCCACAACGTGTCCCTGGGGGACGGCGGCGGGGGAAGGACGGCGCGCCCCCTGCGGGTCGACGTCCCCGACGACCGGGAGGACCCGTACTGCTTCTGCTCGTCGGCGGCGGGGATCAACCTGGGGTCGACCATCCTGCCGCCCGGGGGGACGGCCGAGTACTACGCGATGCTCCCGGTCAACGAAGGGACGACGGCCACCGACGTCACGGTCGGCACCATGGGCACCATGGAGGGCGTCGCGATCACCCGCTGAGGAACGGGGCCTGGAGGCGTCTGGCGCGAGGGAGGCGCGGCGGGCATCGTGGGACGGGCGCTGCCGTCGCGACGCCCCCGAACGGAGTCCCTCGTGTCGAACGCATCGCCGCACCCCCCGTCCGCCTCCCGTGAGGACCGCAGGGTCCTCGCGGGGGCGCTTGCCGGAACCACGATCGAGTGGTATGACTTCTTCGTCTACGCCCAGGCCGCGGGCCTGGTGTTCGCCCCGCACTTCTTCGGCCCGGTGAACGAGCGGGCGCCCGGCCTGGCGACGCTCATCTCGCTGGCCACGATCGGCATCAGCTTCCTGTTCCGGCCGCTGGGCGCGGTCGTCGCGGGGCGGTTCGGCGACCGGATCGGCCGCAAGCGCATGCTGGTCCTGACCCTGCTCCTGATGGGGGCGGCCACCACGCTCATCGGCGTGCTGCCGACCTACGGACAGATCGGCCTGGCCGCGCCCGTCGTCCTCATCCTCCTGCGCATCCTGCAGGGGTTCTCCGCCGGAGGCGAGTGGGGCGGCGCCGCCCTGCTCTCGGTGGAGCACGCGCCGCTCGGGCGCCGCGGGCTGTACGGCGCCTTCCCGCAGATCGGCGTGCCGATCGGGCTCATCCTGGCGACCGGCGTGCTGTGGGCCGTGGACGCGGCGACGACCGAGGAGCAGTTCCTGGCGTGGGGGTGGCGGGTGCCGTTCCTGATGTCGGTGACGCTGATCGTGGTCGGCTACCTGATCCGGAGGGCCGTGGAGGAGAGCCCGGTGTTCCGGGAGCTGGAGGAGCGCACCAGGACCTCGTCGGCGCCGCTGCGCGACCTGTTCCGCGGCCAGAGCAGGAACGTGGTGCTCACCGCGCTGGTCTTCATCGGGAACAACGCGGCCGGGTACCTGCTCATCGCCTACTTCATCGGCTACGGGACCGGAGTGCTGGGGCTGCCGAGGTCGTCCGTCCTGCTGGCGACGGTCGCGGGGGCGGCGAGCTGGCTGGTGTTCACGCTCCTGGCGGGGGCACTGTCGGACCGGATCGGCCGGGTGCGCACCTTCCAGATCGGCTATGCGGCGATGTTCGCGTGGATGGTGCCGCTGTTCCTGCTGATGGACACGCGGGACATCCGCCTGTTCACGGTGGCGGTGCTCGTCATGAGCTTCGGGCTGGGGCTGTCGTACGGTCCCATGTCGGCCCTGTACGCCGAGATGTTCCCGGCGTCCGTGCGCTACTCGGGGGTGGCCATCGGCTACGCCCTCGGCGCCGTGCTGGGAGGGGCGTTCGCGCCGACGATCGCCGAGGCGCTGATGCAGTCCACGGGGAGCGGGCTGTCCGTGGGGGCCTACATCATGGTGCTGTGCGTGGTCTCGGGCGCGGCGGTCTCCATGGTGAAGGAGCCCAAGGACACCGAACTGGGGGATACGCGCCAGACGGCCCCGTGACCCGGTGCCGCCGGGGAGGAGGGCCGGGCCGGAGCGGGTGCGCGGCCACGGCGGTGCGGATCCGTCCGCCCGGCCGGGCTCATTCGCGCCGGGCGCCCTCGGGCCAGACGATGTCGACGGCGACGCCGCGGCCGCGTGCGGCTTCGACGGCGTCTCCGGTTCCGCCCCTGCCGCCCGAAGGCCGCCCGTCCCAGACCGCCACGAGCCGGTCGATGCCGCCCAGGACGGCCTCGTTGGCGTCCGCGTAGGCCTGCTCCCCGGCGGTCCGGTGCGGCATGTAGCGGACGGCGGCCGATCGCATCAGCAGGCCGTCGAACGCGTCGCGGTTGTGCGGACCGACCTTGGCCTCGCGGTAGTCGACCGAGGGCAGCACGACTTCGAGGCTCCCTCCGGCCTCCAGCACGACCTCGGCGAAGATCTGGTCGGCTCCGCGTGCCAGGCAGGAGAGGCCCACCAGGCCGCCGTCCCGGTAGGGGGCGATGACTCCGGCCAGTGCCTTGCGCACGAGAGGAACACTGTCGGCCGAGAGGTCGGAGTGGCCGGTGATCCCGATCCGCGTCATGTCCGCTCCCTTGGGTCGGTTCCCCGGTCGGCAGCGTACCGGGCGGCTCCCTGCGGACTCCCGCAGCCTCCTGCGGACCCCGGCGCCCGGTTCCGACGGCGCGATCGGAGACCGGCGGCGCAGGCGGATGGGGGACGGGGGTGGACGGACCGGACCGGGAGGGGCCCGCCTCAGCAGGCCCGTTCCCGTCGGCGTGCGGCTCAGGACGCCCTGATGTTGATCCGCTTCAGCCAGCGGTCGGTCCCGTCGTGGCGCGCGGCGAAGGAATTCCGCTTGTGGGCCACGCGGTGATTGTTCAGGATGACATGGTCACCCGGCTCGAGTGGAAATGCGACCTGGTTCCTGTCCATGCTGTCGTGGGCCGCCCGGAACGCGCGGGCGGACTCGTCGCCGTCGGGTTCCATGTGGGAGGCGTCGAACCGGAGGAAGGGGCGCCTCCTGGATCCGGAGAGGACGGCCGTCGGCTCGCGGTCGCGGAACCGCTTCTCGATATCCTCGAATTCCCGGTCCGGACCGCCGGGGTCCACCGTGTTGTTCTGCGGAAGGTGCGACCCGTCCGGAATGATTCGGAAGCTCTCCAGGAACAGCAGGTCGAGGTCCCGGTCCTCGATATCGGCCGGGCGGGGACGCGAGGCGACCAGCGGGATCCGATCCGGGTTCCTCAGGGACGCCAGGACGAGGTAGTCGGCGCGCCGGGGGTGGAAGGCGTCCTCGGTGTGGAAGGTGAGGGGCAGCTCGCTCCCGTTGCCCAGCCGCTCCTTCTCGTATCCCTTGATCGGGAAGACGTCGTTGACCAGGTTCCCGTTCTGCTGCGTCGGCCAGGCGAAGGGGGTGCCGAGCAGGTGGCCGTAGAGGATGAGGGGGATCTCCTCGGGGAACTCCCGGTTCGGCCTGGGGCGGTCCCTCCAGTCCGCGGGGGTCGGCCCGATGCGGTCCTCGTCGACGACGTGGCCTCTGATCACGCAGTGGTCCGCGCTTTCGCGCTTGAACCCGCCGAGGAAGTCCCGGACACGTCGGGGAATCCGGCGCGCTATTTCCCGTGTTTCGGCGAAGAGCGCCTCACCGAGCATCGAAGAGTGCCGCGTCGCGAGCTCGACGCAAAGGTCGTTGATGCGACCGCTCTCCTCTTCGGTGAGAGTCAGTTCGCTGTGATGGGCACCGTCGTCATTGCTTCCCAAGGCCCTACCCTTCAACGTCTTCCACGATCGGCCGCGGGCAGCCTAGGTCGGTGGCGGTGGTGGGAGGAAGTTTCCCATGGTGACACTGTGCTTTCCTGAGGACCGCGGTAGCCGCCCACCGCCCGCGGCGACCTGCCCCCACTCCCAGCACCCCGGGCAGGGCCCGCAGGCGTGGGGCCGGAGCCGCCGAAAGAGCACCCTCACGGTCGCCCCCTTACGAGACTCGCGGGCTGAAGGATACGGCCGTTACGGGAACGGGTGCGGCTCGGCGTTGACGGCCGCGGCGGGGAGGTCGCCGTCCCGGAATCCCAACAGCCGCGGCACTGTCCGCAGGCGGGGCAGGCCCTCGATCCGGCGGTTGCGGTGGCCGAAGGTCATGGGCAGCGTCCCGGGAACGATGACCTTGACGCAGGACAGGCCGCCGAGTTCGTGCTCCGGAGTCGTCTGATCGACGACGATCACGTCCAATCCGGCGCCGAGGCAGCGGTCGACCGCAGCACGGGCGTGGTCCCGCAGATCGTCGCCGTGAAACCCCGCGGAGTCCCCGATCGAACCCAGTTCGCGGGTATGCGGTGAGTCGATCAGGTATGCCAGGCGCTCGGCGGCGGAGGGATCGGCATAGCACAGCGCATGGTCCTCCATATGGGTGACCAGTTCCGGTTGGCCGGCCATGGT
Organism: Nocardiopsis chromatogenes YIM 90109; assembly: GCF_000341185.1. Taxonomy (GTDB): domain Bacteria; phylum Actinomycetota; class Actinomycetes; order Streptosporangiales; family Streptosporangiaceae; genus Nocardiopsis_A; species Nocardiopsis_A chromatogenes. Next base: position 34,358 of record NZ_ANBH01000076.1, read on the forward strand.
CCTGGCGCGGCCGGGGTCCGTGCGGTACCGCTCGGTGACGTCCCCCAGGATGGGAACGAGTTCACTCAGGGCGTTCTGGGCGGCGCCTGCGGCGGTGGGGTGCGAACCGGCGGCGCAGACGACCGCGGGGCGGTCGTCACCGCCTCCTGCGGGGTTGACCGCCATCGCCCATACGCACGGCAGACCCAGCTCGGTGGTGGTGTCGAACAGCAGCATCCTGTAGCCGGTGCCTGCCTCGGCGGCGGCCATTCGGAGGGCCACGGCCGAGTCGGTGTCCGCTACCCGAATGCGGGGTGCCGGGAGGCGTGCGTACCAGGTCAGCAGGAAGGCATCGCGTTCGGCGACTTCCAGCAGGCCGTACAGGACCGCCTCCGCGAGCGAGCCGCCCAGGGCGCAGCCGTTGGAGATCTCGTAGACGAAGGCCGGGTCTTCCCGGCCGGTGAGGGAACTGTTGTAGAAGGCATAGGAGAGCGGGACCAGGACCGGCTCTCCGCGGGCGAATGAATGGCCCCACACCCAGGAGTACTCGGTCCGCTCGTCGAAGGGGGAGTAGGGGAAGTCCGGTTCGGTGTAGCGCTGCGGGTCGTGCAGGCCGAGTTCGCGGGGGTCGAGCGCCTGGCCCTTGATGTCGGCGTAGGCGGCGGTCACCACGGTGTCGCCGCGTGCCCCCGCCGCCCGGGGGACGCTTCCGTAGCGCTCCAGCGCCTCCATCAGTGCGACCTTGCGGCTCGCGGGGAAGGTGGCGGCGCGGCCGGACCCGGCCTCCTCGATGCCCGCCCCGAGACCGACCCGCGCAGCGGTGACGACCAGGCCGCCCGCGGACACGTAGCTTCGGGGTCGGGCGACGATGCCCGTCGAGTCGTCGACGTACAGTGCCTCGAGCCGATCCAGTTCGGCGCCGATGTCCCGGGACCTGTAGCTGCCCGGAGCGTAGGCGGGGGAGGCGGCCAGCGTGAGCGGCCGGGGCGCGTCGCCGCCTGCGGCGGATCCGCCGCACACCGGGCACAGCGGGTCGGGGAGGAAGGTGTGGCGCGCCAGAGCCAATGTCTCCAGGTCCAATCGCAGCAGCGCGGTGCGCGTCCGGGGCTCGGTGCCGTCGACGAGTGACGCCATCTCGTCGAGCACCAGGTGGGCGGCCACATCGGCGGCCACCGGCGTCAGCCAGTCGGACGGGGTGGTGGACAGCCGTTCGCGGTGCGCCCGCAGCACGGCGTGTCGCTCCGGTTCGTCCGGGGCGATGCGTCGGCGGCGCAGTTCCGCGCAGCGGCCGCAGCCGGGACCGCCCGTACGCTCCGTCGGACCGATCACGACGTCGTTGAGTTCGGCACGGACGCGCAGCCACGGGACACCGAGGCGCGCCGCGGTCGGCCGGGCCTGCGCGGCACGGTCCAGGTTCCAGGAATCGTCGGCCGTGACGAGCGCGTCCCAGACCGGGGCCGCCCCGTCGCCGGTCCCTTCGGGTGAGACCTCGGCGTTGCGTTCCGCGGCCGCGCCGGTGATCGCCTCGGCGAGCAGGCCCGTGCCGTACAGCAGAATCGACCGAGGCCGGGTGGGGGCGGAGTCAGGCATCGAACATCACCACCGAGACGATGTAGGGAAGGATGGCCGCAGTGGCGGGGTCGTGGTCGAGCGGGACGGCAACGGCCACTTTGCCGCGGCGGCGCAGGAGAGCGGCGGTCCGCTGCGGGTCCGGCGAACGGTCGGCGGCGCTGCCCGCCGTGGGGCGGTGGGTGCCGTCGCCCTCGGGGCGGGGGACCGGCTCGGTGCGCGGAGTGCCGAGCGATGCGTGACAGGAACCGCCGCGGGCTTCCGGGGGAAGCTGGTCGCGCATCACCAGGCGCACCAGTCCGGTGCTCAGGGCGGAGGCGGCATCGGCGCCTGTGGCACAGCCGACCAGTGTCGCGCCCTGCCGCAGCGCCAGCACGGTCGGCCCGCGCGCCTCGCTCAGGTCGTCGACCTCGGGGAGCCCGGCGAGGCCGGCCAGGTGGTCCCGGCAGCGAGTCCCGGCGGAGTCCAGCGCGATCCCTGTCGGGTCGATCCGTCGGCCAGGGGCGGCTCGGCCGGGAGCGGCGCTCGCTTCGCGGCACATGTGGTCGAACAGTGCCGTGGTGAGCGCTTGCCGCCAGGAGTGGCCCGCGACTCGGCAAGGAGCGGCCCGCACGGCAGAGGCCGGTACCAGGCGGAGGCGGTCGGGGGCATCGACCTCGAAGCCCCACAGGAAGCCGCCGTGCAGCTCCGCTGCCGCATGCTGCGGATCGGCCGCCGAGTCCTCGCTTAGGGCCGGGTGCGCTGTGCCTTCAGCGGTCAGCATCCGGCGCGGGTCCAGATGGTGGGCGCAGTGGTCGGCCAAGGCTGCCAAGGCGGCGGAGCATCGGGCCTGTTCGGGGTCGAACCCGCCTCCGAAGCGAACCGGGGGCGGCGGGCCGCACTTCGGCGCTTCGGGGATGGCGCGGGCGCGTGCTCGGCAGAGGTTGAGCGGCAGTTGCGGCAGATCGGCTTCGCCCAGCTCGATCGGCCCGAGCTGGGGATCGATGAGGGGGGCGGCTCGCCGGGAGAAGTCGGCCATGCCGATGGGCTCGCCGCGGGCGAGCCGGGCTATGCGCTGTCGGAACTCCGCCTCGGTATCGGCCGCGGCCGACCGGGTGCGGGGATGCGGCAGGCAGGAGGAGCCGTAGGAGGCCAGGGTGGCGCGCTCGATCCGCACCATATCGGGGGTCTTGCGGCGGGTCGCGGCCCCGGTCAGGCCGCGCATGGCGGAATGCACCAGCCGTGACGCCATCACGGTCTCCGCGGTCGTGGTGCTTCCTGCGGCGGCCTTACCGCCGTCGCCGGGGGACCCGGGGCCCTTGGGGTGCGGCCCCCCACTGCGGAGTACGGCGGCGCGGCGCAATTCGAGATCGCGCCACCCCGGGGCTTCGGGCTCGGCGGGCCGCGGCGGCAACAGCCAGGCGTGCTCTGCATCCAGGACGAGCAGCGCCAGCGGGGTTCCGGCCGCCCGGCACGCCCGCTCCAGCCGACCGGCGGCGCGGGTGTCCGCAATCGCCAGGACCGCGCTGAAGCGGTCGGCGATCGCCTCGGCCTCGCGGGGCCCGTCGTACCGGCGCAGGTTCTGGGCCGGTTCGCGGCACCAGCGCCGCCAGGTCTCGCGGCTCCATTCCGGGGCAGGGCCGGCGTCGGACAGGGGGGCCGCGCTGACATCGAGCAATCCGGAACGCAGGGCCGCGCGCACCAGCGGTGTCAGTGTCCGTTGCGGGGCGATCGCCGCCACGGAGGCGGCGCGGTAGGAGGCCCACGCGCCTGCCGCCTCCAGGCCGCCGGTGTGGGAGAGGAACCGGTCCTCCGGCTCGCGGTTCGGGGCGGTGTCCGCGCCGTCTCCCGGAGGGCCGGGCGGCTCGGGGGCCTCGGTAAGGGCGCCATGGCGGCGCAGGCCTGCGAGTACCTCCCGCAGCGCCGGGCGCCGGTCGGGCGGCACCGCGTTGATCAGGTCGGCTTCGGTGTGCGAGTCGTCCAGGTGCGGCAGTAGGCGCGTCGTCCAGGCGGCACCCGGCCCGCTGAGCGTGAGAATGCCGCGGTGGGTCAACAACGCGACTCCCTCGGCGGTGGCCGCGTGATAGGTGTCCGCGCGCAGACGCAGGGGGGCGCTCATCCCCGCACCCCCTTCGTGGGCGGGTGAGTGCCCAGGACGAACTCGCCGACGCTGCCCTCGACCAGAGGGTCCCGGCCGGTGACCCGTTCGAACTGCGCCGTGTCGCCGACGCCCAATGCCCGGGACGCCAGTCCCATGGCAGTGGCGACATTGTGCATCGTCTGGTACAGCGCCCCGAGGTTCTTCAGGATGAGGGCGTAGCAGAGATTCTCATACCGCCACATGATCCGGCCGAAGCGGGCGGCGATGACGAACAGCACCTGCGGTTCGCCGTCGGCTCCGGCCGTGGCCCAGGCCGCCGCACGTACGAGGCGGCGCACCGGCGCCGAGTATTCGCTGACGCGCACCAGGCGGTGCCCCGCAGGGTCGTAGTGGTAGAGGCCCGCATCGAGCCCCTGGACGTGGCGCACGACGGGATAGAGCTCGAGATCGCCCCCGCCGCTTCCTCCGGTGATCGACGGGCGGTGCACGTGCTCGACACCGTCGACGATGTCGGACTGGAGCGTCCGTGCGCTCCGGTACAGGAACTCGCCGAGGGAACGCAGGCCGATCGGCCGGGCGTCGTCGTGGTCGGCGCTGCTGCGGCGCCGTTCGATCACCGAGGTCAAGGTGCGGTCCTCGGTGAGAAGCCGCTCCAGGTCAGGGACGAACAGGTCGACGGCGGGCCCGGGATAGGGTGCGGGACGGGCGGGGACCGGCGCGAATCGGTCCTGTGCCCAGTCGCTGCGCCCCATCCTCAGCCCCGGATGGACGATCCACCGGGTGTTCGTGTGGAACCACAGGTCGTGGGCGGACCACTGCGCCCCGGCAAGGTCGGACTCCTCGCGCGGGTCGGCGAGCAATCCGGCGTTCTCCAGGTCCAGACGCAGGCGCAGGGCGGTGCCGTCGCCGTCGCCCGCATCGCCGTCCCCGTGCTCCAGGTCGGCCAGATGGCGCAGCAGCGCCGGCTCTGTGAACGTGAGGCGGGCACGGCCCCGAGGGGAGTGCGCGACCATGTCCGTGCCGTCCCGCCGGAGCACGGTGAACCGCGAGAGCCGGGGTGGGGAGTCGGCGACCGGAGGCGGCCGCCGATCCGCGATCGCCGCGGTCTCGATCGTATACAGCCGGTGTTCTCCTGCGCAGACGGTGACTACCAGCCAGCCGCGGGTGCGCAGGCGCTGCAGCAGCGCGCGGCACTCCGGGTCGTCCACGCCGGGACCGTCGGCCTCCTCGGAGAGGGGCCGGGGGCGGTCGGCGGGCATCGGCGCCGTCGCCAGTCGGCGCAGCAGATCGTATTGGGCAGCGCTGATCCGGCCGAGCGGCTCATGGTCGAGGCCGCACACCAGGTGGCGCATTCCGTCACTGTCCTTCACGCTGGTCACCCCCGGACGGAGGTGGAGGAGTTCGCGGATCGGCGCGGTTGCACCGCATGCGGCCGCGGCGTGCGATTCCCCCATCACACGGCCTCCTCTGCGGTCTCGGCCTCCTGGCCGCGGCCGCTGTGCCGCAGGGCCAGGTCCATGGCGGACACGCCGTAGGCGTCCTCGATCGCATTGGCGGCCAAGTGGCACAGCAGGAAGCGTTCGGCCGGGGTGACACCGAGCCGCGTCAGGTGGAGGTAGAGGTAGTTGAGCGCCAGCCGCCACGTGGACATCCAAGGGGTGTCCATGATGCGCTGCCAGCGTGGGCTGTCCCATACGGCGCGGTGGTAGGGACTGATGTCGACCAGGTTCATGCCATCGGGAGCGTCCTGGTCCGCCTCCGCAGGCGAGGGCATGGACAGCCGTCCAGCGTTGACGAGCTGATACCCGGTCACCATGGACGCGCCCAGGGACCTCACCCACGAATCGACGAAGGGGATCCGGGGAAGGCCGGCCCCAGGCTGATCCAGTCCGTAGGTCACCTGGTGGACCCGCCTGGCCAGTGACCCGGCGTGGTGTGCGTAGTGCCGGTCCCACGCGGGGCGCTGGCCGCGGCCCTCGGGCCAGCGGTACAAGAACGCCTCGGCATGGGAGCGCAAAGAGCCCAGTCCGGAGATGATGCCTCCGCCGCTCATCCGATGCGCCGTGGCGACCATCAGGTCAAAGGCGAGTGCAAGGCGCCGGCTCTCGGCGGCGGCGACGTGCTCGGTCATGGCCAGGAGCAGGGGCGTGGTCTCGGTGAGGAAGTCGGCCAGGTGCTGAGCCGCCTCGGCGGTCCGCACCGCCTGCACCCGGCCGTCGTAGCGGGCCGGAACCACCGTGTTGTCGGCATGCCAGGGAAACAGCGGTCCCGCTTCGTGCTCCAGTTCGGCGAGCCGCCGGTGGGTATCGGCGAGGGAAGCTTCGTCGCACCCGCCGTGCGAGGGGTGGGCGGCCAGGAAGCGCCCGATGATCCGCTCGGCGGTCGGCAGCACCGTGGTGCGAAACGCGTCGCGGGTCGTCCTGATGTTCAACCTGACGTGCGGCCCGCGCAGCCAGTGCCGGACGAAGTAGACGCCGTCCACCTCGGCAAGGTCCGCGAGACGCTCGGTGCAAGGGCCGATACCCTCGATGATGAGCCGATCCAGACCCGGCTCGTGGTAGTGCACGTGGATGCTGTGCCACTCCATGGTCATTCCTCCGATCGGAGCAGGCCGACAATCCCGGTCAGAGCCGCGGCCCTCAGCTCTCGCTCGATGCGGAGGTCCACACCGAGGCGGTTGCATGCCAGGTGAGCGCAGGCATCGACGATGTCCAGCACGTCGGGATCATCGGACAGTTCACACGTCAGCCGGCGTACCGCCCGCGCCCAGGCCACGAGTACTCCGTTGCCGTCGAGTTCGGGGGCCTGCTCGGCCAGGGTCCGCATCTGGTCGGCGGTGCGGACGAGTTCCTTGCGATTGGGGACACGGCTGCGGTGCCTGTCCGTCGCCGATCCGTCGGCGTTCCGCAGGAGCCGATCGACCAAGGTCGGCGGGTCCCGCTCCACGCAGAACCAGGCGAGCAGGCAGAATGCCATCGCGGCACGGGTTCTGACCGTCATCGGGACGGCGTCGCGGATCACCGGCAGGACGATCCGGCTCGACTCGTGGAAATGCCGCTCGACAACGCGGATGGACGAGTAGCGTGCATACCGGCGAAGTTCGGGCCGGTAGGGGATATATGCCAACGAGTTGTTGGGCTGCAGCCCCGGCAGGGCCGGGTCGACCCCTTCCGCGCGGGACAGTTCCGCGGCCAGCGGCTCATAATCCGCCTGTTCCAAGGAGTCCGGGGCCGGCTGCGCGGCGAAGAAGCCACCGGCGACGGATTCCACACGCTGTGCCACCTCGGGAAGCCACCGGGACGCACACCTGATGCGCAGGCGGACGTGCGGTCCTCCGTCCCAGTAGCGCAGGAAGAAGTATTCGTGGCCGAGGCCGGCGGCTTCGAGTTCGTTCAGGAGCGGATGGACCAGGCCGGTCAGTGGCCGATCCAGGCCGCCGTGGTAGAAGATGTGCACACTCAGCCAGGAATGGTCAGCCACGGCGTGCTCCCCCGCCTCCCGCGGGCGCTCCGTCCTGCGCGTCCAAGGGCACTTCCACCAGGTACTCGGTGACATGCGCGGATCCGCGTTCGGCCCAGTCCGACGGATCAGGCAGGGCCTCCTCGAAGATGACGGTCCGCCATTCCCGTCCGACCATCGCCTCCAGGGCATCGACGAGGAAGACGTTGGCGAAGTCGACGTAGAGGGGTTTGGCGGTGCGCCGCAGGGCGAGGTTCTCACGCAGGGATCGGCGGCGCTGAGAGGAGTCGGAGACCGGCCGGACGAAGCACCGTTCCGGCACGCCGAGGCCGTCGCGCCACTCGGCGAGCCGCAGTAGGAAGACGGCGTCGGACTCGCCCTTCCTGCGGCGTGGGACCTGGGAACCGGCGACCGCCCATTGCGCACGGCTGAGGACGACGCGCCCGGCCTGGAGCCGCGGCCACTGCTCGACCGGAGCCTGTCGCAGCAGGCCGCGACCGTTCCAGGGCATGTCGGGAGGGCGTTCCCCGAACGCCGTCAGCATCAGGCGCGCGGCCGGGGGGAGCATGTTCTCCCCCATCATTCCCAAGTGCACGGGAGTGACTTCGACGTCCAGGCCCTGTGCGACCAGGAACAGGCCGTCGCGCCCAGCGGATGACCGCACCGCCAGGTCGCCCAGGGCGATGCCGGACACGCCCGGCGGGGGCGGCGGTTGGAACGGGTAGGCGATCTCGTAGGGAACGCTGGGCATCCGGTCGTTCAGCGCGATGCCCTGGCTGGTGGCGATCGCGGCCGGCACCGGTGGAGGGCCGTACGCCTCCGCGGCGCCGTCGGCGCGGCCTCCGACCGCAGCGGTGGCATCGCCGCGCAGATACGCCATCCGGCTGTGCCCCCGCCCGAAGCCAGTATCGAGGCGGTTGAGCACCACCGAAACCTGGCGGTCTCCCGGAGCGGACACCGGCTGGGCATACACACCGAGCGAGCGCAGCGGCGCCAGCCACCCCGGAGTCGCTGCGGCGAAGGAGGCCAGCTCGTCCATGTCGACCCGAGCGACGCCGTCGCTGTCGACGGGCCGCTGCACGCAGGACATGGCGCTTCTGTTCAGCGCGGCCGCCTCGGCGGCCGCCGAGCGGTCATCGGACAGGTCGTAGACCGCCGCCGGCAATGCCTGCCACAGCGCGCCCAGCTCTTGGCCGTCCGCGGTCCCGGCCTCGATTTCCGCCATCAGCTCGTAATGGAAGTCAACGAAGGGCATCGAATCGAGGTCGGCGAAGCGGCGGTGCCACCAACTGTCCATGGCGCGGCGAAACCCCCACTCAGGCACCAGCGCCGCCAGCCAGCGGCCGAGAGTCCGCAGGTCGTCGAGGACCGGTTGCCAAGCGGCGGCATCCGGAAAGGCGAGTGGGCGGTCCGCGACGAGGGCGTCCGCCGCAACCGCATGAGCGGCGCCGGAGGCATCCCGGCCATCTTCCGCATCCTCGGCCTCGGCTTGGTCCGAGGCACGATCGTCGGGGCCGTCCTCGGTCAGCCGGGCGACCACCTGCGCGAGTCGGGTCTGCCGGCGCCGATGTTCCATGACATCGTCCACGGGTACGGGGTTGCGGATCTCGTGGGCGAGGATGTCAAGCCGTTCCCGTGTCTCGTCGCCGATGGCCGGAATGTCCTGCACCCAGCGGCTCAGCGCCTCCGGGGCCGTGGGCCGGACACCATCGGGGGGAAGCAACTCCAGTAGGCCGATGTCGCAGAGCCGGTCGAGCAGCAGCGCGGCCCGCCTGGTTCCCGATGATCCAGCGGCGGCCGCCAGCCGATCCCGGACTTCGACCGGCGTCATCGGCGGATTGTCGGCCACGAGGCGCAGGCACGCCGCAATGGCCGGAGCCGTGCCGATGGTGACCACCTGCTCGGTCGGCGGCGGACCGAGGAAGCGCAGCCGGTCTCGGCCCCGGGTCACACTGGGGTTGAGCCGCACCGTCATGGTGTCCTTGACATCGGGCCGCTCGACCAGGGTGTCGAACCACGGGCGCATGGCCGCCTCATAGAGTTCGGACACGCCCCGCGCCCCGCAGCTGCGGGGCGCGGACGGCGGATCGGCGGGGGCGCCGGCCGCGTCGAACACCCATTGGCCGCTTCCCGCGACCATGAAGCCGCTGAAGGGGCTGGTCTTGGCGGCGGCACGGGTCGCGTAGCGGACCAACCGGGATACCGACCTGCGGCGCGGGCGACGGCGCGGGTCGGCGAGCCAGCGGTCCAGCACGCCGCTGAGGACCTGATCGGCCTGAAACAGGCCGCGCCTGAACCACGGATCGCTCAGCTGTCGGCAATAGCGGTCGTCGATGGAGTGCAGTTCGGTGGAGAGTGTGGCCGCAAAGGCATGCTGCTCTTCGTGCCAGAGTTCGCGTTCCTTGATCCACGAGTCCACCCGCTTGGCCAGGCCGCCGGGCAAGGACGTGGCCACCTCGGCGTTCCACACCCGGGCCGACGGACGGCGCAGCCGGTACACGGAACGGCGCAGCGCGACCAATGCGGGCTTCGCAGGCGAGCCGTCGGGAAGGCCGGCGATCGCGTTGTAGAGTTCGCTGCCCAGTTCTCCGGCATTCTCACCGACCCTTCTTCGGATCGAGAGCAGGCTCCGCAAGTGCTCAGCGGTATCGTTGAATGCCAGTTCCGCAAGGCCGACAGCGGGGAGGCCCGCCATCCGCACCGCCATCCGCGGTCCTGGCGGCATTCCGTTCACACACGGTTCGGTCACGCGACGTGCTTTCGTGATACGGGGCGATGGCCGGCGCCACACGGGAGTGACGGCGCCGGCCACGGCGCCGGTGGATGGATCGGCGCGCCATGGTGACCGGTACAGGTCACCTGGCGGGATTCGAATCGGCAGGTCAGGCGTGTGTGCCGGTGTCCGGGACGATCAGCGGTGTACACCGTTCCACTGATGCCGGTGACCGGCCATCGTGCTGCGGGGATTCTCTTCGGTAGGCGACCGGCGCCCAGGGGGATCCGCGGACGCCGAATGCTCTACTCGGCCCGCTCGCGCTGCTTTCCGAATCAGCGAGCAGAATGCGCCTATTCCAATTCGTCCGATCCGTTCTCGAACGCATAAGGAGCAGGGGTGCTGCAGGTTTGGCTGCAGCATGCGCAGCAGCACACGGTGTTGAAGCTGCACGGCATCGAACCGGTCGATGCGGCGTGCTCCTGCATGCCGTGGCCGGTGGTGAGGGTCTCGAGCTCCAGTCCGGTGCTGCCGAGGTCGAACACGTCCATGGGCAGGTCCTGGACGTCAAGGTCGAGCCGATTGTTCATCGTGCTGTCCTTCCGTTCGTTAGTCTCGCCCGCGGTGTATCGCGGCTGACGACGGCCACGCTGGCAGCATCGGCTTGTCGGCGACCTTGAAGAAGTCTGAATCCCTGAGTTGAGCCCCCCTGTGCGCGGCGGCGAAACGCCTCTTCGACGGTGCAACTGTCCGGAACGGGCCGGAGCAGCGCCGCTTCGGCGGGAACCGTCGCTGAGGCGCTCGCGTCCCTGCAAGTGATGAGCCGGGAATCCATGGAGATGGCACCACCGGGAGAGGACCACGGGCAGGGCCGACCTGTGCAGGCGGCGCTGGCCGACGGCGCGGGCCGAATCGTCTCTGACGGCCATGCGGTACCGGGCGATGGAGTGAAGGCCGGTCGGTCCGACGCGCACGCGGGTCGAGAAGTGCGGTTCCGATTGCTGGGCAGCATCGAGGCCTGTGGGAGGGGAGGTCGGCCAATCGACGTCGGGCCGCCGCGGCAGCGGACGGTACTCGCCGCCCTGCTCATGTCCCCGCAGCAGTCGGTACCGGTCGACCAGCTCGTGCAGCGTGTCTGGGGCGGGCACCCGCCGCAGCGGACCAGGGCGACGCTGTACACCTACCTCTCCCGCCTGCGACGGCTCTTGCCCGCGCAGGCGGCCGCCATCTCCCACGCGCACGGCGGATACGTGCTCCAGGCGGACGCACGGTCGGTGGACCTGCACAGATTCCGCGACCTGCTGGCCACCGCGCGTCGCACGGACGACGATGTGCGTGCCGCCGAGTCCTACCGCCGTGCACTGGCGCTCTGGCGCGGTGAGGCCTTCCTCGGCATCGATACACCGTGGTTCAACGAGATCCGCACCGCACTCTGCCGCGAGCGGCAGGCGGCCGAACTGGACTACGCCGACGTGCGGCTTCGGCTCGGTGAGCACGCGGAAGCGCTGTCAGTGCTCGCGGAACTCAGCGCCGCACATCCGCTGGATGAACGTGTGGCCGCCCTGTACATGACCGCGCTGTACCGCTGTGGTCGACAGGCCGATGCCCTCGCCCACTACCGGCAGATGCACACAAGACTCACCGATGAGTTGGGGATCGATCCCGGGCGGGACCTCCAGGATCTCCACCAGGCGGTACTCGGCCGCGACGCACGGCTGAGCGCGGCCGCCACCGGCGTCGCGACGCCGCCCGCCAGGCCGAGCTGGCCCGTGCAGTGCCAACTCCCCTTGGCGATCTCCGGCTTCGTCGGACGCTCCGCGCAGATTGAGGACCTTCAGGCGACACTGACCGGGGGGTCGCCGGTCCCCGTCGTGCTGTCCGGTGCGCCCGGGGTGGGCAAGACCGCCTTGGCGGTGCACATCGGCCATCGGTTGCGCACCGCTTTCCCCGACGGCCAGTGGTACCTCCGACTGCACGGTGTCGGTGAACGGCCGCGCGAACCGAGCGATGCCCTGGCCGAACTCCTCCGCGCCGCCGGGATGGCCCTGGAGGCGATCCCCGAGACACTGGAGGAGCGGGCCGCGGCCTTCCGGAGCCGGGTCGCTGATCGGCGGATGCTGCTGATCCTCGACGACGCGGCCGGAGCCGGACAGGTGCGGCCTCTCCTGCCGGGGACGACGGGGGTCTCCGTACTGGTCACCAGCCGCTCCGACCTCCGCGGCCTGACGGCCAGCCACACGGCCCGGACCGACATGATCGATGTGCTCCGACCGGCGGAGGCGCAGGCGCTGCTCGCCGGTGTCCTGGGGGAACAGCGCACGGGTGCGGAACCTGAAGCATGCGCGAAGGTCGCCCGGCTCTGCGCCTACCTGCCCATGGCGCTCCGCATCGCTGCGGCGAACCTGGCCGCGCAGCGCAGGCGCTCATTGGCGTCGTATGCGGCCGAGCTCGCCAGCCGCGGCCGCCTCGCCGCACTCTCCGTCCCCGGAGACCGCCACACCGCGGTCCGCTCCGTCTTCGACGACACCTGCGCCCGCCTGGACGAGACGAGCGCCCGCTTGTTCGTCCTGCTCGGAGTCCATCCGGGGCCCGACTTCACCGCCGCGGCGGCCGCGGCCCTGCTGGGGTCGACGGAACCCGCCGCCGTCCGCCTGCTGGACACACTCGTCACCTCCGGACTCCTGCAGCGGACCGCCGCGGAACGCTACCGGTTCAACGACCTGCTGCGTCTCTACGCCGCCGAGCGCGCTGAATCCGACCCGGGCATTCCGGCCGCGTGGCAGCGCCTGTGCTCGTGGTACCTGGAAACGACCGAGACCGCTACCGCCGCCGCCTTCGGGCCATCGGACGGCACGTCCCCGCCTTCCGGCCGGAGCGGGGCGCCGACACGCTTCGCACACCGGAGCGAGGCGCTCGCATGGCTGGAGGCCGAGCATGTCAACCTGCTGTCGCTCATCCTTCAGGCCGCCGACAAGGGCCCACACGAGATCTCGTGGCGCTTGGCCGATCGGACCCGACTGTACTTCGCCGAGGGGCGCGAACCCTGACCGCATGAGCGGAGCGCCTCCTAGAGCAGTGCTCCGCATGGTCCGGTGTCGTTCCGTTCCAGGGGTGGGCACGGCTCTCGCGCCTGGGCGGCTTCGCACATGCGTGACGGTGCGGGGCCCCGCCTCGCACGCGCCAAGGTGTGGCGCGGGTTCCACATGGGGGACCAGGGTGCGGCCGACTGCACGGGCGCCCGAAGATCCTCCGCGCGCTGGGTCCCGGATGAAGAGCGAACCCCGAGCCCAAGAGGGGGTGGACCCCGCGTCCTTTGGAGCGCGTGTAGCCGTCTGAACTGGGGTTTTGTTGCGCATCCGGCAGGATTCGGGCCTGCGGACGTCGGATGTGGGTCTGGTTCGGCTCGCAGGACGACGCCGACGAAGGCGCCGTCGTCCGCCTCTGCCCGGAGCCTTGCCGCGTCGCGGCGACCGTGGCCGAGCTGACCGGCCTCACTGCCGGTCGCCGCGCCCACCGGCCCGTCGGCGGGCTGGTGGCGCCTCGCGACCACCGCGCTCTCCGCCAGGACGCGGCAGGCGCGGTGACCGGGGGCGGAAGGAGAATTCGCCGACCGACCAATCCGGATCCGCCGGAGCGCCGAACCCCTGGTGTGAAAAGCACGGGAGAGGCGGACAAGGGGCGGGACGCCCGTTCGGTCGGCGCGGGGGCGGCCACCGGGGTCCTCGCGGCGGCCGCGGCTCTGGGAGCCGGGGAGCTGGCCGCGGGGCTGACGGGGACGGCTTCCCCGGTCATCGCCGTCGGGGACGCCCTGGTGGACAACAGCCCGTCGTGGGCCAAGGAATTCGCGATCGCGGTGTTCGGGATCTACGACAAGATCGCGCTGCTCGCCGGGGTGTACGCCGCGATCGCGCTCTTCGCGGCGGTGCTCGGTGTCCTCTCGCTCCGCCGCTCCGTCGTCGGCTACACCGGGCTGGCCGCGTTCGCTGCGGTCGGCGCCGTGGCAGTGGCGGTGCGCCGCGCCGAC
>NZ_ANBH01000077.1 GCF_000341185.1 Nocardiopsis chromatogenes YIM 90109
GCGTGTCCTCCCGTCGGCGTTTCCTGCTCACCGGGGCCGGTGTGCTGGTGTTCGCGGGTGCGGCCGGCGGCATCGGGCGCTACCTGGCCTCGGGGGCGGGCATCGCCGAGAAGCGGGCCGTCCTCCGGCTGCCCCCTGCGGCCGATCCGCTGCCGCCCCTTCCCGCCGGTTCCGACCTGGGCATCCGCGGCCTGCCGCCCTTCACCACCCCCAACCCGGTCTTCTACCGCATCGACACCGCCCTGTCGGTGCCCCGGGTCGACCCCGACCGGTGGCGGCTGCGCATCCACGGCATGGTCGACCGGCCCCTCGAACTCGACTACGACGCCCTGCTGCGGCGCCGCCTGGTCGAGTCCGACACCACCCTGACCTGTGTGTCCAACCAGGTCGGCGGCGACCTGGTCGGCAACACCCGCTGGCTGGGCGTGCGCTTGGACGACCTGCTGCGCGAGGCCGGTGTGCACAGCGGGGCCGACCAGATCCTGAGCACCTCCCAGGACGGGTGGACCTGCGGCACCCCGACCGAGGCGGTCCTGGACGGGCGCGACGCCCTCCTGGCCATCGCCATGGACGGCGAACCGCTCCCCTTCGCGCACGGCTTCCCGGTGCGCGTGGTCGTGCCCGGCCTCTACGGGTTCGTCAGTGCCACCAAGTGGGTCACCGACATCCGCCTCACCCGCTTCTCCGACGCCCGCGCCTACTGGGCGCGGCGCGGCTGGGCCGTCAGGGCGCCGATCAAGACCATGTCCCGGATCGACGTTCCCGGGCCGCTGGCCGAGGTCGACGCAGGCCCCACCACCGTGGCCGGAACGGCCTGGGCCCAGCGCCGCGGGATCGAGGCGGTGGAGGTGCGCGCCGACGGCGGCCCCTGGCGGGAGGCCGACCTCGCCGAGGCGCCGGGGATCGACACCTGGGTCCAGTGGAGCACGGAGTTCGACCTGGAGCCCGGGCGGCACACCTTCGAGGTCCGGGCCACCGACAACTCCGGATACACGCAGACCGAAGAACGTGCCGAGCCCGTTCCCGACGGGGCGACGGGCTGGCATTCGGTGCAGATCACCACGGTGTGAGCACGGCGCGCCGCGCCCCTCGCGACCCGGTCCGCACCCCCTGCGAGAGCACAACGGAACCACCGAGAAAGAGCAGAGGAAAGAAGAGGATGACGATGAGCACCACCGACTACATCCGCAAGTTCGGGACCGCCTCGGCCGCCGCCGTGCTCGCCTTCGGGCTCGCCGCCTGCGGCGACATGTCCGGCGGCGGTGAGGAGGAGGCCGGCGGCAGCGGAGGCGAGACCGGTTCGGCCGAGGAGCGGGCCGGGAACGGTGAGACCGAGGCGGCGATGGACGAGCCGTTCGGCCCTGCCTGTGCCGACGTCCCCGACGACGGGGCCGGCAGCTTCGACGGCATGGCCGAGGACCCCGTCGCCACGGCGGCGTCCAACAACCCGGCCCTGTCGACGCTGGTCGAGGCCGTCACCCAGGCCGACCTGGGCGACACGCTGAACGGCGCCGAGGACATCACCGTCTTCGCGCCGGCCGACGCGGCCTTCGAGGAGATCCCGGAGGAGGACCTGAACGCCCTGCTGGAGGACAAGGACCAGCTCACCGACGTGCTGACCTACCACGTCGTCGAGGGCAAGCACGCGCCCGCGGACCTGGAGGAGGGCTCCTTCACCTCGCTGCAGGGCGGGAAGGTGGAGACCTCCGGCTCCGGAGAGGAGTACACGGTCAACGGCGACGCGAACGTGGTCTGCGGGAACGTGCAGACCTCCAACGCCACGGTCTACATCATCGACGGTGTGCTGATGCCCCAGGGCTAGACGCCACAGGTCGAGGCTTCAGGCGCCCGGGCGGGTCGGCGGTGGACAGGGCCCGCCCGGGTTCGGCCCTGGGACGGGAACGAGGACGATGAACGAGGACTCCGCACGGCACCTGGCCGGTGTCCCCGAAGGCGGTGCGCAGCCCCAGGAGGACCTGGTCGGCCTCCTGCACCGTGTCGCCCGCGGCGACGAACGCGCCTACGAACAGGTCTACGACCGCATGAGCCCGCCGGTGTACGGGCTGGTCCGCCGCATCCTGCGCGACCCCGCCCAATCGGAGGAGGTCGCCCAGGAGGTCATGGTGGAGGTGTGGCGCTCGGCCTGCCGCTACGACGAGCACCGGGGCAGCCCGCAGGCGTGGACGATGACGCTCGCGCACCGCCGCGCCGTCGACCGGGTCCGCAGCGACCAGGCCGGGCGCGACCGCGAGGCACGCGCCGCGGCGGTCGGCGACGGATCCCCCTACGACGAGGTGGAGGAGGAGGCGACCGGCCGACTGGAGCGCGAACGCGTCCGCCGGTGTCTGGAGACACTGACCGAGCTGCAGCGCCAGGCCGTTCGCCTGGCCTACTACGGCGGCTACACCTACCGCGAGGTGGCCAAACTGTTGTCCTCGCCCCTCGGGACGGTCAAGACGAGGATGCGCGACGGCCTCATCCGCCTGCGCGACTGCCTGGGGGTGGAGTGGTGATGCCGCGACTTCGCCAGGACCTGCACACGCTCGCCGGTGCCTACGCCCTCAACGCCCTGCCCGAGGATGAGCTGCGCCGCTTCGAAGAGCACCTCGCGCGCTGCGAGTCCTGCGTGCAGGAAGTGCGCGGAATGGCCGAGACGGCGGCTCTGCTCGGGGAGGCCGCGTCCCGCACACCGCCGGAGCGGATGCGTGCCCGCGTGCTGGAGGAGGTCTCCCGCACGCGGCAGCTCGCCCCGGCCGAGACCCGCATGGCCTCACCGCGCTCCTGGTGGTCCCGCTGGGGCGGGGCATGGGCCCTCGCCGCGTGCCTGGCCGCGGTCCTGGCCCTGGGCGGGGCCGTGGTCTGGCAGCAGTCCCGCATCGGCGAGCTGGAGGAGAAGGAGCGGCAGATCGCCGCTGTGCTCTCCGCACCCGACGCGGAGGTGGCCGGGGCGGAGCCGGCCGAGGGGGTGGCGGTGACGGCGGTCTCCTCGCAGAGCCGCGGCGCCCTCGTCCTCAGCGTTCAGGGGCTGGAGCCGCTCGACGGGCAGGACTACCAGCTGTGGCTGGCCGACCCGGACGGTTCGGTGCGCTCGGCCGGACTGCTGGAGGTCGCCTCCGACGGCGAGGTCGATCCGCTCCTGGCGGGCGGCATCGGAGACGCCGAGGGCATCGCCGTCACCGTCGAACCCGAAGGGGGATCCGACCAGCCCACCAGCGAGCCGATGATGCAGATGCCGCTGGAGGGCTGACCCTCCCCGCATCTCTCCCCGGTCCGGGGGCGGCGCCTGGGGAAGCCGCCCCCGGACCTTCTCGTGCCCTGTTCCGCAGGGCGCCTTGAGAACGGACCAATCCGCCCCGCCGCCGTGCACCGAACCCCTGACGAGGCTCCGGAGACCCCGGACACCGACAGGACGGACAAGGGGAGCGACGACCCATGGCCCATTCGCCCGGACGGGAACCGGAGCGCCGGGCGGCCTCACAGTGGCGCTGGGTGTGTGCAGCGGCCGGCTCGACTGGACCGCGGCGGCCTGAGCCGGACTCTCGGCGCTGCTTCTGGCCTTGGGGCCCGCGTTCCGCACGCTGAAGTACCTGGGGTGTGCCTACCTTCTCTGCCTGGCCGCTTTGACACTGCGTAACGCGGTGCGCGGTACGCCCGGAGGCAAGGATAAGCAGGAGCCGACGCGGTCTCCAGGGGCGGCGCTGGCGGCTCCGAGGAGCGGGTGTACGGCCTGTTTCACCTGGTGACGATATGCGGGCTGCGCCGTGGCGAGGTTCTGGGCCTGCGGTGGCCCGACATCGACCTTGATCAGGGGGCGGTTCGGGTGGTGCGCCAGCTCCAGGCCCATCGGGGCCGGGGGTTGGTGGAGTCGGCGCCCAAGTGCGCGGCGAGCCGTCGCACTGTGATGGTGGACCACGCTACGGTGGGTGTCCTGCGCCGCCACCGGTGGCGCCAGCAGAAAGAGGCCGAGAGGCGCGGTCGTGAGTGGGATCGCGGTGGCTATGTCTTCACGGCGGTGGGCGGCGGCCCGCTGGCTCCAGAGCGGCTGTCGCGCCTGTTCCGGAGGTTGAACACCGCGAGTGGGTTGCCGCCGGTGCGGCTGCATGACCTGCGCCATGGCGCGGCGACGCTGGCGTTGGCGGTAGGGGTGGAGCTGAAGGTGGTGCAAGCGATGTTGGGGCACGCGAGCATCGTGCTGACCGCGGACACCTATTCCACCGTGCTTCCCCAGGTGGCACGTGAAGCGGCGGAGCGCACGGCATCGCTGGTGCTCAAGGACGCGGGGCGTGTCCGTCGGCCTGTGCGGGGACGCAGGGGCCGACGGGGGCCGGTGTCGGCCCCACCTCGGTCCCACCCTGGTCCCACCGGCAGGACAGCTCTCCCTGCTGGCGTGTATACAGGGCTCTGACCTGGGGTTTTGTTGCGCACCCGGCAGGATTCGAACCTGCGACCGTCGGATTAGAAGTTCCCCTCCGGACTCCGAACAGGCGGTTATATGTGCCTGGTACGCCCTGATATGCCTACATTGGGCGTGCCCTGATGGGGCCGATGCCTTGGAGTGCTCGTCCATTCTCTCCACCCACGCGCGAGGCACTCCGCTTCGAGAACCCCGACCAGAGGCACTCTCGCGGAGACGATCAGCCGTCGCACGTCCACAGAGCGAATGTGGAGCGACCACTTCCGGGGCCGCGCACGCTGCCAGGTCCGCGGCCGTCGGCTGTAAGCGCCCGTTCAAGCATCCACCCCTCCGGGACGGGAGCCCTCTTGCTCCCCCTCGGACTCGCGCCCGACCTCAGACCATCCGTCCGCAGACCGGCGGACGTACTTTCCCACAGACTCGGAGACACGCAAGGGCTGCCTTCTCGGCTTCCTCAGAAGCGGCCCAACGGCTTTCACTCCTCCTCTGCTTCGTCCTGGGCAGTCAGCCACTCCATGGCCATGTCGTACAGAGACTGCCTTCCTTCGACGATCCAACGTGCTGGCCCCTGGACCGCGCCAGGAGCCTCCTCCCAGCCCGCCAACTCCCAGATTCGGGAGACAAGTCCGCTTGCCGAGTAGGGGGAGCCGTCGTAAGCCCAGACCAGAGGCCTGGACCGGTCATTCGTCCAACTTGCTTGTTTCCTGCGTGGGTCGGCGTTCAGCCATTCACTTACCGCCTTCTCCTCCGGCGCGGTCAGTGGGAAATACTGAACGGGAGTACCCTCTGCCAGCAGCTGAGCGGTCACCAAAGTGGGTACTGCGTTCGGGCGGCGTGGACGACGTGGGCGCGGCGCTGAAGGCTGATAGTTTTCGGGAACTTCCGGGACAGGCTGACCGGCCTGTACTGCGGTCAGGACAAGATTGGCGAGTTCCTTACAGCGCTCCTCGTTGGTGAACGTGCTGGTGAGGAAGGACGTAGGCCCGTAGACCATGTCGATCTGATAAATTAGCCAGTCCACGACTGGTTTGACGAGGCCAGGTATACGGGTTAGTAGCGGCCCGACATCGAAGTGCGGGTCATCGACGTCCTCCATATCAGGGGCAAGGAGTCGAAAGATTAGGTGGCTGATGAACAGGTCGCCACGGAGCGTCGTGTCGGCCGCGCGCCCCCGCACGTGCTCGTGTAGCTGCTCCAGGGCCTTGCCGACCTCACGATGGATCAGAACGCAGCGCCAGATACGAAACGCACTCGGCGCTTCACCGAACAACCGAGCATAGTTCCCGAGTCGGCCACTCTCCCACAGCAAGTCCGTTGATCTCTTGGCCCGAACCGACAATTCCGATGTGCGGTGTGCACAAGCCAAAGCGACAGCAGCATGCACCACCGAACAGCCCGCCTCCGGAGCCGGATCGGCCTCACCGCGCTTGTAAACGTACTGCTTGCCAAGGGACAGGTCGAAGTCCTCACGGATGCGCGCCTGCGTGTCGTCCAAGGCGATGAAGTCCCGCAGTGAAACATCATTCTGAGTATTGGTGGTCTGCGTAATTCGTTTCGCGTAGATGGCTCGCTCCTCCCCCAAGTCCCCCAGAGCGATCACGCGAACGCTGACGTCTGCGTCTTCAACGGTTTCCGGATCCAGGCTCCATGCCTCGTGTATCGAAGTGACAGTCTGGGCGCCGTTGACAACGCTGACTTTACTCAAAATGAGTTCCACCGGTTCATCGGGACGACGGCGGCTAATCCAGTGCTCTTCGACCCGGTCACACAACACAGTGATGCCGTTGTTAAAATACCAGAAATTGTCGGGTTCATCGGCCAGCGTCTGCTGGATACCTGAGTTGATCGGGGTCCGGCCTAGAGAATTCCGAATGTTCTGCGAAAACAGGCGGTGTCCATAGCCGTCATACCACTTGGCCACATCGCCAGCCGCAACAGTACCCTGAAACGCAGTGAACGGTGTATCACGCTTGATCCATTTTTGCATCCGCACATTGACGTTCACCGGTACGGGAGACCGATCGTCCTTGAGCTGCTCCAGCAGCGCACCAGCGCCCAGTAGTTTATAGTCGAGCATCGGGCCGTGTCCGTGGTGGTCCTCAACAGAGCGGTCCAGGACGTCCCTAGCATGCTTGCTGAGCGGCTCGTCCCCGACAAGCGCGATCACGAGGTGGATCTTCAGGCGGGTATCCGCCAGCGCAGAGTCGAGCTGCGCAGTGAACGGCTGCATTTTTTCGTTGAATGAACTAAAATCACGCTGTTCCAGCAGGGTTAGTCCGTGAACTAAGGAGAGAGCCGCGCTCTGACTGAAACCAGCGTTCCCTTTGTCGCTCCACTTTCCCTGAACAAGCCACACCTGGGCTCCGTCAGTGACCGCAACTGCGTCAAGCCCACCGTCGTCGTAATCATCGATGACGGCCTTCGCGCAGTCCTCACGGTCCAACCCAGTCTCACGACGTAGCGCCGCCGCAGCCACTGCCCTGGACAGCCATGCGCGCTCTCGTTCACGACCCGTCTTCTGCTCAAGGCCGCTCTCATCGATGAGTCCCCCATAGCTCCACTTGAGCCCCTCTTCAATCTGATGCAACTCCTGACGCGTCGTCCTCAACTGTTTCCGCCCTGTATCGCTCATGCCTCTGCCGTCCTCGATCCCATCCCGTACAAGCGTAGCCCTGCGCCTCGCCTTCATCATGCGACGAATCCAGCTTTGGGCTGTGTCAAGTTGTTCAGACGGTCGTTTTGCTGGTCAGGCCGAGAGAGCGACCGCCTCCTGCCACAGGGCGAGCACAGCCGCCGGGGTGCGGTAGCCCAGCGTGGAGTGCAACCTCTGCCGGTTGGAGAACACCTCGATGTACCGCATCACCGCGAACCCGGCCTCGGCCAGGGTGGCGAACCGGTACCGGTGGAACATCTCGTTATTGAGCATCGAGAACCACGACTCCGCCACAGCGTCGTCGTGACACGACCCGCTCCGCCCGACCGAGAGCCTCACACCGCCCAGCTCCCCGGCAACGGCGGCGTAGCCGGCAGAGGTGTACTGCGACCCGCGGTCGGAGTGGAAGACGGCGCCGGGCCGCACGTGCCCGTGCGTATGCGCCATCCGCAACGCGTCACAGACCAGCCCGGTGCGCATGTGCTCGGCCATCGACCAGCCCACGACCATCCGCGAGTGCAGGTCGATCACCGTCGCCAGATACAGCCATCCCTGGCCGGTGCGCAGGTAGGTGATGTCACCGACCAGCCTCGTCGCGGGCTCGGCCGCGGTGAAGTCGCGCCGCAGCAGGTCGGGGCTCGTGTGGGCGTCCGGCGCGGGGACGGTGGTGCGCTTGTTCGAACGGGGCTGGACACCGAAGATCCCCAGCTCGCGCATGATGGAGCGCACCAGCCCCTGCGAGGCGTCCACGCCTTCGGCGTGCAGACAGGCCAGGATGCGCCGGAACCCGCTCGTGCCGTTGGATGCCTCGTGCAGCCGCCTGACGTGTTCGGCCAGCTCCCGGCGTCGTTGCTGCCGGGGTGCGGGGATGGGGCCCCCGACCGCACCTGCTCCGAAGCAGACTGCATGCGGAAGGGGGCGCCGGGCTCGGTCCAGAGACGCCCACAGCGAACCCGTCGCCCCAATACTGGCAGGGCTGATGGAGCCGGCGGCAGAGGAACGAGCATCCGTGCTTGCCTTGTGCACATACTGTCAGTCCTCGAAAGTAGGCTGACGAGCAGCAACAACACGGCCCGCGGGCCTCCACCCTCTGACAAGCAAGGACACCTCCGACTGATGGCAGTGACGCAGCAGGAGATCGAGAGCCGGTTGTGGGACGCCGCCGACGAGTTGCGCGTGGCGATGCCCGAGGCGCAGTACGCTTCAGTGATCTTCCCGTTGATGTTCTGGAAGTACCTGTCGGACACCTGGGAACATAACCACGAGGTGTTCCTCGCTGAGAACGAGGGCTTGGAAGGTCTGACAGACGACGAAGCCCGTGAGATCGAGTACCGCGACTACCAGTCTTTTGAGATCCCATTCATTAACCGCGGCACTGCTGAGGAGCGACGAGCGTCCTGGTCCTCCATACTCGCTACCATCACCCAGCCCGGCCTCGGCCAGCGGGTCCGATCCTCCCTTCAAGCTATCGAGACTGCAAATCCCGATAAGTTCTCTCGTCTGTTCGGGTCCATGGAATGGACTCGAACAGAAGTGTTGTCAGGAGAGGTGCTGGCAGCGGTTATGCAGGCGATGGACCGTACTCCGGAGATGCACGGGGACAATATGTCCCACGATGTGCTGGGCGGAGCGTATGAGTACTTGCTGAAGCGGTTCTCTGACGGGTCCGGTACCCGCGCAGGCCAGTTCTTTACTCCGCGTGAGGTTGTAGAGCTGCTCATTGAGCTCCTAGACCCAAAAAACTACGAGTCCGTGTACGATCCCACTTGTGGCTCTGGGGGAATGCTCATTGCGGCCGCGAACCTCCTGAAGGCTCGAGGGAAGCGGGGTTATTCCCTCAGACTGTACGGACAGGAAGCCGTGGCGGACACCGCAAGCGTCGCGCGCATGAACCTGTTCATGCATAACCTAACTGACTTCAGAATCGAGCTTGGGGACACCCTGAAGGATCCGCGCTTCAAAAAACCGGACGGATCCCTAGCACAGTTTGATGTGATCGTCGCTAACCCTCCATACAGTCTCAAGTGGAAGCCCTGGACTAACGATCCTCGTGCCCTTGGAGCTGTCGCCCCCCAGGCATCGGCGGACTGGGCTTTTGTCCAGCACATGATCGCCAGCATGAGCGCAAAGAAGGGGCGCGCAGGCGTCGTTCTCCCTCACGGGGTCCTCTTCCGCGGAGCGCAGGAACGTGCCATCCGCCAGCGTGTCGTGGAGGACGACCTGCTGGAGGCCGTCATCGGTCTTCCAGCGAACCTCTTCTATTCGACTACCATCCCGACCTGCATCCTCGTATTCCGTGCACCCGGAAGCAAGCCTGAGGAACGCCAGGGGGGCGTACTGTTCATCGACGCCTCCAAGCGGTTCATCAAGGGCAAGAACCGTAACGTTCTCGCTGACGCCGACATCGCTGATGTGGTGGCCGCTTATCACTCACACTTCGACGCTGACGGCAGCCCGGTGAACCCCGATGGTGGTGGCGGAATCGCTCTACGTTTCGTACCGACCACGGAGATCGTGGCGAACGAGTGCGACCTGAACATCGGCAGGTACATCAAGCATGTCGCAGCTGAGGGTGAAGATCTCGGTACACTCATCGACGCCTATAACATCGCCCGTGCCGAACGGCAGAAGTCTGAAGCCCGCATGCTTGCCGTTCTCGCTGACGCCGGGATCGAGGGCTTCGATGAGTGATTGGAAGCAAATCACCCTTGGTGACCTACTGACCCGAGTTCATCGCAAGGTGACTGTGAAGGATGGCGTCACCTATCCTGCTGCCAGTGTACAGATGTATGGGCGTGGCCTCGGCGAGAAGGAACCATTTGTTGGTGGTGTCTCGAAATACAAGACGCTGAACATGGTGCGAGAGAGCGACGTCGTGCTCCGCACGATTACAGCGTTCGAAGCCCCCGTAGGCGTTGCACGATCGGAGCACGACGGCACCCACGTCTCGGGTGTCTTCATTACCTATGAGGTGGACCAGAGAGCTCTCCCGGAGTTCCTGGGGCTGTACTTCCAGACGCCAGCGTTCTGGGTTGAGATGCAAAACCGTGCCTCTGGAACGGTTCTGCGTCGTAAGACCATCGCCGACGCTTCATTTCGTGCCATACCGTTCGCTTTGCCGCCGCTGTCGATGCAGGAGCGGATCGTTGAGGTGATTGGCGCTGTCGACGCTCAGATCACCGCACTCGACGCCGAATCAGAGGCGCTGGCAGCGGTTTTGCGTCGCCGACGAGCCGATCTCATTACTGACAAGCACCTTGAAGTCGTGAGGGCCGATCAGGCTTTTGATTTTTCCACTGGTGTTCGTCGGACACCTGAAAGGGCGGTCGGTCAATATATGACGCCTTACCTTCGTTCTGCGAATGTGGGGTACGGGACGCTTGATCTGACCGACGTGCTTGAGATGAACTACAGTCCAGCGGAGCAAAAGAAATACGGTCTGCAGTACGGTGACGTTGTGGTGTCCGAGGGCAGTGCGAGCGCGAATGCGGTCGGGATGCCCGCCATGTGGCGAGACGAGCTATCAGCGCCCGTTTGCACCCAGATGACCCTGCTCCGTCTCCGGGCGCTGGAAGGGGTCTGCATCCCTGAGTTCGTCTTCCACTGGAGTATGTGGGCCTACGAGTCCGGGGCTTTCCTTGATGTCGCGGGGGGAAGCAACATCAAGCACATCAGCGCGAAACGGGCGAAGAGTATGGCCGTGCACCTACCGTCTCTCGATCGTCAACGCGAGATGGCGCTGGAACTTGACGCGATGACGTCTGTAGTGGAGGCGACCCGCGCGGAGGCCGCCCGGCTCCGTGAAGTCCGGTCGGGTCTCCTGACAAGCCTGCTGGACCGCACCATTGACATCGAGTCCGTCGAACTGGAAGTCGTCTGATGGCTAAGGGCATCGCGGAACGCGAGTTTCAGAACCTGATGATCCAGTGGTCCGTCCCGATGGGGTGGGACTTCACTGCGGGCAGATCGCTGCCGCGTGAGACCACACAGACGGTGATCGCCAGTCAGCTGAGGGACGCCATTGTCCGCCTCAACCCCGGAGTGATCGACGGATTCGACGTGGACGCGGTGGTCGAGGAGATCACCGCGACGGTCAATGCCGTCGAGGGCGGCCTGGTACGGGCCAACGAGCAAGTGCTGCATCTGCTGCGGGGACGAGAAGAGTTCCGGGACACGGACGGCGTGTGGCACGCCTTGAAGATCATTGACGTCGAACACCCGTCCGCCAACACGCTGGTCGTCTCAGACGAAGTGACCATCACCGTCCCAGGCAAGCCTTCCCGCCGCTTCGACCTGGTGTACTGGGTAAACGGGCTGCCACTGGTTGTGGTCGAGCTGAAGTCCCCGACAACGAAGTCCGCGTGGATCGACGCAGCCCACGAGATCAACGACGTGTACGCCACCGAGTACCCGTGGTTCTTCACCCCCAATGTCTTCTCCGTCGCCTCCGACGGACTGAAACTGCGGTTCGGCGCTGCTGGTGCCCCGACGACTCTGTGGCAGCCGTTCCGGTCTACGGGCGATGACGAGACCCTGCTCGGGCAGACCGACGTGAAGCGGTCCGTCGAGCTGCTGCTGAACCCGGTCACGGTGCTGGAGGTGCTCGCCAGATTCGCCCTCTTCGACACGTCCGGTGGTGGGGCGGATATCAAGTACCTTCCGCGCTATCCGCAGATGGAGGCCGCGGACCTGATCCACCAACGCGTCCTGGAGGGAGGCTCGAAAGGTCTTATCTGGCACCACCAGGGGTCGGGGAAGACGTTGCTCATGGTGTTCGCTGCCTCCCTGCTGCTGGCCGACCCACGGATCGAGTCGCCCACGATCATCCTGCTGTCGGACCGCCTCGACCTCGTCCGCCAGACCTCCGGCGTGTACACCTCAGCGCTGGGCGAGAGCAACTTCAAGCAGCCCGCCACAAGCCGGGAACTACGTACCCTGCTGGCCAACGGGGTGCCCGGTGTCATCTCCACGACGGTCCACAAGTTCGCCGATGCGGGCAAGGAATTGTCCACCCGGGGCAGCATCATCGTTCTGGTCGACGAGGCCCACCGCACCCAGTCTAAAGACGAGGAATCCCTCGCCGGCCAGATGCGCGCAGCGTTGCCGAACGCAAAGTTCTTCGGCATGACCGGCACCCCCATCAGGAACCTCGCCACCGACACCTTCGCCCTCTTCGGCGAAGAAAGCGACCCGGGACGGGTCCTGCACCACTACTCGGTCTCCCGGTCCCTACAGGACGGGGCGACCGTCCCGGTCATGCTGGACCCCCACCCGGTCTCCTTCGAGATGAACGACCTGGAACTGCAAGCCGAGTTCGACCAGTTCGGCGACGACTTCGACCTCGACGACCCCGATCGGGACCTTCTGTCGCGCAAGTTCGGGCGCCTGACCTCGGTGTTCAACAACCCCGACCGCATCCATGCGGTGTGCCAGCACATCGTGGACCACTACCTGGCCGGCCCTTACCGCAACGGCCTCAAGGCCCAGGTTGTCGCCTACAACCGTGAGCTGGCCGTGGCCTACACCAACAAGATCAACGAACTCCTCGCCGGATTCGAAGCCACGCAGGCCCTGGCCGAAGTCGGCAAACACGAACGGATCACCGCCGAAGTCAACATCTCCGTCTCGAACCGCAAGGGCGAAGACCCCTCGCTGCAGAAGTACCGGCTGTCGGATACAGAGGAAGAAGACCAGAAGCGGCGGTTCCTCACCCCGGACGACCCGCTGTGCTTCCTGGTGGTGACCGCGAAGCTGATGACCGGGTTCGACGCCCCCAACGAGGGGGTCCTCTACCTGGACAAGCCGCTCAAGGCCCACACCCTGTTCCAGACCATCACCCGGCCGAACCGCCCCTGGGTGTCCCCGGACGGGTTCGTGAAGACCTCCGGGGTGGTCGTGGACTACATCGGTCTGGCAGAAGAGGTTCAGCGCGCCGTCGCCGACCCCGCCTCTAAGGAGCCCGGTAAGGGAGGCGGGTTCGTCAACGACGTGTCCGAACTGGTCGCGGAGTTCCGTAAGACCTTCGCGCGGATCGAGGACCTGTTGGCCGACGTGGACGGCCTGGACCTCGAAGTCCACAGCTACGAGTCGGTGCGCGCGATCAACATGTTCCTGGACGCCAACCCCGATGCCGCCGAGGACTTCGCTAAGGAGTACCGGCTCCTCGCACGCCTGTACCCCTACATCAACACCGATAAGCGCATCACCAAGTACCGCGGCGGCATCGGGCTGTTCGGTTCGGTCTACACAACGCTGTTCAAGAAGTCCACAGACGAAGAGCGGAAACAGCGACTCAACGAACTAGGGCCGATGGTCTTGGAAATCATCAACGCCCATGTCCACTCCTTCTCCGTGGTCGCCTCCCAAGAGGAGCCTCTAAGACTGGATGCCAAGGGCATCGCTCTTCTCAAGGAACTTATGTCCCTCGTTCGTCCCAAGCCGGGTAACGAGGATGGCAAGGACGAGAAGCCGCCGTCCGCTGCGGAGATCCTGGACAGGATCAAAGCCGCCCTGGACAACGGAGTCGAACCGGAGTCGGCCAAGTACACGGCCCTGGCTGAGCGGATCAGGAAGCTACGCGACCGGATCATCCAGAATGCCCAGGACGCCCTAGACTTCCTGGCCGAAGCACTGCGGATCGCTCGAACTATCGTGGACGCCGAGAAGCACCCCGACGAAGCCGTCGTCGTGGTCGACGACGACCACGTAGGTGTCCTGTCGCGGATCATCCATGAGCACGCACCGCCCGGCCTGACGGTGACGGAGAGGAACCTGGCCGAGGAAATCGACCAGGTGGTCACACGAACCCTCGCCCAGTCCTGGGACAACGCCGAGGCCCGCAATCGGGGTGTGCGCCGCGCGACGTCCGCGGTGTTCCGCAAATACATGCTCAAGCCTGTGGGGGAGCCATTCGACTCCACGGTCGCCTACATCGAAGCCCACTACCTCGTTGACTGAATGACATGCTGAGGTTCGGCATCGGACAATAAGCACCGAAGTTCGTCTTGCCAAACAGGCTGTTGGTGTCTGTAAGATTTGCTTGGTCAATAGTTGCGAGCAATATAAGTATTCAATTTACTCGAATTCTGGAAATTCGTTCCAGTACTTCAATGTGTATTTGACGTCGATGGTTGTGGGGTGCTGTGGGCCAAGAATGCGCTCGCTGTCCTTTAATAGCTCGTTGAGCTGGCTTCGGGCAACTTCGATATCACCTGCTATCCCGTTGGATATGGCGAACCCTTCACGGATTGCGATGGTGAGGTGATGATTATGGGAAAGTAGTCGAACGCAGTCGGTGACAAGGTCAGAGTATATGTCTCGTGCGGCGCTGAAACCGCCCAACATGCCTGTGGTTAAGGCGACTCCCTCGCGCGATGTGAGAGTGATGGAGTGATCGGCGCCTAGAAAGCGCTCGCTGTCTTTGATGAGATTGCTGTATTGAATTAGTGCAGACATTCCGTCGCCTGTCATTGCGGTGTAGTGGGCGAGGGACTGGCGAATGCGGAGTGTCTCTGGGTGGCCATCGCCTCTGGCGCGGACGGTCTTTTCGTATGCTTTCCGTGCTGCAGTCAAAGCTAGGTCGTAATTTTCTTCTGATTCTGCCATGTCTGCCATTGAAACGCATGAGGGGGAGTCTGCATACGACAAAGCCTGTCTGATGACGCCTTCGGGTGCTCGGGAGACAAATGCGGAGCGGGTTTGCTCGGCGTCGATGAGGTAATCGAAGGCGGAGACATCGTCGCCGACTTGATATAGCAGGCGCGTTGTGGCCTCCTGCGGAGCGGTCGCCCACGTCCACGCCTCTTCCACAGACTCCGGCGCCAGCCGGTTGCCACCGCGTTCCTCCAGCCAGAAGCCGTGGACGTCTTCGATGAGGGCGCGAGGGATCTGAGCGAGGTAGCCGGCGGTGCGCAGGGCAACGGCAGCGGCCACGAACGCCGCGCCACGCGGGTGCGAGGGGGCAGTCGGGTCGGTATTGGGGCTCCAGGCGTTCTCCCACATGGCAAGGAGCTGGGGGCCGTGGGCCATGTACTCGGCCAGGCCGAAAGTATTGGCATGCTCGAGTGCGCGGGCGATGCGGGGGTCCCAGGAGAGCTTGGCGGCTCTCTCAACCTCAGAGGCAGTGAACCTGCGGGGAAGCCGCTCCTGGTGTGCTAGCGCAAGAACATTACGTGCCCTGTCAGCTGCGGCGCGCTCGGCCGGGTCGGCGGGGCGTGCGTACAGCCGATTGAACTCGTTGGTTCGGACGGTGGCTACCACTACACGGTGGCTGCGCGAGGCTGGCGTGGTGAGTCCAGCCAGGGCTTCGGGGGTCAGTTCGGGGGCGGG
The DNA here is from genome assembly GCF_000341185.1 of Nocardiopsis chromatogenes YIM 90109. Classification (GTDB taxonomy): domain Bacteria; phylum Actinomycetota; class Actinomycetes; order Streptosporangiales; family Streptosporangiaceae; genus Nocardiopsis_A; species Nocardiopsis_A chromatogenes. The sequence goes on from NZ_ANBH01000077.1 coordinate 15,396, forward strand.
CAGGTAGGTCTCCAGGTCGTTGAGCCAGAGTACGCACTTGCGGTGTTCCTTGGCTGCCTGGAGCGCGGCGGGCAGGCCGCTGCGCGTGGGGGCGATCAGAGTATGGGATGGCAGGGTCGCGGCGACTGCTTCCTGGGCGCAGCGGGTCTTGCCTGCGGTGGACTCGCCGATCACTAGGACGAAGCTGCCCGCGGAGATGGCCTGGCGCAGGCGTTGGTCGATGTCGCGGGGGATGTAGGGCGGCACCGGAGAGAGTGTGCCTTCGTGCATGGAGACGCCGGTGTGCGTTGCAGGGTGGACCTTCCAGGCCAGCGGCTCGGGCAGGTCGCGCACCCGCGGTAGGCGCCCGTTGGCCAGGGTCAGGCATCCCTCCTGGCGGGCTGTGAGTTGTTCCTGGCGGCGGGCGTTGCTCTGCTCGTGGCGGGTCTGTAGAACACCGGCACCTAGCGCGGCGGCGACGCCGATGGCGGGTACGACTGTCAGTGCCCAGGGGGCGCTGATGTCGAATGCGCTCAAAGCTGGTGCGGCTGCCGCTGCTCCGGCGGTGAGTACGGCCGCCCCCGCGAAGTACCACCTGGACCGCTGCACGCCGTGCCCCCTCGCCGCATCACTCGGTCAGCACATGCTTGCAGAAAGCCCCGACTCCGCAAGCGTCCGAGACGAGAGGACGGCAGTCGTGACGTCGCGACCGCGAGTCGCCCCATCTAGAAACACCGCAGGTCGGCCCTCTGGTCGAGGTTCTCGAGGTACTTTTCCGCCTAGTCTTGAAGGTTCTCGTCGAGGTGCGGGTCCATCGGTGGTGATCGCGCCGCGCACGGCGGCGCCGGGCCACGGGAGGGGCGTCCATGCCGACCACTACCGCCACCGAGACCGTTCAGGGAACCGGGCCGCTGGGGCTGGTGCGGCCCCGCCCGCGCGGGGCGTCTGGGCCCGCGCGGGCGTTCGGCGGCCGCCAACACGCCACGAGTGCGGTGGTAGGGGTGCCCGCGCCCCGGGGCCACCGGCCCCTGGGGGACTGTCAGGGCGATGCTGCGGGGGCGGCTCAGGCGTTGTTCGCGGCGCTGCGGGCTGCCGGGGTGGGGCGGGTGTTCGGGTCGGTGGACGCGCGGGTGTCGGTGGTATCGCTGCCGGGCGGGATCACCGTGTGGGTGCGCGGCGGCGCGTTCTGCTGGCGCGGCGCCGACGGCGCCCAGCAGATGCACTCGTGGGCGGATGCGGCGGGGGCGGCCCGGCGGCTGGTGGACGAGCTGGCCGCCCTGCTCCAGGCCCCCGCAGCGGCCTGACGACCCGGCTTCCGTGCGGGGGCCCGGAGCCCTTTTTGAGCGGCCGCGCCGTGATGGCGCCGTGAACACCCTGGAGCGGGACCGGTGGGGGAGGCCCCCGAGCTCTCGGAAGCGATGATTGCGCAGGTCAGAGTGTATTCGCCGAGTCATCACGCCGCGCGGCGCCCCACGCGAGAGCCCCGCCCCGCCGCTTGTGGCGGGGCGGGATTTTCTTGTGCACGAGCACGCTGTGAAGGCGCGGTGATCGCGCCCTGAGTGCGCCGTGACGATGTGCTGATCGCGGGGGTGTCTTGCCTGGGCGGCGTCCGAGAAGGAACGCCGTACGGGGGAGACGCTGTCATGACCACCACTGCTCTGCGGGTCGCTGAGCGCGAGTTCTACCGCCTGGTTCCCGACCCGCTCCACCTTGAGGCCAGCGACGTCGACGCGGGGCTGGCCGAGCCGGTGATGGGGCTGCTGGCCGTCCGCGACCTGCTGTTGGAACCGGGCACCAGCCGGGGTGTGAAGGATGCGGTGTGGCGGGTGGTCATCGCCCGCGCCCGNTGGATGACCGGCGCGTTGGGGCTGGCCATGCCCGCCCTGAGGGGCGTGAGGCGCCGCTGCTCCCGCGGCCTGACCACCGGGCAGGCCGCCGAGGTGGAATCTGAAATCGCCCTGGCGTTCATCGTCGAGGTGCGGCGCATCGATACCGGCTATGCCCAGCTGTCCTGGTACCTGCGCTGCCGGGCCCAGCGCGCCGGACTGCGGGCCCGGCGCCGGGTGCTGGCCGAGCCCGCCCCGGCGGATACCGAGACCGACCCGGCCGACGAGGGGGCCGAGGCGGCCGGCAGCACCGACGAGGTCCTGCAGCGCGCCGTCACCCTCGAGGTGCTCACCCAGGCGGAAGCGGAGCTGATCGGGGCCACCCGCCTTGAGGGCACCGCGCTTCGCGAGGTCGCCGACCGGTCCGGGGAGGGGTACTGGGCGCTGGCCAAGCGCCGGTCGCGCGCGGAGGAGCGCCTGGCCGCCGCGATCCGCGGCGGCGAACTCGACCCTGGCACCGCTCTTGAGGGGAGGCCAGGCGGCCTGGTGGTGGATTCGGTTCCGCCGCTGGTGTCCAAGGCGGGCTGGGCGCTGGCTCTTTAACGGGGTAGTTCGGGCGCACACACCCGGGGGTGCGGGGCTTGCTCGATGTGCTACTCGCCCTGGCACGAGCGACCACCGCCACCGGACCAAGGAGAGGGGGAGCCCGCCTCCCCGCACCCTCTCGGGGTGTGCGCCCGGACCTTCCGCAGACGAGCCGGACCAGGGAGGGGATGCGGGCATGGCAGCACAAGGACGCCGACAGGGCCGGTCCGAGGCCGACAGGCAGCACGAGGCCGAACTCAGGGCCGGGGCACTCGCTTTCGTCGGGGGCGCCGGGGCGGTGATGGCCGCCGTCGCGCTCGTGGCCGCCGGGGCCGAGGCCGCGTGGGCGCAAGGGGCCGATCCGGCGATGGAGTCCACCGCCGACATCCGCGAAGTCGTCGACCGCCTGCGCGAGGTGATCGTCGCACTGGCCTCGGCGATCGGAACCTTGTTCCTGACGGTGGCCGGGATCCGGTGGCTGATGGCCGGAGGGGACCCCTCGCAGGTGGATGCGGCCAAGAAGTCGCTGTCGGGGGCGGGCATCGGCTACGGGATCGCCGTGTTGGCGACGGTGCTGATGGCGGTCCTGGACTACGTGGTCTCCGGGCCGGGGGCCTGAGCGTGGTCCCGGCCCAGCCCGCTCCCGAACCGGCCGCACCCGGACCGGAACCTGTGCCGCCCAGCGGCCCCGAACCGGACCCCGGCCCGACCGGGGCCCCTGAGCCCGGACCGGAGCCGGACACCGGCAACGGAGACGCCGGGGGAGCAGGGCAGAAGGGGGTGCCCGAGCCGAGCCCGTCGCCGGGCCCGCCGCCGCCCGACCCCGGTTCGGTGCCCGAACCCGGCACCGGGGCGGACGGCGGTTCCGGAGGGTTGGAGTCGCCGATCGAGTGCGGGTTCGGCGACGTGGGCTGCCAGGTGTCGGCGTGGTTCGCCGACCTGGTGGCCGACGCCCTGAACCCGCTGTTCGAGTGGGTGGCCACCGCCGCCTTCCACGTCCCGCTGCCGTCGGAGGGTGTGGAGGGGCTCTGGGCCGGGGTGCTCACCACGGCGAACCTGCTGTTCGTGCTGCTGGTGCTGGCAGGCGGCGGCCTGCTCATGGGCCAGGGCACCGTCCAGACCCGCTACGGCCTGGGCGAAGTCCTCGGCCGCATCGCTTTCGCCTTCATCGCCTGCAACGCCTCGCTGTGGATCGCCAAGGAGCTGTTCACCGCGGCTAACGGCATCTCCCGGGGCATCGGCGCCCTCGGGCTGGACCCCGTCGAGGCGGCGCAGAACATGCGCGAGCGCATGCAGGTCCTGCTCATGGAGGGCGTGGCCTTCACCGTCCTGCTGCTACTCGCCCTGGTGGTGGGGCTGGTGGTGTGGGTGATCGCTGACGTGGTGCGCACGGTCATGTCGATTGTGCTGGTCATCGCGGCACCGCTGCTTCTGGCCTTCCACGCCCTTCCGCAGACCAATCGGCTGGCCGCCCTGTGGTGGCGCTCGATGGCCGGGCTGTGCGCGATGCCGATCGCCCAGTGCCTGGCCTTCATCGTGATGATGCGCATCTTCTTCGAGGGCCAGATGTCGCTGTTCGGCCACATGGTCCCCGACGTGCCCGACGCCGTCGCGCTGCTGGGCGCCCCCACCGGCCCCGCCCGCCCGGACGAGGGGGACTCCGAGGCCGGCGGCACGGCGCTGTATGACCTGGTGCTGTTCCTGGTCGTGGTCTACATCCAGATCCGGGTGCCGTTCTGGGTGATGAAGCTGGTCTGGTCGCCCCACCCGGGCTCCTCGCCGATCATGACCGCCGCCAAAGCCGCCGCCGCTGTGCTGCTGTTCAAGACCCTGCGCGGCCTGAACTTCTCCCGAGGGCCCTCCACCGGCCTCGGGCCGCCACCCGGGCCGGGGAGGCTGCGCGGCACGCTGATCCCGCTGCGCCGCCGCCCGCCCCGCCTGAGCGGACCAGGCGCGGCAGGCGCCTCAGGCGGGGCGCTACCGCCCGGACCGGGCGGGCCGTCGGGCGGGTTGGACCGGGTGCGGCCGAGCATCTGGTGGTACCGGCCCCGCCCTGAACACCGAGCTCCGGCGGGTGAGCTGGGTGCCGGCCGCAAGGAACTGCCCGCAGGCGGCGATGCTCGCGGACTGCCGGGCCCGCGCGGCCTGGAGGGCCCGCCGCCGCCCCGCCCGCACGGCACCAACCCCGCCCGGGCCCGCCTGGGCGACGGCTCCTACCCCAAGCGGCCGCGCAGCGAGCAACAAGAGCTCTTCCGCCCCGCCCCGCCACCACCGAAGAAACCCGAAGGGACTGGGCCGAGGCGGCGGTGGCGCCAGGGTGTGCTGCCGACCCCGCCGCCCGAGCGCGCCCCGGGGCGGCGCGGCACAAGGCGCCTTGGCGAAGTCTTCGACGCACCCCGGCAGGGGCCCGAACGGCCCCTTCGCCCGCCCAGGGGGCAGGTGCCTTTGTTCGCCAACCCCAAGAAGCACTGGGTCCAGCGCCGCCTCCCGCTCAACCGCGTCGGCTTCAACAACAAGTGAGGTGACCGCCCATGACAGAAGGGGCATCGCGGTGGCGGGCGCGCATCCCCGCCGACATCGACCGACCCGAACCGGTCGCCTTCGGCCTGACCGGCCGACAGCTCCTGCTCATCGCCCCGGCCGCCCTGGGACTGTGGATCGGCTACCTGCTCGCCGGAGACCGCGTCCCGGCGTGGGCGCAGATCGCCGTCGCCGTGGCCACCGGCGGTGTGGTGCTGGCTCTGGCGCTGGGCGAGCGCGACGGCATGGGCCTGGACGCCTACCTCGCCGCCGGGCTGGCGTGGTGGCGCTCGCCCAAGCGCCGCATCGGCGCCCCGGAAGGGCGCACCGGCCGCCTCCCGGACTGGGCGCCGCGGGTCCGGGGGAGCCGGGTGCGGTTGGCGCCGCTGCGGCTGCCGGCCTCGGCCATCGGAGACGACGGCGTCATCACCCTGGCCGAGGGCCGGCAGGCCGTGGTGGTCGCCTGCTCCTCGGTCAACTTCCACCTCGCCTCGGAACGGGAGCAGGAGGCGATCGTGGGGGCCTTCGCCGCCGTGCTCGACTCGCTGGCCCACCCGGTGCAGGTCCTCATCCAGGCCCGCCCGCTCGACCTGGCCCCCTACACCTTGCTGTTGCGCGACAACGCCCCCGGCCTTGCGGCCCCGGCGCTGGCCAGGGCCGCCCGGGACCACGCCGACTTCCTCGAGGCCGTCCAGCACCGCTACGAGCTCACCTGCCGCCAGGCCCTCCTCGTGGTGACCGCCCCCGCCCGTTCGGGCGGCCAGGGGCCGCCGGTGCTGAGAGGTGCCGCCGAGGTCGCCGCCCAGCTCGACGGGGCCGGTATCCGCGCCCGGATCTGCGACGGCGAGGAGGCCGAAGCGCTGCTGCGCGAGGCCATGAACCCCCTCGCCGCCACCACCCACCGCCCATCCGACGACTGAAAGGGCACACTGTGTACAGCCTGTGGAGAAGAAACACCGGATCGCCCCGGCTGGGCGGACCGTCGGTCGAGGTGGGCCGCCGGAGCCTGCGCCTGGAAGACGGACTCTGCCAGACGCTGATCGTCACCGGCTACCCGCGCGACGTACGCCCCGGTTGGGCCCAGCCGCTCCTCAACCACCCCGGCGTCATCGACGCCGCCCTGCACATCGACCCCGTCCCCGCCCCGCTGGCCTCGACCCGCCTGCGCAGGCGCCGCACCCGGCTGGAATCGGCCTGGCGCACCGACGCCGCCCACGGCAGGGTCGAAGACCCCCACCAGGCCGCCGCCGCGGGGGACGCTGCCGAGCTCGCCGAACGCGTGGCCACCGGCCAGTCCCGCCTCTACCGCCTCGCCGTCTACCTCACCGTCCACGCCCGAACCGAAGACGACCTGCACGCCCGCATCACCGACCTGCGGGCCCTGGCGGCCGGGCTCCTGGTCGGCACCGCCCCGGCGACCTGGCGGGCCCTGCACGGCTGGACCTCCACCCTGCCCCTGGGGGCGGATGCGCTGCAGGCGGGGCGGAGCGTGGACACCGACGCCGTGGCGGCGATGATCCCCTTCGCCTCTCCCGACCCCGCCCCCGAGCTGGGGCCCACGGCGGTGGTCTACGGCGAGAACACCCATTCGCAGGGCCTGGTGCTGTGGGACCGGTTCGGCGGAGGCCTGGACAACCACAACGCCGTCTACCTCGCCGCCTCCGGCGCCGGGAAGTCCTACGCGGCCAAGCTTGAGCTGCTGCGCTCGCTCATGGTCGGGGTGCAGGCCGCGGTGATCGACCCCGAGGACGAGTACGCCGCTCTGTGCGAGTCTGTCGGCGGGACCCGCATCGCCCTGGGGGCCGAGGGGCGGATCAACCCCTTCGACATCCCGGAGGGCGCCAAGGATGGGTTCACTGGCCGGTGCCTGTTCGCCCACACCCTCACCGCAGCCATGGTGGGGGCCCTGTCGGCGGAGGAGGCGGCCGCGCTGGACCGGGCCGTCATCACCGCCTACACCTGTGCGGGCATCACCCGTGACCCGGCCACCTGGGACCGCCCCGCGCCGCTGCTGCGCGACGTCGTCCAGGCCCTCGAAGACGACGACGAACCAGAAGGGGCGGGGCTTGCGGCCAAGGTCGCCCGGTACACCACAGGGTCGGCGGCGCCCCTGTTCGACGGGCCCACCACCGCCGACGCCTCCGCTGAGCACCTGACCGTGTTCTCGCTGCGGCACCTGCCCGAAGAGGCCCGCACCATCGGGATGCTCCTGGCCCTGGACCGCACCTGGAACACCGTCGAACACGGCGACCCGATGCCCCGGCTCATCACCGTGGACGAGGGGTGGGTGCTGCTGGGCAACCCCGTCGGCGCCCACTACCTCTACAAACTCGCCAAAGCCGGACGCAAGCGCTGGTGCGGGCTCACGGTGATCACACAGGACGTGGGAGATGTGCTGGCCACCGACCTCGGCAAAGCAGTCGTCGCGAACGCCGCCACCGCCGTGCTGGGCCGCCAGGCCGCCCAGAACCTGGACGCGGTCGCAGGCGCCTTCGAGCTGTCCGAGGGCGAGAAGCACATGGTCGCCACCGCCGGGCGCGGCCAGGCCCTGCTCGTCGGCGAGAGCCACCGGGCCGGGTTCCACCCCTTCGCCTCACCCACCGAGCACGCCCTGATCACAACCGACCCCGCCGAACTCGCCGCCATGGACGACAACGGCGGCACTGAAGCGCCGGGCGGGTTCGGCACCGACATCGACGACGAGCTCGAGGAGCGCGGCTGGTGACCCCGAAGTCCCTGCTGACCCACATCGCTGGCACCGAGCTGATGGCGCTGCTCCTGCGGGTGGGGCTGGCCGCCCTGGGGGCCGCCGTGGCAGGCATCGCCCTGGTGCACGCCTTCCGGTGGGCCCGCCACCTGCTCCAGGAGGACGGGGCACGGGTGGTAGAGGTGCTGCCCCCGCCCACAGCCGCCATGGAAGGCGCCCAGGCCTTCTGGGCCCAGGCCATGGGGCTGCTCAAACCCCGCTGGCAGCGCCTCTTCCTCCAACCCCACCTCGCGTGGGAGTACACCGCCACCACCGGCGGGGTGCGGATCCAGATCTGGGTGCCCGGCACCGTCCCACCCGGCGTCATCGAACGCGCCGCCGCAGCCTGCTGGCCCGGCGCCACCACCCGAACCCGCACCGCCGCACCCCCGATCCGCCAAGGCGCCCACGCAACCGGCGGGCACCTGGCCATGGGGCGCGGCGACGAATACCCCTTGCGCACCACCTTCGCCGAGGACCCGCTGCGGGGCCTGCTCGGCGCGATGGGCGACCTGGAAGAGGACCAGCAGGTGTGCGTGCGCATCTGCGCCCGCCCCGCAAGCGGCCTGCGCCTCGCTAGGGCTCGTGCTGCTGCTGCGCGGATCCGCCAGGCCGCCGCCCCGACGCTCCTGGTCGACGCCATCGACCCCGCCCACCACAACCGGGGCCGGGCCGCGTCGGCGCCTGGGGTGGGGGAGGACGTGCGGGCGATCATCGCCAAAGCCGCCAGCCCGCGCCTGGCCTGCCAGGCCTCCTACATCCTCACCACCACCAGGGAAGGGGAGGCTGCTGCCGAGGCGCTGCGCGGCCGGGCCCACGGCATCGCCTCCTCGTTCGCTGCTTTCACCTCCGGCATGAACCACTTGAAGCGCCGCCGCATGCTCAAACCCGAACGGTGGCTGCGGCACAGGTACCTGGCCCGCGGCTACCTGCTGTCGGTGGCCGAGCTGGCGGCGATGGCCCACCTACCTGTCGACGAGGCCGTGCCCGGCCTGGCCCGCGCCGGGGCCCGCCGCATCGCCCCCACCCCCGCCGTCCCCCGCGGCGGCGAGGACACCAGGGTGCTCGGCGACTCCGACGCCGGCACGGCCCGCCCCATCGCCCTCGGGGTGACCGAGGCGCGCCAGCACACCCACATCCTCGGCAAGACCGGCTCAGGCAAATCGACATTGATCGCGAACTGCGTCCTGCAGGACGCCGAAGCCGGGCGCTCCGCGCTGGTGATCGACCCGCGCGGGGACCTGGTCACCGACATCCTCGCCCGCCTGCCCGAACACGCCGCCGACCGGGTGATCCTGTTCGACCCCGACGACCGCGCCGCCCCGCCCCGCCTGAACCTGCTGCAGGGCCAGGACCCGGACTTCACCAGCGACACCGTCGTCGGGATCTTCCGCCGCATCTACCGCGACTCCTGGGGGCCGCGCACCGACGACATCCTGCGCGCCACCACCCTGACCCTGGCGCGTACAGGCGACAGCGCCCTGACGCTCGGCGACATCCCCACCCTGCTGTCCGAGGAATCCGTCCGCAACGCCGCCCTGGCCAAGATCGGAGGCGAGCAGACCGCCCTGCGCGGGTTCTGGACCTGGTACGACGACCTCGGCCCCACTGGGCAGGCCGCCGCCACCGGCCCCGTCCTCAACAAGCTCCGCACCGCCCTGCTGCGCCCGTGGGTGACCCAGGTGATCGCCTCCGGGTCCTCCACCATCGACCTGGCCGAAGCCTTCGACACCGGCGGCCTGGTCCTGCTGCGCCTGCCCAAGGGGCGGCTGGGCGAGGACACCGCCTCCCTGGTCGGATCCATCGCCCTGGCCGCCACCTGGCAGACCGTCACCGCCCGGGTCGCCCGCCGCGAGACCGACCGCCCCGACGTGGGCGCCTACATCGACGAGGCCCACAACTTCCTCAACCTGCCCGGAAGCCTGTCGGACATGCTGGCCGAGGCCCGCGGCTAACCCCTCCGCCTTACCCTGGCCCACCAGGCCCTGGACCAACTCCCCACCGACCTGCGCAAAGCCCTGTCCGCCAACGCCCGCACCAAGATCTACTTCACCTGCTCACCGGACGACGCCGAGCGCCTCGAAGACCACACCCTCCCCTCTCTGGCGGCCCACGACCTGTCGCACCTGGGCGCCTACCAGGTCGCAGTGCGCCCCCTGGTCGGCGCGCGCGAGCAGGCGGCCGCCACCATGCGCACCCGCCCCCTCCCACACCCGGTCCCCGGACGGGCCACGCACGTGCGCGAGCAGGCCCGCCGCCACAGCCCGGCCACCACCGTCAGCAACGAGCAGCAGAAGGAGGGCTTCCGTGCCGAGGAAAACCCAGCCCGATGAGCACCGCCAGGCCGAACTCGCCCGCGCCCTGACCGACCGCGACCGCGCCGTCATCGCCTCGCTCGGCGACCACCGCGTCATGACCACCCGCCACCTGCACGCCCTGCACTTCCACAACGTCACACCCCAACGGTCCTGGGACCGCCTGCTCGCCCTGCACCGCTGGGGCGTCCTCGACCGCTTCCGCCCCTACCTCCGCTGGGGGGCGGTCCCCTTCCGGTGGGTGCTGGCCGCCGACGGCGAACACGTCTACGCGCGCATCCGGGGCCTGGACGAGCCCGCCCAGCGCCCCGGAAGCAGGATCGCCCTGGCGCACTCGGCCAAGCTCGGACACATCCTCGGCCTGTCCGAGACCTACGCCGCCTTCGCCACCGCCGCCCGAACCACCCCCGGAGCGCACCTGGAGGTGTGGCGCACCGAAGCCGAATGCGCCCGACTCTGGGGCCGCCACATCCGCCCGGATGCCTACCTGCGCTGGATTGAAGGCGACACGGCGGTGGAGGCCTTCCTCGAATACGACAACGGCACCGAGGGCCACCACCAGGTGGCGCGCAAGCTGCGCGGATACGCCGACCACGCCGCCGCCTACCAGCGCACCAACCACGTGCTGTTCGTCGTGCCGACGCACACCCGCGAAGAGCGGCTGTCAGAAACGCTGGCGGCCCGCACCGGGGGAGGCATCACCGTCCACCTGACCACCCCGGACCTCATCGCTGCAGGCGGAGCGGCCTCGGCCATCTGGCGCCCGGCCGGAGACGACTACCGCACCCGGCTCGCCGACATCGCCACCTGACCGGAACGGCGACCTGGACACGAGACCGTCAACGAAGAAGGGAACGCCGCTGTGCTCAAGGCCGCTCTGGCAGGCGCGGCCGGAGTGCTCTCACTCCCGGTCGTCATCACCGCCATCGCCGCGGGCGCCGCCGGAAGCGGCGGCGCCTCCTCCTCAGTTGACGGCATCCACCCGGTCCTGCTGGACGCCTACACCCGAGCTGCCAGCGGCCTTTCGGAGTCGCATCCGGAGTGCACCGGCCTGTCCTGGGCCCACATCGCCGGCATCGCCAAAGTCGAATCCGACCACGCCGACGGGCGCGACATCGGACCCGGAGGCGATGTCGCCCCGCCCGTGATCGGCCTCCGCCTCGACGGCTCCGGGAACGGTGGCAACCTCACCCCGCACCACGACACCGACGGCGGGAAGTGGGACCGTGACACCGAATACGACCGCGCCGTCGGCATCACCCAGCACCTGCCCGCGAACTGGGCCCGCTACGGCCGCGACGGCAACAACGACGACAAGGCCGACCCGCACAACGCCTACGACGCCACCCTGTCCACCGCCGTCGAGCTGTGCACCAGTGCCCCCGGCGGGGTCGACTTCACCGACCGCTCCCAGCTCGAGGACGCCCTGTTCCGCTACAACCCCGCCACCTGGTACGTCGACAAGGTGATGGCCGAGATCGACCGCTACGCCGCCATGGGAACGCCGGCCGCGGGCGTGGCCGGTGGCGGGAGCGAGCAGGGCCGGGCGGCGGCCGAGTGGGCGCTGGCCCAGGTCGGCAAGCCCTACGCCTGGGGCGGCACCGGCCCGGACGCCTTCGACTGCTCCGGGCTGACCATGAAGGCCTGGGCCCACGCCGGGGCCGACATCGGCCGCGTCACCACCCAGCAGTACCGGAACGGTGAAGCTGTCTACCTCGACGAGCTTCAGCCCGGGGACCTGCTCTTCTACAAGACCGACGCCCCCGGGCCCCCGCCCACCCACGTCACGATGTACGTCGGTGACGGGTACATGGTCAACGCTCCCAGGACCGGCAAGGACATCCGCGTGGAGCCGGTGGCTTCGGAGTATTACAGTCCGCGCTACATGGGGGCACGACGGCCCTTGTGACGTGGGCCAAATTCAGCCTGGACTGCGTCCTCGTCCCGGAGTGGACCAGCGCTGGAATGCTCTACAAGGTTCGCGGATATGCCGACTGGGCGGTCGCATGTTAGGTAGCAAATGTGAAGCGGATGTAACGTTCATAACGGCACGATTGCGACCATGGCCGGACATGGACACAGGATTCTCAGACGAGCCCGGAAAAACCTGAAGGGATTCTCAGGTTTGCAGCGCACGGCGCTACACAAAGTCAGGAAGGAAACTTTTGTGATCTGTGTCACCGGTTGAGCCGGGTGCGGCGAACGCCTACGTTTATCCGCGTTTTACGCACGGCCTGCCGCACCCGCTCCAGGTGGGCTCATCCCCCGACCCTGGAACAGGTGTGTCCGAATGCTGTCCGGAAGACCTGCGGGTGCCGCATCGGCCTCGCTGGGCCTGCTGCTGACCGCGTCGCTGCTGGCCGCCCCGGCCGCCGCCGAGCCGAGCGACCTCTCCCCGGAGGAGGAGGCCGCCGAGCAGGCCGCCTCCTCGGGCGAGCGGGTGGAGATCGAGGCCTTCACGGACGAGACCACGCAGGTCTTCGCTGAACCGGACGGCTCCTTCGCCATGGAGAGCTCCCCGGTCCCCGAACGGGTGCGCACCGGCGACGGGTGGTCGCCGGTCGACACCGACCTGGTCGCCGCCGGCGACGGCACGGTGCGCCCTAAGGCCTCGGCGGCCGAGGTCGCCTTCTCCGGCGGCGGCGACGGCGCGCCGATGGCCCGCGTCGGCATCGGCTCCAACGCCGTCGAGCTGGACTGGCCCGAGCCGCTGCCCGAACCCGAGCTGGAGGGCGCGCAGGCCACCTACCCGGAAGTGCTGCCGGATGTGGACCTGGTGCTGACCGCGTCGGTGGACGGGTTCAACCAGGTGCTCGCGGTCAAGACCCGCGAGGCGGCCGAGCAGGAAGCGCTCGCCCGGGTCGAGATGGCCCTGGCCACCCAGGGGGTGACCATGCGTGAGGACGCGGCCGGGAACCTGAGCGGGGTCGGCGACAACGGCGGCGAGCAGGTGTTCACCGCACCGGCGCCGGAGATGTGGGACTCCTCGGGCCGTGAGGAGATGAGCGCCGAAGAGCAGGCCGTCGCGCCTAAGGCCGGGGCGCGGGTCGAGCAGGTCGAGGCCGACGTGGAGGTCGACCGGCTGCGGCTGAGGCCCGATGCGGACATGCTGGCCGACGAGGACACCGAGTTCCCCGTCTACATCGACCCGTCGGTGTCGGTGGCGCGCCACTCGTGGGCGTACGTGAACAAGCGCTTTGCGTCGACGAGCTATTACAACTCCTCCGACTCCGACACCGGGGTGGGCTACGAGCCGCAGTACGGCAACACCAAGCGGGCGTTCTGGCGGTTCAAGGTCTACGAGCGCACCAAGAAGTCCGGGACGGTCATCGACTCGGCGACCATGCGCTTCGAGGTCTCGCACGGGTTCGCCTGCACGGACGCGACCTTCGAGCTGTGGCGCACCCGGTACCTGAAGTCGAGCACGACCTGGAACGACCAGCCGGAGAAGCTGACCAGGCAGGACAAGGTCAACGTGGACATCGGCCGGCCGCAGTGCGGGGGTTCGGGTGTGGAGTTCGACGCCACGCAGGCCTACAAGTCGGCCGCCGCCTCGGACAACCAGACGGTGACCTACGGGCTGTACGGCAACGAGAGCACGTCGGGGAGCAACTGGGACTGGCGGCGCTTCAAGAAGGACCCCAAGCTGGTGGTCCGCTACAACAACAAGCCGTCCAAGCCCTCGACGTCGAAGATGTCGGACTCGCTGGGCGGGGTGTGCTCGACCGACCCCGACGACCCGCGGCTGATCAACTCCACCTCGCCGGTGCTGCGCGCCTATGCGCGCGACTACGACACCAAGTTCGCCTCGCAGAAGGTCAAGGCGCGCTTCGAGTGGAAGGCCGGCGGCGAGGGCGATGCGCTCGGGCAGGCCGACTCGACCTACGCCGACCCCGAGCCCTACCCGGATGGGATCTACCGCACCGTGACGGCGAAGGCCCTCCCGGAGAACCAGCTCATCGGGTACCGGGCGAAGGTCTACGACGGGCAGCACTGGGGCTCCTGGTCCGGCTGGTGCTGGATCGAGGTCGACACCACCAACCCTGACACCGGCCCGGCGGTGGCCTCGCAGGACTACCCGGAGAGCGACGAGGCCGTCGAAGGCGTGGGGCGTCCGGGCGACTTCACCTTCTCGGCCAACGGGGTGGAGGATGCGGCCGCCTACCACTACAGCGTCAACGACGCCTCCTGCTCCACGAAGCTCGAACCGGACCAGCCCGGCGGTGACGTGACGGCGACCATCACGCCGCGCGATTCCGGCCCCAACCTGATCCACGCCCGGACCGTCGACGCGCACGGCAACTCGTCCGGGTGCGTGCTGGTGCACACCTTCACCGTCGCGCCGCCCAGCGACCCGGTCGCCCACTTCGCCTTCGACGAGGGCGGCGGTGACACCGCGGCCGACAGCATCGGCGACGGACGCACCGCCCAGGCGTCGGGCGGCGTGGACTGGACGCGCGGCCGTGTGGGCGAGCGCCACGAGCTCGAGGGCGCGGCGATCGCCACCGACGGCTCCGGCGGCCACATGGCCACCGACGGCCCGGTCGTCGACACCTTGGGGGCGTTCAGCGTCTCGGCCTGGGTGAAGTTGGACGACAAGAACGGCAACTCCGCCGCCGTCACCCAGGACGGCGACATGCACAGCGCTTTCATCCTCGGCTACCAGTCCACCTACGACCTGGACAACTGGGTGCTCAAAATCCCCTCAGCGGACGAGGAGGGCGCCACCGGCTGGACCCGCGCGGTGTCCGACGAACCGGCGCAGACCGGGGTGTGGACCCACCTGCTGGGTGTCGTCGACCCCGAGAAAGACGAGGCCACGCTGTACGTCGACGGGGTGCGCCAACAGACCACCGAGACCATCGCCCAGCCGTGGAACGGCACGGGAGACCTGGTCATCGGCGGCGGCAAGTTCGAAGGCGCGCCCGCCGACGCCTGGAACGGCGCCATCGACGACGTGCGCGTGTGGGACCGCGTCGTCATCGGCGACCGCCCCACCGACGATCCCGAAGAGCGCTCCGAGCCCTGGCACCTGGCCAACCAGGCGGCCCTGGAAGGCCGCTGGCAGCTGGACGAGACCGAGGGGACCACGGCCGCCGACTCCTCCGACCACGGACTGGACGCCGCCCTGCACGGCGACCCGTCCACCGTGTGGAGCGGGGCGCTGAACGACGTCACCTTCTCCAGCGGCGCCACTCTCAGCGGCCCGGACGAGCGCTTCACGACGTCCGGCCCGGCGATCCGGACCGACCGCAGCTTCTCCGTGGCCGCCTGGGTGCGCCTGGACGAGACCGGGACCAACTCCACGGCGCTGTCTCAGGACGGGCAGGCGCACTCGGGCTTCTATCTCGGCCATCAGAACACCTACGAGTGGGACCAGTGGGTGCTGAAGATGGCGCCCGAGGACGAGGTCGGTGCGTCGGGCTGGCCGCGAGCGCTGTCGGAAGGATCGCCCGAGCTGGGCACTTGGACGCACCTGGCCGCTACCTACGACCATGCCACGGGCGAGATGACGCTGTACGTGGATGGGACCGAGCACGGAACCGACGTGCAGGAGACGCCCTGGCACGCCGACGGATCCGTCGTCATCGGTGCGGCCCAGTTCGAGGAGCAGCTGACCGGGGCGTGGAACGGCGACATCGATGACGTGCACGTCTACCAAGGCGTGCTCAGTGAATCCGATGTCCAGATGGTCTACCGGGGAGCCGTGGCGTGAGCTAGACGGAACTTCAATCCCGATTCTATTTCCATGATTTCCTCTTACTCGTCGCCTGGTGGTGCCAAGATCGCCAGCGTGGAGGGCAGCTGTGTCCGACATTTCTGAGAGTTCTAACACGACTATGCTCCCTGGTGCCGCGAATAGTCGTCGAAGGAGAATGGTCTTTAGGGTCGGTGTGAAGGCCGTGGCCATGACACTTGTTGCTGGTTCGCTCTTCGCTGTGCCCGCATCGGCATTGATGTTCAATGATCGTCCAGGTGTCGAGGACGATGTCTCTGTCGACGGGTATTCCGCTGTTCAGGAGGCGATCGCCGAGGACGACACTGTCGACAAGGCCGCCGTCACAGAGCTCGATGAGGCGAACTGGCCGGAGACCGAGCGTGTCGAGCTCTCCCTCGGCGCCGATGGAGAGGTGCGTTCGTTCAGCGCCGAATCCGAGGAGGCTCCGAAGAAGGAGGGCAAGGGCGACGCGGTGACCCTCGGCCAGGTCGACACCTTCGAGGCCGACGGGTGGGAGTCGCCGCTGAAGGGGGCCGGGGCTGAGAAGGAGGCAGACCAAGTCAGCGAGCGCCGACTCCCCAGCGAGCCGCAGGGGACGGAGTCCGGCGGCTCGTCCAGCCCGGACCCGTCGCCCGAGCCCTCCACCAGCCCTTCCCCAGAAGGCGAAGAAGAGGAAGGGACACCCCATCCCGATCAGGGGGAGGACGGGCAGAACGAGACCACCGAGGAAGAACCCGATGAGGAACCTGCCGAGCAGGGACCGGAACAGGCCCAGGCCCCTGAACATCTGGAAGAGGCCGAGCTGGAGGTCCTCAACAGGGACCAGGCCGACTCCCTCGGTGTGGACGGCCTACTGCTGCGCCTCAAGCGCACCGATGGCGGCAGCGAGCACGCCCCGGTGCGCGTCGAGGTCGACTACTCCGACTTCGCCACCGCCTTCGGCGGCGACTACGGGAGCCGACTGGAGCTCATCGCGCTCGACGTGTGCGGCGAAGGCGCCGACCCCGACTGCATCGCCACCGTCGATCTGGACTCCGAAAACGACACGCAGGCTCAGACCTTGAGCGCCGTCGCACCGGCCACCTCTGGGGAGGGCACCCTGCTGGCCGCGAGTGCCAACACCGAGAGCAAGGGCGGTGACGGAGACTACTCGGCCACCAAGCTCCAGGCCTCCTCCGAATGGAACGTCGGTCCCCAGACCGGCGGGTTCTCCTGGTCGTACCCGATCGGCACGCCCCCGGTGGCCTCCGGCCTGACCCCCGACATCGCCCTGGACTACTCCTCCCAGAGCGTGGACGGGCGCACCGCCTCCTCCAACAACCAGACCTCCTGGATCGGCGAGGGGTTCGACTACCACCCCGGCTACATCGAGCGCCGCTACAAGCTCTGCCAGGAGGACGGTCACGAGGTCGCCGACCAGTGCTGGGAGCGCGAGAACGCCACCCTGTCGCTGAACGGCATGTCCTCGGAGCTGATCATCGACTCCGATGGCGAGTGGCACCTCAAGAACGACGACGGCTCCAGGATCGAGAAGCTCACCGGCGCCGAGAACGGTGACGACGACGGCGAGTACTGGAAGCTGACCACCCCGGACGGCACCGAGTACTTCTTCGGCCGCAACCGCCTGCCCGGCTACACCAGCGGCGAAGAGGAGACCGACTCGGCCTGGACCCACCCTGTCTACGGCGACGACTCCGGCGAGCCCTGCCACGAATCCGCCTTCGCCGACTCCTGGTGCCAGCAGGCCTACAAGTGGAACCTGGACTACGTCGAGGACGCCCATGGCAACGCCATGGCCTTCTACTACGACGCCGAAGGCAACCACTACGGCCGCAACCTGGAGTCCACCGCCACCCCCTACGACCGGGGCGGCTACCTCGAGCGCATCGAGTACGGCCTGCGCTCCGACGACGTGTACGGCACCGCTCCGGCCAAGGTCGAGTTCGACGTCTCCGAGCGCTGCCTGCCCACCGATTCCTTCTCCTGCGACCCGGACGACCGGACCGAGGACAACGCCGACCACTGGCCCGACGTGCCCATCGACCGCGAATGCGGCTCGGGAGAGGACTGCACGGGCAACCACTCCCCGGCGTTCTTCTCCACCAAGAAGCTCGACAGCATCACCACCAAGGCCCACGACGGCGAGGGCTACGCCACCATCGACTCCTTCCAGCTCGAGCGCAAATACCCCGAGCCCGGGGACGGCACCGACCCGGACCTGTGGCTGGACTCCATCACCCACACCGGCCACACCGGCAGCGGAGACCCGCAGGCCTACCCCTCGGTGACCTTCGGCGGCACCCCGATGGTCAACCGGGTCGACTCCACCTCCGACGGCCTGGCCGAGATGTACAAGTGGCGCGTCACCGCCATCTACACCGAGACCGGCGGCCAGGTCGACGTCTCCTACTCGGAACCGGAATGCGAGGCCGGCGCGACGCCGAAGCCGCATGAGAACACCAAGGCGTGCTACCCGGTGATCTGGACCCCCGAGGGCGAGGAGGAGCTCACCGACTGGTTCCACAAGTACACCGTCACCCAGGTCGCCGAGATCGACCTGGTCGGCGACCAGCCCGACGTCATCACGTCCTATGACTACGAGGGCGGCGCGGCCTGGGCGCACGCCGAGCCCGACGGCATCACCCCCGAGGAGAACCAGACCTGGTCTGTCTTCCGCGGCTATGAGACCGTCAAGGTCCGCACCGGCCACCCCGAGGCGACGCAGACCGAGGAGGAGCACCTCTTCTACCGGGGCATGGACGGCGACGAGCTGCCCGA
>NZ_ANBH01000078.1 GCF_000341185.1 Nocardiopsis chromatogenes YIM 90109
CTTCGACGACCGCGGATACGTCGTCGAGACCCACGACGAGGGCGACATCGGCGACCCGGGCGACGACCGGTGCACGCTGACCACTTACAACCGCAACACCGACGCCTGGATCATGGAGACGGTCTCGCGGGTCCAGACGCTCGACGTGGCCTGCGCCGATGCCGATACCGCCGACAAGCCCGGCGACGTGATCAGCGACGTGCGCACGCACTTCGACGGCAAGGCCTACGGTGAGGAGCCCACGGCAGGCCTGCCCACCACCAGGGAGCGGATCGAGGAGTACTCGGACGGAAAGCCGCAGTACCAGATGACCGGGGAGACGACCTACGACCTCTATGGCCGCATGGCTTCATCGACAGATGCCGTTGATAGCACCACCTCCATTAAATATACGGAGCCGATTTCCGGTGCGGCGCCCCGTGAAATGAAAATTACCAACGCGCTGGGGCACGTGCGGAAGATTGAGCGCGATCTCCGCGGAAATCCAGTCGCAAGCGTCGACCCAGAAGGCAACCGAGCTGACCTGACCTACGACGCCTTCGGCCGCCTCACTCAAGTCTGGCTGCCGGACCGCCCCAAGGCCAACAACCCCCGGCCGAGCATGGCCTTCGAGTACCACGTCGCTAAGGACGCACCGGCGCAAGTGGTCACCAAGACCCTCAACGCCAGCGCCGAGTACATCACCTCGTACGAGATCTACGACGGCCTGCTGCGCAAGCGTCAGACCCAGTCCCCGGCCACCGACGGGGGCCGCAGGGTCACCGATGTGTTCCACGACAGCCGCGGCAACACCGTGATCGAGCGCGACACCTACTACAACGAGCAGGAGCCTTCAGGAGACCTGTTCATCGTCAACAACCACGACGAGATCCCCCGCCAGACCGAGACCAAGATCGATGGCGCCGGACGCGCGACCGCATCGGTGCACGTCGCCCGCGGCGAAGAGGAATGGCGCACCAGTACCGAATACCGGGGTGACCGCACTCTGGTGACCGAGCCCGAGGGCGGCACGGGCACCACCACGATCACTGACGCTCGCGGCCGCACGACCGAGAAGCGCACACACCACGGTCGCGAACCCGTTGGCGAATACGACGCGATGACGTATGCCTACGCCAAGAACGACAAATTCTCATCGATCACGGACCCCGGCGGCAACACCTGGGAGTATACCTACGACCTCATCGGTCGGAAGGTCGCTGAAGAGGACCCCGACACGGGGCGGACCACCTTCACCTACGACGCCGCCGACCGACTGGTCACCAGCACCGACGCGCGCGGACGAACTTTGTACACGGCTTATGACGAACTCGGCCGTGAAATTGAGCGTCGGGATTCGGGGCCGGATGGTCCATTGCGTGTCAAACTGACCTACGACGAGATCGCGATGGGGCAGCCTTCCTCGTCAACTCGGTACGTGGATGGTAACGCTTACACGACTAAGATCCTCGGCTTCGATCGAATGAATCGGGTAAGGGGAACGGAAACATCGATCCCCGAGGTTGAAGAAGGGTTGGCTGGAACCTATCGATACCTTTATTTCTATAATCCCGATGGAAGCCTCCAAGGGATCAACATGCCTGCCGTGGGAGAACTGCCCGAAGAAAGTATTGGGTACGCCTACGATGGAATTGGTCAGCTGACCACCGTACGGGGTAACGATGAGATAGTAAACGATGCTGTCTACTCGAAGATCGGTCGCCTGCTGCAGCGCGAGCTCACCCGCGGTACCACTGGCTCGGAAGAGACCTGGGTGACGAGGAGCTTTGACGAGGCGACCGGGAGGCTAGAGAAGACAAGCCTGGTTCATGAGGTCGGGGCGGGGTCGCTGACCACGCAGTTCTACGACTACAACGACGCGGGCAATATCCTGTCCATCCGTGATGAGCCGACCGATGAGGAGCGGCCTTCGGATGTGCAGTGCTTCCAGTACGATCACCTGCAGCGCCTGACCGAGGCCTGGACTCCGAACGCCACGGGCGAGAGCTCGTGCTCCACAGAGCCCAGCTCTGACGATCTCGGTGGTGCGGCCTCGTACTGGGACTCCTACACCTACGACGAGTCGGGGAACCGCGTCAGCGAGACGAAGCGGACCCCGGGCGGGACGACCGACCGGGCTTACACCGGGACGGCCGAGACCGGAGGTCCGGGGCACGGTGTGGCGCGGGTCGATCAGAGCGGCCATGAGGGCGAGAGCGTCTCGACGTATGAGTACGACGAGGCGGGCAACATGGTGCGCCGCAACTCTGAGGACGGCGACCAGGAGCTGACGTGGGACGCCGAGGGCAACCTGGCGAGCGTGACCGGAGCCGCGGCTGAGACCGACTATGTCTACGACGCCGACGGTGAGCGGCTGATCCGCCGCCAAGGGCCGGAGTGGACACTTTACTTGCCGGGACAAGAAGTAACCTGGACCGCTGGTGAAGAGTCGGCTGAGGCAACCCGTTACTACCAGCATGACGGTGATTCCGTTGCAGTGCGCAATTCAGATGGTCTGAAGTGGTTGTTCTCCGATCACAATGGTTCCTCGCAGCTCGCACTGGACGCCAAGACCGGGGAGAGCGTGCAGCGAAGGTTCTCCCCGTTCGGCGAGCTTCGGCAGACCGTTAAGGACTGGCCCGGTGACAAGGGGTATGCCGACGGGACGATGGAAGAGTCGGGGCTAACACAGCTTGGAGTTCGCGCCTACGACCCATCGATCGGCCAGTTTATTTCGGTCGACCCGCTGTTGGATCCGGGTGATTCACAGATGGCGCATGGTTACGCCTATGCAAAGAACAATCCGGTAGCGCTTTCTGATTCTGATGGCTTGTCGCCGTGCATGTGCTGGCCGTGGGGCGGTGGTTCGAACTCTGCCAGTGACTCCTTCTGGTCCGGAGTGGACTGGGGTTCCATCGGGAATTCTCTCGGCAACTACGTTAATGGTGGATCGAATTCATCGGGAGGCGGTTACTCTGGCGGGGGAGGCTATTATGGTGGTTGGGGCTACAGCGGAGGAACAGGAAGCGCTGGCTACGGCGGCGGAAGTGGCGGCTACTCAGAGTCTGGTGGCGCAAGCAAACCGACCTATGTCGATCCTTACGACAACACGTCCTTCTTGGACCCGGTCGGTGACGCGCTGGGAGATGCGAAAAGCGGAGTGAACCCTGCTGGTATCATGGAGGGGATTAAATCTCCTTTGAAGCCCGGCGGTTTCATTCAAGAAAACTGGACATTCATCCAAGGAGTGCTAACGGTTGGCGGATTCGCACTATGCATGTTTGCAACGGCCATGTGGTGTGCGGTCGGTAGTGTTGCGCTTCTCGGGGCAAACCTGATTGTCGACTACTACGGTAGCGGGGAGGACTGGGGTAAGGTCGACTGGGTCGCCCACATTATCGATGCTATGTGGATAATCATCGGAGCTGGGGTTGCTGCCGGGTTGTTGAAATCGGCTTTTCGGACTGCTAAGCCGTTCGTGCGCTGGCATCCCCTTGATAGAGGATTTAGACTTAAGGGGAAGAAGCCAGGGGAAATCCACTGGCCGGAAACCGTTTTCGGCGTCGGTGTTAATGCTCTTCAGTGGGTAATTGCGCAGTGGGGAGCCGGTGCACACAAAGAAGTTGTTCATGATCCTCCGCCGTGTCGGATGTTGAATGATGTAAACTGCATTTAGGGTAGGTGTAAGTTGAGTGTGACTAATGTGAGAATATTGAGAAGCCGGATATCGTTCTATTCTGGTTGTATCCTGTGCTTTGTGACCTCCGCATGGTTTGTATTCATGGTACTTGATGCCGGTGTGACGTTCGATGAAGTCCCGATCGGCAACAAGATCTTCATTTCAGGTCTCGCGGCCATCCTCCTTTGGATATTCTTAAAATTAACTGTTCTTCCGGCGGTGGTTTTGGATCACAAAAAGAGGGTGATTTTGGTTAAAAATATACTACAGCGCGTAGAGATCCCTTTTTCTAGCGTGAAGTCTGTCGAAGTTCCAGGTGGATTGTATATCCGCACATATTCTGGGCGAACTTATGACAGCGCCGCATTTTCTGGTTCCCTGTTTGGAGCTCTCACCGGAAATAAGCAAAACCTGGGTTGCGCCCAAACCCTTAAAGAGTGCATTGGTCAGGATTTGGTGGTTGACGAAAAGAAGGGGAGTGTTTCAGAGAAGATTTATATTCAATTTTACATCCCCATTGGAGTGTTTTGTTTTTATTACACACTGTTTTGGGTTGCTTGAATTGGCTAACTAAATAATAACGGGGTCCGGAGTTGGGGGTAGCGTTGCTGTTAGCTTCTGGTGTGAATTCTGTGATGTCGCAGTTGAGGAGTATGCCAGTTCCTGGGGTTTCGATCGATTATTTCAGTTACCCTGTTTGTGACTGTATGCTAAGAAGCCCTCGTTCAGCGACCGCTGAAGCGCCCTCGGCTGAACTCCAGGGCGATCCGAAGGCACTCGCGAAGACAGGTTGGCACGGCTCTATGCCCTATTCCTGCTGAAAGAACTGCTTCCTCCAGGGCGTCTCGGTCAGCGGTGTGCACTGAACTCGCCCAGGAAGCCAGCACGCCGTGGGCCGCGTAGCCATCCTCGGCGGCCTGTCGGATGATGGTTCTGGTGACGCGGGTCGGTAGGTGGCCGTGGGCGGCGATGTCGGCTGCTGCGATGGCCAGCCGTGTCGTGAACACGATCGGTGTGTCCTTGCCCAGTGCCTCGATGCGGGCGCCGAGCAGGGAGCCGGCCTGCTCGGTGATCTCTCCGACTGTGTTGCGGGCGAGGACTTCCAGGCAGGCAGCAACGGCCCGCTCCCACGGCTCATGGGTCTGCGACCGGGTGACCAACGCCAGCGCCTCGTCGGTGTCCCCGCGGTCGATCGCGGCGACGACGGCTATCTGTCGGCCGTCGAACAAGCGCTCTCCGACGCCGCCGTGGCGCCGCGCCTCCCGTTCGGCCTGCTGCCACCGGCCTGCGGCGGCCAGGGCGCGCAGGCCGTCGCCGAGGCGGACCGTCCACAGCCACTTCACCAGTTCTCGTCGGTCAGGGGCGGTGGCGGTGATGCGGTCGAGGTGCAGTGTGCGGCCCTCCACCTGAACCGGTCGTGCCTCGGTCGCGCCGTTGTTCAGGGTGTCGAGGATGCGGTACGCGCTCGTGCCGTCGCCTGCCCGGATTGCGAGCCGGGCGAGGTTGACCACCGGTTCTAGCGACATGCGGGCGGTGTAGCCGTCCAGCGGGTAGGCGGGCACGTAGAGGTCGGCGTGCTCCCAGCACAATCTGGCCGCCTCATCGTGCAGCCCGACGTCGCTGAACAGCAGCGCCGCGCGGTTGAACACCCGCGCCGCCGCCTCCAACCCTCCGCCGTCCTTGTCGCGCTCCGCTTCGACGGCGTCCTGCTGGATGCGGGCGACGCGCTCCTCGAGCGGTAGAGCGGCGGGACGCGGGCGGGGGACGAGAGGGAAGTGCGCGGCGGCGCGGGGAACTCCCATGGCCTGGTTCGCCTCCTACTTCCAGTGGACGGCCAGCACACCGCCGGGCCGGGGCACCAGTTGGAGCCACGGCTCGGCCTGCGGAGCCTCTTCGCCGTCAAGGTGGTAGGAGAAGGAGGCCTCGCGGCCCCGGTGGCGTGCGTCCCACACCGCTGCGCCTTCGGCCATGAGCATCGCCAGCTCCTTGCCGCGGGGGCCGTGCCCGATGGCGCCGACCTCGCTGCCGCACTCGACCGGCCGCGCGCTCAGGTAGGCCAGGGAACCCTCTTCGACCGTGGCCATGCTCCCCCACCCGAACATCGGCTCCACCAGGCCGGACGACGCGACCTCCGGCTTGACCGGCATGCGCGAGAGCCGGTTGGGCAGGGTGCACGCCAGCCACAGCCACACCCACTCCAGCGACTCGCCCTTGCCCATCACCACGCCGGACCACTCGGTGTGGGAAGGCGAGTGCAGCACACCGGACAGCTCGGCGGCGGAGGCCTGCTGGTCCTTGTTGGCCTGCACCACGACCTGTCCGTCGCCGGTCAGGTCGATGATGCGGCGGGCGTCGTCGCCCACGCCGCCGCGCAGCGGCATGAACGTGCACATCAGCGACCCCGCCGAGACCCACGCCCGGCCGTCGCGGCGCCAGGTGATTGAACGCGACACGTCTCCGGCGATTCGCACCGGGGTGACGGCGCGCCCGGCGGGGGCGAGCTGGTCGAACCAGGCCTCGGGGATGGCGTGCGCGCCCACGGTGGCGATGATGCGGTCATAGGGTGCTCCCTCGGCGTGGCCCAGCGCGCCGTCGCCCTGCACGGCCGTGACCGCCCCGGCTCCGGCGCGGGCCAGGTGCTCGGCGGCGCCTTCCACCAGGTCGGCCTCCACGTCGACGGTGACCACGCTCCCGCCGGGAGTCACCAGGTGGTCCAGCAGGGCGGCGTTGTAGCCGCTGCCGGCGCCCAGCTCCAGGACCCGGTGTCCCGGGCGGGCGTCGAGCTGGCCGAGCATGCCGGCCACGATGCGCGGCTGGGAGGCGCACGACAGCGAGGAGCCGTCCTGGGTGTGCTTGATGTGCACCGCGTCGTCGGCGTAGGCCTGGGCCAGGGTGGCGCCGGGGACGAAGGCGTGGCGCTCCACGGCGCGCATGGCCTGCTCCACCGTCTGGTTGTCCAGGGCCCCGCTGTTCTTGAGCGCGTCCACGAGGGCGTTGCGCATGAGGTGGGCGTCGTCGGTCAAGACCGATTCCTTCGCTAGTCGGGACAGGTGGTACTGGTCGGATCGGGTCAGGCCCATCCGGTTGAAGTGGAAGAGCACGTGGTGGGCCAGCACGGCGCGCAGGCCGCGCTCGAGCCGACCCTTGTAGGTGAGTGCGGCCAGCTGCTCGCCTGCCGTGGTGAACGCGTCGAGCCAGGGTTTCGGGATCATCCCGCGCTCGGCCAGGCGCGTGTGGTCGGCGGCAAGAAGCCGTCGCATGTCGGCCGCCAGGTGCAGGTGGGCCGATAGGGTGTCCGGTCCGCGGGTGCGCGCCACGCGCGCCCACACGTCGGCCTGCTCGTACCAGTCCAACCCGGCCCCGCGCAGCAGGGCCGTGACGAGCAGCGCCGCCTGCTCCCGACGTTTGAACACCGCATCGCCGGGACGCAGGCGTTCGAGGGCGGAGAAGTAGTCGACCAGGTGGGCCGAATCGGCGCGGAACAGCTCATGGGCCGCCTCCATGGCCTCATGTCCGCCGAATACGGCGGTCTCGGGCTCGTAGATGCCGTGGGCCCAGTCGGCCACCCCGCCCTCCTGCTGCAGGCGCTCCAGGGCGGTGTCCAGGTGGGCGCGGGTCAGCGGGCGCTCGTAGCGCAGGCGCCAGCCGGGGTGCTTGCGGATGTACCACCACGAGCCCGGAGCACCGAGCAGCTGGGCCAGGTGCGCGGCGCCCGCCTCGGCGTCGCTGACTTCTGCCCAGGTGATGAAGACCTGGGGCGCTATGCCGTCGTCCACTGGGGGCCTCCTGACGAGGGGGAGTCGATAAGTAGGAAGGCGTCCCACCGCAGGGGGACGTCCAGGGCAGCCAGCGCGCATCCGGCGGCGCCGTCCAGCAGAAAGGCCCCTTCTGCTTCCAGGACCCGGTCGGCCGCCTCCGCGCCGCCGTCGCGCAGTGGGGCCATCAGTGTTCGGGCGGCCTGGGCGAAGCCGCGCCCGGGCCCGTCGGTTTCGGCGGCCCGGGCGATGCGGGCCAGCCCTGCCCGGCCGTGGCACAGGCAGGCGTCGGTGATCGTCGCTAGCGCGTCTGGGCAGGTGAGTACGTGGGCGAGGGCGTCTTCGGCGCGGCGGCGACGAACCGGGTCGCCGGTGGCGATCGCGGCCATCTGCTGGGCACGGGCGATGCCTGCGGCCCCGTAGCACCACGAAGGGCGCCGGGGCCCGCTGGCGGGCCGCTCGCCCCCGCCGTCTGGGGTGGTCCAGTAGGGCCACCACGGGCAGCAGGGGCCCGTCGTGTACCAGGAGTCGAGCCACCAGCAGATCCGCTCCATCGCCTTCACGGCCTCGGGCGGAGCGGTCCCCGTGTTCGCTGATGAGGCGAGCAGCGCCAGTACTCCGGCGATGCCGTGGGCCATACCGGTGTTGGAGTGCCCGGCGGGAAAGTCGGGCATGGGCCGGGCGTTGGGGGCCAGCGGGGTCCACCAGCCCGGGAGGCCGTCCGGCCCGGGCTCGCACATCTCGGCTAGGCACGACACCACATCGGGCAGGTCCCGGTGGCCTGGATCGAGCGCCTGTAGAAGGGCACCGAGCCCGGCCAGCCCCCGCAGGGCGTCGAACTCAGCCACAACCGGCGCCCGCCCTTCCTCCATACGGGCGCGGGCCCGAGCGATGCGGTCCCGGGCGATCCGGTGCACCGCCCCTTCAAGCGGCTCCAGAGCGCGAAGGCACCACAGGTCGGCGCCGCCGTCGCGTGCGATGGCCAGGGTGTAGGCGAGCGCGGGCGCGCCGTAGTGCAGGTGGGCTTCCTCGCCGACTTGGAGCCCTTCCCCGGCGGCGGCCTGAGCCCACTGCTGGGCGCGCGACCACGGCCGCTCCCCCGAGGAGGCCAGGGCGGTGTGCAGGAGCGCCACACCGGCCGCGCCCTGGGCGAGCGACTGGGGCCGCCAGCGGTCCGGCCGCACGTTGGCGGCGACCTCGTCGGGATCACTCAGGCGGTCGGCGACGCGCAACGCGAACCGGTGGTCGGCGCTCACCGGCTGGCCTCCTCAGTCGTGGTTCGGACGAGGGGCACAAGGAGTTCATGAGCACGCCCTGCGGCCCACCCCGCGCTCTCCTCATCAGGGGCCTCGGCCAAACGCAGCGTCGCGTCCTTGCGGGCAAGGCGGCGCAGAAGCGCCACGTGCGCCGCCTCTTCCAAGTCCAGACGCAGCCCGCCATTGGCCGGACCGGCCTCCACAAGCCGTGGGATCCCCCTGCGGGCCCGTAGCTCCTTGACCGAGCGGGACCACTCGTCCCACCGGGCCGAGTGTGGTGGCAGGTCGCCGCTTCGCAGATTCCACGTCGCCGGGGATAGCACGATCCGCCCTGAACGCACCCGAGGCAGGAACGCCAGACCTTCGGCCGCGCCCCACTCGAACCGGGGAATCCGGAGCCGGTGGGCGGTAGTGAGCTCGGCGAGGAAGCGGGCCAGCGGCGGGGCATGGGCGAGGTTCAGGGCGTGGCACACCACGGGCTCCACACGCGAGCGCAGCTCGTGGGACCACAGATAGAACGCGTGGCCGTCGAGGCCGACCGCCAGGTCGCGCAGCTCCAGGACCCGGCCTGCGCCGTGGTGGTGGTCGCCGACCGTGATCACGTGTTCGAGCATGTCGCCCGTGCGGCACACCTCGGGCGCGGCGGGCGGCAGCGGCCGGAACAGCAACTGCGCGGGAACCTTTGGCGCGACGGCGGCCTCAACCACTCGGGCGATGGCGCCGTTGGTGCCTGTCAGGTGGGCGAAGCGGCCCGCCATGGTGCCAACAGCCCGGGAGGTGCCGAGCACGGCCATACGGAAGCGCCCGGAATCGACCGCGGCGGGCGAGCGGGCGTCGACGCGCACCAGCACCTCCATGTGTTCCGGAAGGTCCGCAGGCCGCGGTCCGGCTTCGATCACCTCGTCCGCGTGCACCTCGCGGACACCGTCCAGCGCAACAGCCTGGGCGACTTCCACAAGGCGCCTATCGCGCCGCGTGAACATGCGTTCCCCGCTGCCCGGCTCACGGGCGGCCATCACCGAATGCGCGAGGTTGGCGGCCCAGAGCACCGGGACCAGCGCCTCCTGCCCGTGGGCGCGGGCGAACACATCTCGAAAGCGCGTCCAAGCGGGGGCGGGACTGAGGCGCGGGGCAGCCCGGGCCAGAAGACCGCCAGCCTGCGCTGCGGCCTCGAACACCCCAGGGGGCAGGTCCACGGTGCAGTCCAGGAGCGTATCCAGCGCCAGCGGATCGCCTTCGGCCTCAGGCGCGAGGACGGACAGCCGACCCGCCGCTGCGTCGCGTTCGGCCCTGCCCGCCCCGGGGGCATCAGCCCGTTCGACCACCCGGTGCGCGTCGACCACCAGGCCTTGAAACTCCGTACCCACCCCCAGCTGCTCAGCGAGGAGTTCCAGCTGTGCAAGCGGTGCTCGCTCCGATGCCGACGGAGTCAGGGAGGAGACCAGCGCCCCTGCTGGAACCAGCTGCGCCAGCAGCTCTTGGACCGCCACAACCCCGGCGTCGGGGAAGGCCTCGGCGACCTGGTCGGCCACCTTCGTCCATGGAACCGGATGCGTGGCGGCCTCGATCGCAACCTGGGCAGGTCCGGTCAGCTTCAGTGAGACCTCGCCGCCACGGCGCGGCACCATCAGACGGTCGTCGCGGCGACGAATCCCGGCCGAGGTCACAAGTTCCACCCCGGCGGTCGCCCTCGAGGCCGCCTCCAGCCAGGACACGGCTTCGGCGACCACGGCACCTGCCGGGGCGACACGCACTCGGTGCTCCGTGCCCCACGTCGCTGTGCACCTCGGGGCGCGCCGCACCGGGGCCGCGCCGGCCATCAGGCCGAAGGGAGTGGCCCGGTGGCGCATGCGAAGCAGATAGCGGGCCAAGGCGGCCGTGGTCTTTCGCTCCCGCTTGGCAGCCCTGGCTTTGGAGGTCATGTCCTCCACCGCTCGCGCCAGACTCGGGGAAGCACGGGAGACCGCTTCAGCGATCCACGGCCGCGCCCACTGCCGCGCCACCCACTCGTGGCGCTCACGGTGCCCGGCGCCGTCGACAAGGTCGGGCCAGGGGCCCGGATCTTCACAAGTCAGCGGGGCACGGATCAGTGCCCCCTCGACGGCGGTGAACGGTTCGCGCAACGCAACCTCCCAGGACGGCACAGGGCGGGGCCGACGCCCGTAGGGCGGGCGTCGGCCACGTCAAAGAGGAAGGGTCAGTCGACGTAGCTTCCGGTGCAGGCGTTGGGGCAGGACGACCCGCAGTTGTCCTCGGTGAGGTTGATCAAGGACTCCGCCTCGTCGGAGGT
This sequence comes from Nocardiopsis chromatogenes YIM 90109, assembly GCF_000341185.1. GTDB lineage: Bacteria > Actinomycetota > Actinomycetes > Streptosporangiales > Streptosporangiaceae > Nocardiopsis_A > Nocardiopsis_A chromatogenes. Next base: position 10,960 of record NZ_ANBH01000078.1, read on the forward strand.
CTCGATCAACCTGATGTCCAGGTCGAAGCCTTCGGGGGCGGCGGTCGCGTCCGTGTTCATGCTCGCTCCTCTCGTACGGCGGACCGGGCGCCGTCCGGCCGGTCCGCATACCGCCCGCCGCGTGGGCGGACAGTATGCGCACCGCCCCTCCCCTGTAGAGGGCAAGCCGCCAGGCTTCCGGTGTTGCTGCAGGGCATGAAGGAGAGGTAGCTGGCGCGAGCTGACAGGGCTTCCAGTCGTTGTGCAGGAGCCTCAGGCAGGACTGTCGGCTCCACCTTCGGGAGGAGGGGGTGCTCGATACGCTCCGGGGCGTCGACATGCCGCGTCGAGGGGGTCATGCCGGTGAAGCTATGGGGGCGCCTCTTCAAGGCACCAGAAGTTTGCTCGTGTTTGCTTCAACAAGCTTTCGTCGCGGCGTGTGAGATCAACTCATGGGCTGCGCGCCCGTACACCGCTGCCTGCTGCAGTTGTTCGAAGGCGCGCGTGTACAGGGCTATTTCTCGCGGCTGGGTGATGGTCAGCTCTGCGCTGTAGGTCTCCACCATCACCGCCTGCTCGTCGAAGACGACGAATCCCTCGCCCGGCCAGATCGCTGCCGGGGCCGCCGCTGGGATGATGCCGAGGCTCAGCCGGGCCAACGACATGACCTCCAGCAGGTACTCCAGCTGTCCGCGCAGGACTTCCGGAGTGCCGATACGGGTGTACAAGGCCTGTTCGCCCAGCAGGCACGCGAAGCGCCGCCGCCCCTGACGGAGGAAGCGGCGGCGCTCCATGCGTGCAGCTACCCCGGCCTCGACGTCGCCGCCGGGCACCTCGTAGAACTCGGTTCCCATGGACAGCAGGGCGTGTGCGTAGCCGGGGGTCTGCAGCGCTCCCCACACCACGGCGGGTTCGTAGACCCGGATGTGGTGCGCCTGCTCGTACAGGCCGACCGATCGTTCCTGGCGCTGGCGTGTGCCCCGCCGCAGAGCCTGCTTCCATTCGGTCCACAGCGACTCGACGTGCCGCACGGACGTGAGCAGGTCGGGGACCTGGCTACGGGCACCGCAGTGGCGGCACCACACGATGACGTCGGCCTCGGAGGGGGTCTGTTTTCCGTGCTCGATCTTGGAGACCTTCGACAGCTGCCACCCCGCTGCTGAGGCCAGCGCGCGGCCGGTGAGCCCCGCATCTTTGCGGATCTGCCGCAGCCGGGCACCCAGCAGTTCCCGGGCCTGCTGAGCCTGACCCGACATCAGGACAAACGGGGAGTGTAGGCCTCGTGCGGGATCGCCATCGCCCACAGCTCATCGCGCACCCGTATGCACTCGGCCACGGTCTCGGGGTCGGTGACGATCTCCGAGCCCAGGACCCGCCCGTCGGCGTCGAAGTGCCCCACCGCCAGGTATTGGTCGTCGCACAGCCACCAGTCGGCGCCGTCGAGGGGCATCTTCAGTTCTGCGGGCAGGCGGTGGCGGGGGAGCCAGCGAATGTCCTCACCGGCCGCGATGTTGTCGTGGGTGCCCTCGTGCTCGAACCGGATGTAGGAGGTCAGCGGCTCGCTCACCACACGCACCCGGCGAACGGTACGCCCGTTGCCGGTGAGGGCGCGGATCATATCGAGCCAGGGCCGCATCCACTCCTGGTCGTCCGGTTCGCCGCGCAGCCACGCCGTATAGGGGTCTTCCTCCTTGGGGACGTGGTAGTCATCGCGAAGTTCCAGGTGGAACGCGTCGCGGGCGATCTGGCTGAGGAGGTGGTTACGCTCCTCGCTGCTGATCAGCTTCACGGGGGTCCTTCAACAGGGCGGCGAGTTCGGTCTTGGGGATCTCGACACAGTCTTCATGACCGGGGAGCCGGATGCGGCGCCGGATGTCGTCGTCGGTGACGGTGCGTCCTTGGATGATGCAGGACTCGTCGTCGACCCCGGCGACGATGGGCGGTTCGCGGCGGACTGCACCTGCGGGAACGCCGTCCTTGGCGAGGTGGTCCAGGAGCCGGTCGTAGATCGCGACGGCGGTGTACCCGTCGGGAACGGTGACTCCGTCGGCTGGGGGGATCTTGTACCCCTGGACGATGTAGGTGTCGCGGTCGGTGGCATAGAGGGTGGGAGAGTCGCCCACCTTGGACTCCTTACCGAGGAAGGTCAGCTTCATGCTGCGCTCCAGGGGGTTGCTCGGGTTTGCTCGGATCATCCGTGAAGCAAAGTGCTGCGGTCAAGGAGGAGGGCGCTCGCATCATGAACGGGGGCGGCGCCCGAGGGAGCGGTTTGTGGTTGTGAGCCCTTCTTTGGACGTCGGATACCGCCGAACGCCGCGGCCTTCTCGCCCGGTAGGCCGCTTATGCCGGAGGCGGGCCGCCTCCGGCTGNGGCGCCTATCCCTGCATGAGGCAGGACAGTTCGGCGGCGTCGGTGTCGGCCCCGATCGACTCGGCGAGGTCGCGGGCCTGGGCCAGCACCCCTTGCGCCTCCTTCTGGCGGCCCTGCGCCTGGAGGGCGAGCGCGAGGGAGCGGCTGGTGCGCACCACGGGGTAGTCCTCACCTGCGGCCCTGAACCAGTCGAGGGCGCCCCGGAGGTATTCCTCGGCGGTGGCGTGGTCGCCGGTGTCCCTGAAGCTCTCCCCCAGTCGGCGCTCCATGAGGACCACCCCCCGCTCCCGCCCCTGTTCGGAGAAGAGGTGCTGGGCCTCCCGGAAGTGGCCCCGGGCGGTGACGGGGTGGCCCCTCTTGAGAGCGATGACCCCCAGCGACTCCAGGCCGGAGGCCTGGCCCAGCAGGTGTTCGGCGGCGATCCACAGCGCGCGTGCCCTCACGTGCAGGCGCTCGGCCTCATCGAGCCGGTCCTGCCACATGTGCAGGGCCCCCAGGGCGGAGTACATCCGGGCCTGGGGAGCGGCGTCGCACTGCTTGGCGGCCTCCAGCCCCACTTCGTGGGTGAGGCGCCAGGTGTGCCACGGCTTGCGGATGTGCAGCCAGGCCCACATGCCCTCGCACAGCGTCCACGCGAGTTCGTTGCGGCCGGTCTCGTAGGCGATCCGCACGCAGGCGCGCACGAGGCCGGCGTTCGCGTCGTACCAGTGGAGGGCGTCTTGGGTGCTGGCGAAGGCGTTGGTGATGTTCTCGTAGCGGGGGGACAGGACCCACCGGTTGGGGTTGAGCCGCCGGTCGGCGGCCAGGGCGAGGGGCTCGACCACATCGAGCAGGCTCTCGACGGCGGGTTCGACGTCTTCGGGTCCCGGGGGGAGGTCGCTGAGGACCGTGGGCGGCATGTCACTCCAATCGGTTGGTGAAGGTGCTGACGAGGTAGAGGCCGAAGCCTCCGTCCCCGCCTGACTCGACGTCGAGGGGGCGCAGGTGCGGGAACGCCGTGCCGCCTGGTTGACAGTGGTATCGAGCGCGCCGGTCACGGTTCTTCCATTCCAAGGACGCGCTGGGCGGCGTCCTCCTCGCCCCCGGCGCTGTAGGCGTAGGCGAGTTTGGCCCGGCAGATCTCAACGGATTCGGAGCAGCCATCGTGTTCGGCCGCCCTCAATCCCAGGGCGGCCAGGTGAGCGGCGTCCTGCCAGCGGCCCACCATCGTCAGGTAATCGGCCCACTCGTCGGCGGCCTCGATCACGATCCGCCGGTGCCTGGCCTCGTCGGCGATGGCCGAGGCGCACCGCAGGAGCGCATCGGCGTGCGGGCGGTCGTCGAGCCAGTCCAGCGCGGCGGCGAAGGCGCGGCCCGCCTCGTCGGCATCGCCCCGGAACCAAGAGTCCTCGGCGTCGGTGTTGTGTTCCAGGGCGCACCCGTTGAGGTGGTCGGCCACCCGAGCGAGCCCTGAAAGGAGGTCGGCCAGGTCCAGTGGGCGCACGGGGGTGTGCCTGACCGGTTTCCAGACCCCGCGGCGGTTGCGGCGCATGATCCGGTCCTGTTCCAGATGGGCGAGCAGTTCGGCGGCCTCGGCCTCGGTGTGGTTGAGCAGCGCGGCCGCCATGGGCGCGGTTAGGGGCGGCACCATCGGGTGGCACAGCAGTGCGATGTCGCGGTCGGTGGCTGTGCTCATGGGGTGTTCGCGTTCTCCTTCAGACGGGCGGCGGGGCGGAAGGGGGACTGGTGCGGGGTGTGGGCAGGGTCGCCGGTGCTCACTGCGTCCAGGGCGTCCAGGAGCTGGACGGTGAAGCCGTGGATCCATGCCGAGCCGGAGGTGTCGGGGCCGAGCAGGGGGAACTCGTGCAGGGCGCTGCGCACGAGGATCTGTAGGACCGGCACGGCGGTGGGCTCACGGGGGATGTGCAGGGCGGTGCCGGCGCGGTCTAGGTGCAGCTCGGCTGCGGAGCCGCGGCCGGTCCAGCGCAGGGCTGCGGGGTCAAGGCAGTCAAGGTCCATCGGGGGTCCTTCACAGGGGGGAGGGGCCCGCCCCTCGGGGAAGCAATAAGGGGCGGGGGGCTGGTCCGGCGGAGGCCGGCGAGCGCCTCACCGCCGGGGAACGGGCTCGGGGCGGTGTCGGTCGTGGGGGGCCGGGGGGCGGTGTTCCGTTTCGCGATGCCGCGTTCACAGGGTCTGCCCGGCGGCCGTTCCTGCTGGCCCGGCCGCCGGTCTCACAGCCTCAGGCCGCGAGCGCCAGGCGAGTGACCAGTAGCGCGCCGTGCACGGGGGTGCCCTGGCCCGACGCCGCGTCATAGCCGCGCCGGGCCCGGTACCCCTCGAAGCCGTTGGCGGCGTTGGTGCCGTCCTTCAGGTCGTACAGGCCCAGGGTGCGGGCCGGGCCGCGCCCGTACAGCGCCGGGTTGATGGTGCCCAGCGGGTTCCCGGCCTCGGCGGCGGCAGCGGCCACGATGCCGCCCATCAGCGGGGTGGCCACCGAGGTCCCGGCGGTGGCGCGCCAGTGGCCCCCGATCACGAACCACACCCGGGAGTGGCCTCCGGCAACGGCCGCGACGTCGGGGAGGGCGCGCTTGTCCCCGGCAACGTCGGCGACCGGGTTCTGGTAGTCGGGCCGGTCGAACACCCGGCTCAGGCCTCCGCCGGTGGCCATCTCGATGGGCCCGTTGGGTTCGGCCTGCCAGACCCGGTCCGGGCTGAGCCGCCGCCCGCCGTCGTCGAGGTCGAGGTCGGTGCCGCCCACCGCGGTGACCAGCGGGTCGGAGGCGGGCCAGATGACCTGCTGGTCGGGCAGGAGCCCGCCGTCCGCGCTGAATCCGGCCGGGCCGATGTTGCCGGTGGCCGCGAGCATCGTCACGTCGTGCTCGGCCACGGCCTGAAGCCCTGCGCGCAGCCGGTGGATGCGCGTGTAGTCGCCGTCGCGCTCGGCGAACTCGCCCTCGGCGATGCCGTGGCTCATGGGGATGACATCGACCGGGTAGTGGCGGGCGGCCCAGGCCATGCCGTCGAAGATGCCGTCCATGGCCCCGGCCCAGCCCCATCCTTCGCCCAGTGGGGTCTGCACGAGCAGCAGTTCGGCGCGCGGGGCCATGGCGTGTGCGGCCTGCAGGTTCATGCTCTGCTCGGCCGCGATCGCCGCCTGTTGGGGGTCGTCGGGGTCGATCTCGCGGACCTTCCCGGGGGCCTGGACCACCGTCAGGTCCGGCTCCGGCAGGCCCATGGCGCGGCTGAATTCGGCCAGGTCGTCGGGGGCGTCGGGGGCGATGTGGGGCAGGACGATCGCGATGGTGGCGCCCTCGCCGTCCATGCCCAGCCGGTGGGCCGTGTCCATTCCGTAGGCACGAGCCACCAGGTCGGTGGTGTAGCAGGGGGCGCCCTGCTCCTGGCGGCACTGCGAGGGGGCGGGCAGCTCATCGGCCTCCGAGGCCTGGGGTGCCGAGAGCGGCTCGGGCCCGCCCGGGGGGACGGGCAGCAACCAGGTGCCCAGCGGTGGGGCGGGGGCGGCGGCTGCAGGGACGGCGGCCAGGGGGACCACCGCTGCCAGGACGGCTGCGGTGGCGATCAGGCGGATCCTCATCACGGGGGTGCTTCCTTGTTCATCGGGGTCAAAAAGAAGGGGGTGTGGAGGTGTCGTGGGCAGTGCCCGGGGCCGGTGCGTGCGGCACGGCCACTGGCCCTCGGGCATCGGGGCGGCGGTGCCGTTCACCGGCGCAGAGTGTTGGTCATGGGCTCCTTGAGCAGGTGGGGGCGGGTGGAGGTGTGCGGCGTCAGGAGGGAGGCCGGACCTCATCGAGCGGGTCGTGCAGACGGCTCAGGTGGCCCAGGATCTGGACCGCCGCGGATTCCACATCGGAGGGGTCGCGGGTGGGATCTCCGGTGTCCACGTAGGCCCACCCGTCGCGGGTCGGGTACCGCACGTGCGGGGGAGAGGGGACCACGACGAGGTGCGGGTCCTCGAAGAGCAGGAGAGCGCCCTCCGGACGGGGCGCGGCCACGATCCGGCACTGGGCTCCGTGTCGCACTAGGTGCTGGTGCAGGGCGCAGATCAGATCGGCGGGCGGCATCGAGATCTCCGTGGATGGTGGTGCCCGCCCGGCCCCGGGACGGGTCGGTGCTGGTCGGCCGGGGCCGGGCGGGGGTGACGCGGCGTAGCTCGTGGGGCATGCGGTGGTTCCTAGGTGGTTGGGGCGGGGACCCGGCGGCCGTGTCCTCTCCCCGGTCAACAGGGGTGCGGCCGCCGAGCCGTTGGGTGCCCTCCCACCCGCCAGGAGGAGTCACCGGCGGGCGGGGGCCGTCTACTTCGGGCATCCGAGCGAGGACGAGCCCGGCGCCCTGCGGGGAAGGACGCGTTCTGGTGAGACCACTGAGGGCCGCCCATCACAGAGGCCAGTAACTGACCCCGGGATCCCTCCGAGGAAGCTCGGACGGAGGCTCGAAGCTCTCGGACGGCCGGCTGCGGGGCGCCACCTGTTCGGCAAGCCACTGGAAGGCGGCTTGTCTTTCGGGCACTCGTGCGGCCACCACACCATCCGCCCGCACTTTTCGCAGGGCCCTAATGGCATCGCTGATCACGCCGCAGAGTCCCGGGTGGTCTTGCCTGCGAGGCGGAGCAGGTTCACGACCCGTTTCGCTACCTCGTCTTCACGGCCATCCGGCAAGCCAGAAGGGGCGAAGCGGTGGTCGAACCCTTCCCGGCCCTCATCGTCGGGGTGCACGAAGTACCACTTACCTGCGATGAGACTGACGATCACCTCGTCAGCGCTCCCATTGAAGCGGGCAACCAGAGCCGTCAGCGGCCCGTTGTCGTTGAAGATCAGCGTCTTGATCCGGCACACGACCTGGTGGTCGCGAAGTGTTTGCAGCAATGTCCCGTATGCCCGAGTGTTCGGGTTCTGTGTCGTGGTCATGCCGCGAGCATTGCCGAGGACGGTACCGCCGTCCATAGAACCGCCCAGCTAGCGGATACTCCCAAGTGGGTACCATTGACTGGCGGTACGAGAGAGGTAGAGCATGGTCGGGTGGCGGTAAAGCGAGATGCAGCGCACAAGAAGTTCGGCCAGGAGCTTCGGAAGCTACGAGAACGCGCGGGTATGACCCAGGCGGAACTCGCCACGGCCATCCCCCTCTCGCAGTCTCAAGTAAGCGCTATCGAGCGAGGCGATAAAGGCACCACCGACGGCCAAATCCGGCGAATGGACGAGGTCCTTACCACCGATGGCACTCTCGCCCGGCGCTGGGAGGCCCTGAACCGGTCCGGCATCGCGGACTGGTTCAAGGACATGGCGGAGCTGGAGCGTCAGGCGTCCGACATCTGGCAGTACCACCCGCTACTCATCCCCGGCCTGCTTCAGACCGAGGACTACGCTCGAACCATCATCAGGGTCGGTAGACCGCATGACAGCGACGCGCAGATCGAGGAACAGGTACAGGCGCGCATCGCCCGGCAGCGGGTACTCTCCTCGGAACATCCACCGTGGTTCGTCGTCGTGTTAGACGAGCCCTGGCTCCGTCGTCCGACCGGTGGCCGTGAGATCATGAAGGCACAGCTAGAACACCTGGTCGATGTGTCTACGTGGCGGCGAGTGCTGATCCAGGTGGTGCCTGCTGCGACAAAGCTCCACCCCGGACTCGACGGCGCGTTCCAGCTCTTCACGGTGCCGGACCGAGACTCGGTCCTGTACACGGAGACGCGTGCCGGGGGATACCCTCTCGATCGGCCGGACGCCGTAGATGACTACACCCGGGTGTTCAGCGAGCTGCGTGGGGCAAGCCTCCCTGAAGAGGCGTCGCGCGATCTGTTGAAGAAGATTATCGGAGACCTCTAATGATGATGAACGACTGGTACAAGTCCAGTTACTCGCAGGGCGGCGGCGACAACTGCGTTGAGTGCCGCGGGGGCGAAGGCTCCGTCCAGGTCCGCGACACCCAGAACCGCAGCCTAGGCCACCTGTCCTTCCCCATGGAGGAGTGGGCTGCCCTGCTCTGGGGGGCGCGCTCCGGCGAGCTGTAACCCCTTCACCCACACCCACCCCCGATACGTGAAGCGGCCCCACACCCGCCCTACTGGTGTAGGGCCGCTCGTTTCGCGCGGACCCCGGCCCTGAACCCCGCGTCGAGCCGAGGCGGATTCGGCTAGAACAGGGGTGGTGGCGATCTTGCCGTTGGTCAGCTTCTCCCAGGCCACTCTGCGGTGCACTCTCACCTCGGGCAGGAATTAGGCTCGTCAGCGGATGGGGAGCTGGGCCCAGTCCGGGTTGGCCATGACGGTGCAGGCCTTGTGCCAGACACCTGTGGCTGAGTGTCGCGCTACGTCCGCTTCGGCTCCGTAGAAGCCGGGGATGATGCCGTAGGAACCCTCGGGGAGGCCCGCTCCTGTTCGAGTAGGAGCCACACCCTGTCGCGCAAAGCCAGCTTGGCTTGCTCGACGCCCTCTAAATGCCCGCCACCGCACATGTCGCCTCCATCGAGGAGAAGCGCCGGTCGTGCACACCCTGCCCCCACGGCTCATGGCGCCACCTGCGGAGGCCCGACCAGCGGCGAAGGCGATCTTGAGCCCTCCACCGCCCCGGGTTTGCTGACCCCTTCGAGCGTGCGGTGGAGGACGTCGGCGCCCGCCTTCGTCGGCCTGTCCTTGGCCGATCAGTGCGAGAGAAAGGGGGGGCGAGGACCATCGCCTGGTCCGTTGGTCGAGTGGGACACCGCGGACAAGGCAGGCGTTCCGGGAGTGGGGGCAATATCGGATTGGCTTGTCGTCTGTGCTGGTCACGGCGTTGGACATTCACGTTCCGTGGTGTAGGCGACAGTTTTCGTTGCTGTGAGTCACTGGATTTGGGTTGTGGGGGGCGTTGGGGCTGGTTAGAGTCATCAACGTTTTCGGAGAGTAATTGCCTGATTGCTTAACGGAATGAGGGGTGGGCATGCGTCCGGCCGTCGCTTTCGCCGCTGGGGTCCTTGCGCTGTTGGCGGGGTGCGCTTCGCCGCAGTCGGCCGAGAAGCCGGATCCGGAACCGGCCACGAGCGCGCCGGACACCTCCAGCGCCGAGGAACGGGCCCTCGAGGCCTACGAGGGGATGATGGGCGCGCTGGTTGAAGCCTCCCTCGAAGGGGCCACGGAGAACCCTGAGATCGACTGGTATGCCAAGGGGCAGGCGGCAGACCTGACGCAGGGCATGTTGATCGGTGTGAGAGCCAGCGGCGAACCGAAACTCCACCCCGAGGTCGACAAGGTCGATCTGGAAGCCGACCCTCCGGCGGTCATCATCGAGGACTGCGTCGATGGGAGCGACTGGCAGGTCGTCGAAGAAGACGTGAAGACGATCAAGGGAAACTGGGTCGAGGGTGAGGGGCCGCGACCGTATACCGCCACGGTGACCGAGGAGGACGGTTCGTGGATGGTGGAGAAACTATGGCTCGGCGACTACGGCGACTGTCAGCTCTAGCAGCCCTGGCCGCTGGGATGAGCCTGGCCGCTGGCTCGGGCGCGGTAGCGAGTGACTTTTCTGGTGGGGCGAAGTGCGCAGGGGACTCCTGTTCGTTGAACGCGAGTTCCGAAAGGAGCGCTGGGCGTTCTTCATCGGCCCCCTCGGAGGGGGCGGGTAATGGCAATGCTGTTTCGGCCGTGGCGAAGCCCGGGGCGGTATGTACGGGATCGTTCCGTGGCCGTGGACAATGCTGGGCCTCGCTCCACCAGCTGGGCGGCGGAGGAGAAGCGGAGCCTGAAGTTGACTTCGCCGCGTTGGCTGAGGAGGCCAGGGCTCAGCTGGTGCTGCCGGAGCCGGCGGTGGGAGGGGCTCCGCCGCTCGGGGGCGAGGGGTACCAGGTGGTGCAGTTCCCGACCTGGCTGTGGATCGACCGGGACCAGTGGGAGCCGCGAACCGCCCGCGCGGAGGTCGGCGGCGGTTCGGTCGAGGTGACCGCCAGTCCGGACGAGGTGGTCTGGGACATGGGTGATGGGAACACCGTGCGCTGTTCGGGGCCGGGAACGGCTTTCCGCCAGGGGGTGCACGAGCCGGGTTCGCGCTCGCCGGACTGCGGCCACGTCTACACCTCCTCGTCGAAGAACCGGGCCGGGCGCGATCGGGTGGAGGCCCGGCTGGTGTGGCAGGTGGAGTGGTCGGCCACCAACGGGCAGGGCGGGGCCATGGAGCCGATGGAGACCTCGGCAAGCAGGACGGTCGAGGTGGTGGAGGTCCACTCGCTGGTGACCGAGGGCTGAGCCCCGAGACACCGGTCGACGGGGGAGAGTTGAAGGGGGACGGGTGAAACGGGACGAGAGCGCGGATAAGCATCCGATGACAGGACGAATCGCAACCAGGCGGTCGTGGCGGTGGGCGGCCGCGGGCGCGGGCATGGTCGCCCTAGGCGCCCTGGCGGCGGCCTGGAGCATCACGGCGGCCACCGAGCGCACGCCGGTCGCCGTGGCGGCCCGGGACGTGCCGGTGGGCCAGGTCATCGGTGAGCGGGACCTGGTGTTCGTCGAGGCGGCGGGCCTGCCCGAGGCAGGGTTCCCGCAGGGCGCGGCCGAGGACGTGGTGGGGCGGCGGGCGGCGGTGCCGCTGCGCGAGGGCACCCCCGTGCCCGCCGGTGCGCTGACCGATGCCGAGTGGCCGCGCGCGGGGCGCGCGGTGGTGGCGGCCTCGCTGCCCGAGGCGGCTGTCCCGCACGGGGCGCAGATGGGCACCCAGGTGCAGGTGGTGCTCACTGGAGCGGCCGAACCCCTGGCCGACACGGACGGTGATGCCGACGACGGCGAAGACGGTGAGGGCGAAGGCGGCGGCGCGGTCCCCGGGCGGGTGCACGCCCTGCGAACGGGGGCCGGGCCGGGCGGGGACGAGACCCTCGTCCATTTGAACGTGGCCGAGCAGGACGCCCCGGCGGTCGCCTCAGCTGCCTCGTCGCAGTCCCTGCGGCTGGCCGTGGTCTCGGGCGAACCGGCCGAAGGCGTGGAGAGCGAAGAGGAGGGGGACAAGTAGTGATCGTCTCGGTGTGTTCTCTGTCCGGGGCGCCGGGCGTGACGACGCTGGCCGCAGCGCTGACGGCCGCCTGGCCCTCCAGTCCGCTGACCGTCCCGGTGATGGTCGAGGCCGACGCCTCCGGCGGGGACGTGAAGACCTGGCACCGCCTCAGCGCCGAGCCGGGGCTGGCGTCGTTGGCGGCGGCCAGCAGGCGCCCCAACCCGGATGTGGCCGACGGGGTGAACCCGCTGCTGGAGTACGCCACCGAAACCCCGCCCGGGTTCTACGCGGTGACGGCCGAGGCGGCGGCCCACCACTGCGAGGGCGCCGTGTGGCAGCTGGGCCAGCGCCCCTGGCTGCTCAAGAAGGCCGGGGCCGCCGTCGCCGACCTGGGCCGCATCACCCCCAGGGGGCCAGGGCTCGGGATCCTGGGCGCCAGCGGAGCGGCCGTCATCGCCGTGGAGGAGGAACCCGCCCATCTCGCTCGCCTGGCGGCCTGCTCGGTGCTGACCAACGGACTGGAGGAAGCGGGCGTTCGGGCGGGCCTGGCCCTCACCGGAGGCCGGGACCGGTTCACCGACGCCGAGATCTGCGCCCAGACCGGGCTCCCGGTCTGGGCCCGCATCCCCCACGACACCCTGGGCGCAGGGTTCCTGCGCGGACAGGAGCTGCCCGCCGGGCGCACGGTGTGGGCGCGGGCCCGCTCCTGGGCGCGCGAGCGCCGCGATGTGGGGCCGGTGGACTGGATGCCGCTGCTGCGCTGCGCACGCGACCTGGCCGAACGCCTGGACACCGCCCGCCCCCGCACCCCGGGCGAAGACGGCCCCGCCCAGCAGGGCAGGGACCGCGCGGTGAAGCTGGAGGCGGTCGCATGATCAGCATCAACACCCCCACCCGGCCGGAGAAGGCCACCGAGGCCCCGGTGCTGGCCGACCTCGTGAACCGGCTGGTCGACGAGGTCAGGGCCCTGCTCATCGGCGACGAACGCGCCGCCGGGGCCAGCGCCTCCAGCGACGACGCCGAATACCGGCGCCGCGCCGCCGCCCTCCTCGATGGGGCCCTGGACCGCACCGCCGCCGAGGCTGTGAAGTCCGGGTACGCCGTCCTCGAAGGCGGCCAGGAGGCCTGGGTGCGGTCCCAGGTGCTGGCGCGGGTATGCGGGCTCGGCCCGCTCGAACCCCTGCTGGCCGAGCCCGGGGTGCAGAACATCCACATCAACGGCGAGCGCACCTGGGTCGACTTCGGCGGCGGACGGCGCGAGGAGCGGGCGCCGGTGGCCCCCAGCGAGCAGGAGCTGATCGGGCTGGTGCGGCGCATCGCCGCGGCCAACGGCTCGGGTGAGCGGCGCTTCGACGCGAGCGCCCCGCTGTTGTCGATGGAGCTGGGCGACGGATCGCGCCTGTCGGCGGTGATGGACGTGTCCAGGCGGGTGTCGGTGGCCATCCGCCGCCACCCCCAGCAGTCCTTGGACTTGGACGACCTGCAGGGCTCGGGGATGGTCGACGGCCTGGCACGCGGCCTGCTGACCGCGGCGGTGCGGGCCAGGCTCAACGTGCTGATCGCGGGGGCGACCGGTGCCGGCAAGACCACGCTGCTTCGCGCTTTGGCCGATGAGGCGATCGGCGCCGGGGAGCGGCTGATCACCATCGAGGACAGCCTGGAGCTCGGCCTGGACCGGGGCGGTGCGCATCCGGACTGCGTGGCGATGCAGGCCCGCCCCGCCAACATCGAGGGCGCGGGCGAGGTGGGGCTGGCCGAGCTGGTGCGCCACGCCCTGCGGATGTCGCCGGACCGGGTGATCGTCGGGGAGACGCGGGGGCCGGAGACCATCGCGCTGCTGAACGCCATGTCGATGGGCACCGACGGGTCGATGGCCACCATCCACGCCAGCAGCTCGCAGGGGGCCTTCACCAAGATCGCCGCCTACACCGCCCAGGCCCCCGAGCGGCTGAGCCTGGAGGCGACCAACCTGCTGATCGCATCGGCGGTCCACCTGGTCGTGCACATCGCCACCGACCGGGGGCGGCGGCGGGTGGCCAGCATCCGCGAGGTCGTGGGCGCCGAAGGCCTGCAGGTGATCTCGAACGAGGTCTACACCCGCCCCGGCCAGGAGCCGGGGGAGTTGGTGGTGCCTCCGGCGTGCGCGGCGGTGCTGGCCGAGCACGGCTTCGACTCCTCGGCCGCCATCGCCCAGGCGGGAGGCGTGCGGTGACGTTCTCGACCATCACCCAGGCCGCCCCGGTCCTGTCGGGCGCGCTGCTCGGCGGCGGGCTGGCGGGCATCGCCTACGCTGCCGTGCCGCACACGGGCCGGATCAGGGAGCGCCTGGCCCGCCTTCCCAAGGCCACCATGGCCCGGCGCGCCGTCCTGGCTATCGCCGCTGGCGCGGGAGCTGCGCTGGTGACCGGCTGGCCGGTGGCCGGGGTGCTCGCCGCAGCCGGGGCCTGGTGGCTGCCCCGCCTGCTCGGCCCGGACGCGGCCAGCGCCGCCGAAGCACGCCGTGCTGAGGCGGTGGCCGCCTGGGCCCAGCAGCTGCGCGACCTGATCGCCGGATCGGCCGGGCTGCACCAGGCCATCGCCAAGTCCGCCCCCATCGCACCGCAGCCGGTGCGCGCCGAGGTCGGCCAGCTGGCCCAGCGCCTGCGCGCCGGGGCCACCGTTGAGGAGGCGGTGGAGGCCTTCTCCACCAAGGTGGACAACCCGACCGCGGACCTGGTCGCCATCGCCCTGGCCACCGCCGAAGGGCGGCACGCCGCCGAGCTCGGCGAGCTGCTGGGGCGCCTGGCCGAGGCCTCCCGGGACCGGGCCGCGCTGCTGGCCCGCACCTCGGCATCGCGGGCCCGGACGCGTTCCTCGGTGCGGATCATCACCGCGATGGCGCTGCTCATGGTCACCGGCCTGCTGGTGGCCAACCGCCAATACCTGGAGCCCTTCGACACCGTCACCGGGCAGGCGGTGCTCGCTGTGGTCGGGGCCACCTGGGCGGCGGGGTTCGCGTGGATGGCGCGCCTTGCCGCGCCCGTGGCCGCACCCCGCCCCATGCGGCCTGCGACCGTCCAGGCAGGGGGTGCGGGGTGAGCGCGCTGATCGGTGCCGGTCTCGCCGGAGGGTGTGCGGCGGCCGGGGTGTGGATGCTGGCCCGGTCCCGCCGNGAACTCCTCACCCCCGCCTCAGCGGAGTCGGAGCACGCCTCTGCGGGAGGGGCGGTCGAGCAAGCAGGGCGGTCGTTCGTGCCGCTGCTGCGCCGTACCGGCCTGCCCACGGCCTCTATCCGGGCCGACCTGGTGCTGTGCGACACCAGCGAGGGGCAGTACCTGGCGGAGAAGGCCGGCGGCACCATCGCCGCCTCAGCCCTCGTGCTGCTCCTGCTGGGCGCGCACGCCGCCGGGGTGAGCCTGCTTCCGCCCCTGGCGCTGCTCGTCCTGGCGGCGGCGTGCGTGGGTGCGTGCTGGAAGGCCCCCGACCTGGCGGTCCACGCCCAGGCGCGCAAGCGCCGCGAAGAACTGCGCTCGGCCTCCTCGATGCTGGCCGACCTGGCCGTCATCGCCCTGGCCGGAGGCGCGGGCGTCAGCGGCGCCCTGGCCCAGGCCGCGCGCCACGGCACCGGGTGGGCGCCCGAGAAGATCCGGGCCGCCCTGCACACCGCCGCCGTGAAGGCCGAGCCCGGCTGGCAGGGCCTCGGTGAGCTCGGCGACCGCGCGGGGGTGGTGGAGCTGTCGGAGCTGGCCGCCTCCCTGGAGCTGGCCGGGACCGACGGGGCGCGGGTGCGCGCCTCGCTGGCCTCCAAGGCCGCCTCGCTGCGCACCGCCGAACTCGCCGCGGCCGAGGCCCGCGCCGCCGCCGACACCGAGCGCATGACCCTGCCGGTCACCGTTCTGGTGCTCGGCTTCATGGGGCTGGTGGGCTACCCGGCCCTGGTGCACGTCATCACCGGATTCTGAACGCGAAGGAGGCGAAGAACCATGAGCACACCCCTGACCCGGATCGTCGCTGAACGCATCCGCCGTATCGCCAGGCGTGGTGATCGGGGGTCGCACACCACCGAGATCGTCATCGGGATCACGATCATCGTGGCCATCACCGCCGTGGTCGGCCCGATCCTCACCCAGACCTTCACCGACGCTGCCCAGAGCATCGACCTGGGCATCACCAAGTGAAGCACCGCAGGGGCGATGCGGGCAGCACCGAGCTGGTGATGGTGCTGCCCATCGCCTTCACTATGCTGCTGGCCGTCTTCCAGCTCGGCCTATGGGCCCACGCCCAGCACCGCGCCGAGGCCATCGCCGAGCGCGCCATGGCCGCCGCCCGCGCCCACGACGCCACCGCCGGAACCGGGACCCGGGCCGGTGAGGAGGCTGCCGCCCAGCTCAAAGGCGGCATCCTGCACGATCCGATGGTGTCGGTGGCGCGCGGAGGCGGGCAGGCGCGGGCCTCGGTCACCGGCACCACCTACGGCCTCATCCCCGGCTGGACACCGGCGGTGCGGGCCCTTCGCAGCGGCCCCGTCGAACGGCTCACCCCATGAACACCAAGGCGCACCGGGAGCGGGGGAGCGCGGCGGTGGAGCTGATGGCCGTGGCCCCGGTGCTGATCCTGGCGGCCCTGCTGATGGTGGCCGCCGGGCGGCAGGTGAGCGCGGCCATGGACGCCGCCTCGGCCGCGCACAGCGCCGCCCGTGCGGCCGCTCTGGCAACCGAAGCCGACCGCCAGAGCACAGCACGCGCCCAAGCCGAGGCCTCCCTGGCCGAACGGGGCCTGGCCTGCGGGTCCCACCGGGTGAGCGTGCGCACCACCGGGCCGGACCGTGCCCAGAGTGCGGTGGCCACGCTCACCTGCCGCATCGCCCTGCGCGACCTCGCGCCGCTCGGCCTTCCCGGGCACACCACCCTGACCCGCACCTCAAGCGCCCCGATCGACCCCTACCGCGACACCCGGGAGGCCGCACCATGAATGCCCGCACTGACGAGGGGCGGGTGCTCGTGTTCACCATGGTCCTTGCCTCGGCCATCGCCGCCTGTCTGGGCCTGGTCGTGGACGGCGGTCGCATGCTCATCGACGCCACCCGGGCCGGAACCCTGGCCCACGAGGCCGCCCGCGCCGGCGCACGCGAACTCGACACCGCCGAGCTCACCGCCGCCGGGGGCGTGCGCCTCGACGAAGGCGCCGCTGTAAGGCGGGCCGAGGAACACCTGCACGCCTCCGGCGCCACCGGCCGCGCAATTGTCGACGGACGAAGGGTGGTGGTCACCGCCGAGGTCCCCTACACCACCGTGATCCTCCCGTTGGGCGGGGGAAGGGCCCAGGCCCGCGCCAGCGCCACCGCCGTCCAGGACTGAATCCCGCCCCGCCCGCTTTGTTGGGGAGTGAAGATGCGTCTGATCCGCGACACCTGCGCCGCCGCCGCTGGGGCCGCCTTCTTCCTCGGAGCCCCGGCCCTGCTGCTCCACATCGGCTGGCCCCTGCAGGGCAGCGGCCTGACCTGGCCGGTACTGTTCATGTACCTGCGCGGTTTGACCCTGCCCGTTCCGGTGGTCATGGCGGGCCTGGTGGCGGCCGCCTGGGCGGCCTGGGGCGCCTTCACCGCAGTGCTGGTCGGCGACCTTGTGCGGGTGGTGCGCGGGGCCGCACCCCGCCTGGCGCTCCTGCGCCTGGTGGCGGCGCTGTTGGCCGCGAGCGGGACCGCCACCGGCCTCGCCGCCCCCGCGCTCGCCGCTCCGGCCGAACCTGCGGTCGACAACGGTCAGGCCGCAGGGGAGCAGAACAGCGCGCAACACGCGACCGGGGATGAGGACCCGTCCGGCGGCGGGGAAGGCCCGGTGGAGGCGGCTGCTCCGGTCGAGCGGACCAGGGCCGTGGCGGGGTTCGCCCTGGACTCGGCCGAGCTGGACGGGCCGATGCGCCGCAGCCTGGAGGATGCCGCCGAGCTGATCGCCGCGATGGGCGCCGAGCAGGTGCACATCACCGGCCACACCGACCCCACCGGGCCCCACCAGCACAACCAGGAGCTGTCCCAGCGCCGGGCCCAAGCCGCAGCCGACCACCTGAACGGCCTGCTCGGCGAGGACTTCCAGGTCACCGCGAAAGGCATGGCCGACGAGCAGGACCGGGCCGACGGCAGCCGGGACCACGCCGACCTGCGCCGCATCGAGATCACCTACACCCTCCTGCCGCCCGAGAAGCCGGGCGCAGAAGCCGCGCCACCGGCACCCGCCTCGGACCACCAACTGGCGCCCGCGTCCCAGACCGCGCCTGAAGAAGAACACGGGGCAGGGGTGGTTCCGGTCGGCGCGGCGGCGGCTGTGGCCGGTGCCGCGGCCGGATTCGCTCTGGGCAGGCGCACCACTAGGAACCAAGCCGACAACGGCCGGTCGACGTCTCAGCAGGCGCAGAACCCGGAGGAGCCCGGGGCGGATGCCGGCCGCGAAGACGAAGACGCCTCCACGAGCCCGGCGCAGCCGGAGGCAAAGACGCCGGGGACAGGACAGTCCCAGAACACCCTTGACTTCGGCGACGGCGTGAAGGTCGACGCGTCCCAGGGGGTGACCGTTACCGGGACGTGCGCCCCCAGCATCGTGGCCCGCCTGCTCGACGAAGTGCGGAGCGATGCCTCGGCGAGCGTGGTGGCCACCCGTGCCGCGCTCACCCGCCTCGGCCACGCCGAAGGCGCAGAACCACCAGGGGTGCGTGTGGCCGCCACCGTGCAGGCGGCGCTGGTGCGCGCCGAGGCCCACATGCTCGCCGCCCACCGCGAAGGCAGCGCCCCTGGGCGCGTGCTTGTCATCCTGGACGATCCCGCCGGGGCCGCCGACCGCCTGAAGAACGCGCTTCCCGCTCCGGGCCCGGGGGCGCCACTGGTGGTCGCCCTGCAGGAAGGCCTTGGGAGCGGTGCGCACCTGCACGCCGATGAGCACGGCACCCGCCTCGTCGACGCCGAAGGCGGGGAACACCGCCTCGAAACCGCGCCCGTGTACGCCGCACCGCCCCCGCCCCGGGCCGAGGCTCCGGTTCCCGACGACGCGGGTCAGGGAACTGGCACGCCGGACCCGCCGGAGTCCGCCGGCAGCCCGAAGCCGGTCCAGCTCCGCCTGTTCGCCCCGCACTTGGCCGTCGAGGTCGACGGGACCGACGTCGCCGAGCGCATGCGCTCCTCAGCCCGCATGCTCCTCGCGCTGCTGGCCATACGCCCCGACGGGGTTAGCGCTGAAGAGGTCGACGACATCCTTGCTCCACGCTCGGGTGCAGCACGCACTCGCAGCCACCGCAGCAACGCCCTGAGCAGCGCCCGCACCGTAGTGCGTACAGCCCTGGGCGACGACAAAGTCGCCGTCGTCGAGTACGACTCAGCGCAGAGCCGCTACCGGCTTCAGGAAGAACTGTTCGACGTCGACCTCTGGCGCTTCAACGATGCCCTGGAGAAGGCCGCAGGCGCACGCGATCCGCAGGTGGGAAATGAGTGCCGCGCGTCAGCAGTAGGTGAATACGAAGGGGAACTGCTGTCCGCAATCGCGGAAACGTGGGTGGAAACCGAGCGCCACCGATGCGCACGAGATGCCGCGAAGGTGCTCGTCCGTCTCGCTGAGGTCGCACAAGAGGGTGGTTCCGCTAATTACCTGCGGCGGGCGTGTGAAATCGACCGCTACAACGAAGCCGTGTACAGAAAGCTCATGGAGGCGCAGGCGGCACTCGGGGAAAATGATGCCGTGCACCACACCTACCGTATTCTCGTCGACAGGTTGCGGGAGATCGGCGAGCGTCCGAGCAAGAACTGCCGAGGGTTCGTCGAGTCGCTGACTTCGATCACGCCGATCAGCGCTGCGGGCCCGCGGAAGCCTGCATGAAGAGGATGCCGACGCCCACCATCGAGGTGTGAAGACCCCTTGGGCCTTGGGTTGGGTTCGACGTGGGTTCGGCTTGGGCCTTGCCTTGGGCCTTGGCTTGGGATCAAGGACCCAAGCCCCGGACGGGCGACATCACAGCAGGTCGTGCCGTATTCAGGGGCTTGGGTCGGGAGCCCTGACTCTACACCGTAGGTGTAGTCCCTCCTCCGTGGGCGGGCCGCCGCACCGGCCCGAAGACCCGCCCGCGCCCGTGGGGCCCCGCGGTTCCCGTGCGGCCCGCTTTACTCCCTGCCTTCCATTCTTCTCCATACTCTAATGACTCTTCTATTGGAGTATTAACCATATTCATTCTCTATGCCGGCGGCGCCTGCCGGGCGCTGATGATCACCCGTGCACGGCGCCGCCTGGGAAGGTGGGACGTTTCCTTATCGCGTGCGGGCGCCCCTGCGCGCGCGTGCGTGGATCCTCTCCACGCCGGGGCCCGTCGAAAAATGTTCCGGGCGGGGTTTGACAACCGCCCCGGACCCAAGTTGTTCTTGGTCCCGTCGGCGGGAACACCGGCGAAAACCGGACGGGAAATCAGGCGCGCGACACGGCTTGACTTCCCGCCGGAACCAAGAAACCGTTCCATTCAACGCGGCCCGTGCGGCCGCGCAAACCGGAAAGGCTGCGCCAATGGCAGGCGAAGACGAAACTGCCCGCCCCGTGTGCCCCGAACACAGGGGGCGCGTACGGGCCCGGCCGGACCGGTAGCGGCATAGCCGACCGGGGCCGCCCACGGCCCCGAGCAGGACCCCTACCGGCACAGCGCCGGTAGGCGAAAGAAGGGCCCGCGCCCCGGATCCCCGGCGTGCATCTCACCTCACCACCGGGGGTGGGCGCGGGCCCGAACACAACACCCACAGTAGTTAGGAGTGTGCTGTGAGCACGATTATGCCTCACGGACCGCGCATCACGGTAGACCGCGGCGACATCGAGGAGCTGCGCACGGCCGGGCCCCGGGCCCTGCTCGTCTGGCACGAGGCCCGCGACCTGGTGTTCGTCACCTCACAGAGCTACGTGCCCGGGTGCGAGGCGATGATCATCGCCGGACACGACGACCTCGACACGATGATCCGCATCCGGGACGGCGAGGGCGACCCCTGCACCTCCCAGCACCTGGCAGCGACCTTCACCGACCTGGCCAACGAGGCCCTGCAGGACTGGGCCTGGTCCCGGCACCTGGCCGTGTGCGGGCATGAGCTGCGCCTGGCGATGAGCGAGGCGGGACTGTACCTGACCGCCGCACCCGACACAGCCCGCCTCACGGCGGACACCATCATGACCGACACCTACCGGTGGGACACCGAGCCCCTGCTCAAGGTGCAGGTGACCACGACCTCCCACCCGCTCGGCGCCCACGGGGCGGGCGTGACGGTCCACCACGACCGGCGCGGGACCGTGACCGCCTTCGACCTGCGCAGCGACGGCCCCCGCCCGCATCTGGCCCCGATCGCGGTCACCGGCGCCATCACCTCGGTGCTCGGCGCCCTCCTCGAGGCCTGAACCGGCCCTATCCCCGGCGGGGCGCCCCTGTGCGGCGGCGCCCCGCCCCCCGAACCACCCCTGCGCACCACCGTGAGGAGTACACCCGTGTCCGGCTACGCCTTCCCCGAGGACTTTTTGGCCAACGCCCACGAGGCGCCGTTCCACGAGCGCCTGGTCACCGCCGCGCTCACCGGAGGCCCCGGCAGCACCATCGTCTACGACACCCGCCTGTGCCGCTTCGCCGCCGCCGAGGCCGCCGCCCCGATGCCCGCCGAACCCGACCAGGTCACCGTCGCCGCACACGCCGACCTCGCCGAGACCGTCCAGGAGGCTCTGGGCGGCGGCATGGACATCAGCGGCGCGGCCGAGAAGGTTCGCGCCCGGGCCCTGGAACACCTGGCCGCCTGGGCCGACACCGAACGGCTCGCGAGCATGGCGCCGGTCCTGAAGACGCGCGCGGCCCTGGGCAGCTTCGGCCTGCGCGCCGCGCGGCGCAGCACGCCCGTCGAGGGGAGCGCGTGCGACCACTTCCTGCGGCCCGATGCCCCGCACGTGACCGTGTCGGTGGCCTACCCGCCGCCCGGCAGGCCCGAGCCCCGGCTGGGGATCCACCTGCGCGACCTGGGCGCACACGTGCAGGCCTGGACCGCCGACTTCAGCTACGCGGGCGCGGGGACCGCCGCCCAGGACATCGCCCGCGCCCTGGCCCGCTACCTCGGCGAATAACCACCCCCCCCAGCCGGTTCGGGCTGTCGCGCCCGCACGCCCCCCAGCGCTCCGGGCGCGGCGGCCCGCCCACCGAACAGCGAACGACAAATACAGGGAGGGACTCGTGTTCGACTACGAGCTGGCCGCAGCCGAGCGCTTCACCCAACAGGCATCACACGCGCACATCACGCCCGACCAGGTGGGGCAGGTGCTGCGCGGCGGGCCGGGCACCGTCATCGCCTACGACCGGGACCGTCAGGAGTACACGGTCCTGGACCCCGACCACCACGGGGTATGCGAGGAGCAGCGGTTCATCGCCGTGTGGGGCCACAGTGACCTCACCGAGGAACTGCGCCTGCTGCGTACCGACGCCACCGGCATGGACCAATGCGTCAAGGCCCTGGAGCGCACGGCCCTGAACGGCCTGAGCGACTGGTTCCTGCAGGGCGGAATGCCCGCCTGCATCGCCGACACCCGCCTGGAGCTCTACCGGCACGGGTTCGCCTTCGACCGGCACAGCCACCGGTGGGACGGCGGCATCCGCGACCACCTCGTCCTGGTCGCCCGCCCCTGGTGGCACCTGGATGTGAAGTACGCCGACCGCCCCGGAGCTCTTACGGTGCGCGTGCGCGCGCACCTGCGCGACCTGGGCGCGCACGTTCAGGCCTGGACCGGCGAGTCCGGCTACGCCGCCGCTGGGGAAGCCGCCGCCGACTTCACCCGCACCCTGGCCCGCTACCTCGACGAATAGCCACGGCCACTGCCCCGGGCCGCCGTGCCCGCACGCCCCGGCGCTCCGGGCGCGGCGGCCCGCCCCGAACACCCAGAACGCGTATTCCACCTCAGAGGAGCCTGTCATGTCCCGTGCCCGCAAGCAGGTCGTCGAGTTTCTGGACGCCGCCGAGGAGCCCGCCTCGGTGGCCGTCATCGCCACCGTGCTGAACCTGGGCCGCTCGACCGTTTCCAAGCACCTGCAGTCCCTGGAGGCCGAAGGCCGCGCGGTGCGCGCCCCCGGGGCCCGCGAGGGGCGAGCCAAGACGCCTGACCTGTGGAGCGCCCTCACCCCCGCCCCGGCCCCGGCCCCGGTCCCCGGCGAGGCCGACAACGGGGGGGCTACCGAGCCCCAGGAGGTGCCTGAGGGCACGGCGCCCGACCGCGCCGAAGTCGGGGCGGCCTGCGGCGGCTCCGGCCCGGGGTCCGCCCCGGAGCCGGAGGGCCCCGGAGCAGAGGCCGCTGACGGCGGTGCCGGACAGGCCCCGGACATGCCGTGCCCCAGCGGGCGCCTCCGGGCCGTGCCCCGGGCCGCTGCGAAGCCCCCGGCCCCGGGGGAGGCGGGGTGGAACCCGGTCAGCCGGACCCGCCGCCTGGAACCCGGGGAGCTGCGCCGCATGGTCAAGGCCGTGCTCGAAGGCGCACCCGACGAGGAGTTCTCCCCTACGGAGATCGGCCACATGCTCGGGCGCAGTATCGGCGCGATCCAGAACTGCCTGGCCCGACTGGCCAAGGACGGCGAGGCCGAGCTGACCAGCCAGGCCCCGCGCCGCTACAGCGCCGCCTGACCACCTCCCGCTCTTTAACCAGCGGCCCCAACCGGGGCTGCGGCGGGGCGCCCGCGCCCGCCCGGGGGCGCCCCGCCACCACCGAACACCACCGACATGAAAGGCGCGAACACCATGGACTTCCCCGTTCCCAACGTCTCCTGGGAGCACGTCAGCCTCCTGCGCGCGGCCGGTCCCGGCGCCCTGCTGGTGTGGTCCGAGCGCCACGACGGCATCGTGCCCGTCAGCGCTGACGCCCAGGTGGGCGAGGGCTGCATCGCCCACCTGCACGGCGCCTCGGGGGTGCGCGGCGACATCCAGCGCAAGCAGCAGGCCGGGGCGCCCTACCTGGACGAGGACCTGATGGTCATCGCCGCCCACCACGACCTCGACCCGCTCGTGCGCCAGGTGAGCGACAGCGGCGCGGCCGAGAACCACCCCGACGGAACGGACAGCGCCGTCGGCGAAGAGCTCAGGGACCGCGCCGCCCGGCTCCTGGAGTCCTGGCCGCGCCTGAAGGTCCTCACCGGGATGGTCGCCGATCTGCGCGCGGACCTGGCCGGGCACGGGCTGCACCTGTCCGGGCCCGCCACCATCGGCGACGACGGCTGGAGGGCCTTCATCGCCGAGGAGTTCCGCACCGTCCCCGACGGTGAGCACCGCGTCCGGGTGAAGGTGCCCTTCGCCTGGGACGGGCCCGTGCAGGTGACCGTGGGCGTGGCCGGAGCCTTCCGGCACGAGGAGGAGCTGCGCCCCAAGTGGCGTATGAACCTCGACGTCTCTACCGCCTACCCCGGCCGGGCCGGGCGCGTGGTCGCGGCGTCCGCCGCCGCGGCCGTGGCGAGCATGCCCGCCCGCTTCTAGCCACCGCACCTGCGACAGAGGAAGGAAGGCATGACGGCGACCACAACGGCGGGCGGACCCCCCNCGACAACTGGGGGCGGGCGCCGCCGCCCCGGCACCTGGCCCCAGCGCATCCTGGACTACCTGACCGACTGCCCCGGCGCCACGGCGGCCCAGGTCGAATCGGCCCTGGCCGCCCCCAAGGGCACCGTCCACCGGCGCCTGGCCGCGCTACGGGCCCAGAGCACGGTGCGGCGCGAAGCGGCCCCCGGCCGCCCCGACCGCTGGTACCCGGCCGACCAGAACGGGGAGGCCGGGTGCTCGGCCCCCGAGCAGCAGGCGCCGACCTGGAAGCAGGCCGTGCTCGCCTTCGTCCGGGCCCACCCCGGGCACACCACGGCCGGGATCGAGGCCGAGCTCGGCGCCCCGCGCAACACCGTCTACCGGCACCTGAACGCCTTCGCCGACGCCGGGGCCGTGCGGCGGGTGTACCCGGACGTGCGCAAGGCCAAGGCACGCTGGTTCCCGGCCGAGGAGGCCCCGCGCACCGGTGCAGACGGCGAACGCGGGGCGGCCCTGCCCTGTGGCCCCCAGGGATGCGAAGGCGTCGAGGTGCCTTCGGTCGAAGCGCTCGCCTCGGCCGTGCGGGCGCAGGTCGCCGCCGACCTGCACACCTGGGCCACCGCTCTGGAAACCCAAGGTGAACAGGCCGCAGGTCGCGCCCTGCGGGAAGCCGCCCGCGCTGTCTTCGCGGCGGCGCACGTCGCCTGACCCCTGCATCGCCCCGGCGAAGGGGGCGGCCCGCACACCCCGGGCTGCCCCTCCTTCTCCTCGTGGTTGCCGCAAGAGTCTTCGCGCCCGGCGTCCAACACCGGGGGCCGGGGTGGCTCTATAGCCGGGCGTGAGGGCGAGTACGAGCAGGGACGCGGCGGGCACCACGCGTATGCCGCGCACACGCAACGACGGACACCACAACGACCAGGAGCGGCCGCCGATCGCGGTGTGGCCGTGCAACCAGGAGAAGGCCCGCTCGGCCCACGGGCAGCTGTGCGGGCGGCTCATCACCGACCTCAGCAACCCGGGCGACACCGTGGCGCTGCTGGGCTTCTACGACGGCCGCGCCCCCAGGGCCGCCGCCCAGGCCGAGCGCAGGACGGTCGGCTTCGAGGTCGACCTGGCGCGCGTGCGGCGCGCCTTCGCCAGCACCAGCGCGCTGCCCGAGCACCAGCGGGGCCTGGTGGAGCTGCACGCCGCCGATGCGCGCCGCGCCCCCGAGGTCGTTGCGGACCTGGTCGGCCGGGCGGGGCTGGTGGCGGTGTGGCTGCCCGACCCCGCCCCGGACCGGCCCGGCCGGGAGCTTCCGGACGGGCACCTCGGCCGCCTGCGCGGGGCTGTCTACGCAGAGGCGGCCGGGGAGCTGATCGGGGCCGCCGCGCAGCTGGTGGCCCCGGGCGGGGCGGTGGCGGTGGTGTGCTCGGGGCGCCGCCAGAAGTCCGGGGGGATCGACCGGGTGGCGGTGGCGGCCCACCACGCCCACCAGGCGGGACTGGTCTACGTCCAGCACATCCTCGCCCTGGTCGACCGGGTCCGCGACGGCGGCCTGGACCACGCCTTCCCCGCCCTACCGGCATCCGGCGCGGCGGGGCGCGGGGAGAGCGGGGCCACGGTGATCGCCCCGGCCCACGACGACGTGGTCCTGCTCGCCAAACCCCGCACCCACGAACCCGACGAAGGCACGGAGACCGGGGCGGGGGTGGGCCGATGAACACCACCTACCACGCCGTGCAGGTCCCCTCCATCTGGGCCACCGGCCAACTCCAGGCCCGCTCCCAGCGCGGCACCCGCTACACCCGCCTGTCGCTGGAGCACCCGGCCCGAATGCTCCCGGCCATCGCCCGAACCGCCGTCGAATACTTCACCCGCCCCGGTGAGGTGGTGCTGGACCCGATGTGCGGGATCGGCACCACCCTGGCCGAAGCGGTCCACCTGGACCGCGACGCGGTCGGGATCGAGCTGGAGTCCAAGTGGGCCTCCATCGCCCGCCTCAACCTCGACGCGGCCGCAGCCCAAGGAGCGTCCGGGGCCGGGGAGGTGCACACCGGGGAGGCCTCGCTCACCGCCGCCGGCCTCGCCCACGCGGCCGAGCACCGCAAAGCGTCCCTGCTGCTGACCTCGCCCCCGTACGGGGCGATGACGCACGGGCAGGTGCGCACCGCCCGCGACGGCGCCACGGCGGTCGACAAGCACGCCCACCGCTACGGCCGCACCCGGCTGCGCGCCAACCTCGCCCACCAGCCACTAGCCGAGCTGCTGGCCTCATTCACCGCGATCCTGGCCGCATGCCGGGGCCTGCTGGAGCCCGGCGCGCACGTAGTGATCACGACCCGGCCCTTCCGCACCAAGGGGGTGCTGGTCGACTTCCCCGGCCGGGTCATGGACGCCGCCGCCGAGGCAGGGCTGGAACCGGTGGGGAGGTGCGCGGCGCTGATGTGCGCCCTGCGCGAGGAGGGCGT
Source organism: Nocardiopsis chromatogenes YIM 90109 (assembly GCF_000341185.1). Lineage (GTDB taxonomy): Bacteria > Actinomycetota > Actinomycetes > Streptosporangiales > Streptosporangiaceae > Nocardiopsis_A > Nocardiopsis_A chromatogenes. The sequence continues at coordinate 37,224 of NZ_ANBH01000078.1, forward strand.
GGTGCGCCGGACCTCGTTCTTCCAGTCCATCGAGACCGCCCGCCAGCGGCGCCTCGGCCTACCCGCGCACGTCGTCCAGCACGAGGACGCGCTCATCCTCCAAAACCCCGGCAGCCACCAAGGAGAGGAGGGCGCCTCGTGCTGACCGCGCACCTCGAGCGCACCGGCGGCCACGGCGGCCACCTCGGCGGACTTCTCCACGAGGCAGAAGGGCCATTGGCGGTGGGGTCGCTGTGCACCGGCATCGCCGGACTCGACCTCGGCGCCCTGCGCGCCATCGGCGCCGCCGAGCTGGTGTGGGCCGCCGACAACGACCCCGACATCTCAGTCTTCCTGAGGGCTCGGCTCCCGGACGTGCCCAACCACGGCGACATCCGCGGCCTCGACTGGGACCGCGTACAGCCGGTGGACGTGCTCACCGCCGGCTTCCCGTGCCAGGACATCTCCATCTCCGGCCGCGCCGCCGGCATCCGGGAAGGAACCCGAAGTGGACTCTGGACCGCCGTCGTCCAAGCCGTTCGCCATCTACGACCCCGCCTCCTGCTCGTGGAACAGGTGGCCGCCCTCCGATGGCGCGACCGGGGCCTGGGCCGCCTTCTCGGGGACCTGGCCCGCATCGGGTACGACGCGCGCTGGTGCAGCCTACGCGCATCCGACGTGGGCGCCCCGCACCCGCGCGAGCGGGTGTTCATCGCTGCCCACCCCCACCGCCAGGGACGCCGGGAGGGGCCCCTGCTCGGTGGCCGACCGCAAGAAGCGCGGCAAGCAGGTCTCACTGCCCGATGCAATCCGGCTGTTGGCCGAGACGAATCCGGCGGCGGCTGGGTGCAGCAAGAGCTGTTCCCCCCACCCCCGCCCTCGCGGGAGGGCGGGTTCGGGGCGCTGCCACCCGCACCCCGCAACGACGCAGCCGAGGACGAGGGGGAGGGGTGCCCGCTGCGCAGGCTCGGCGCCTGGGGCAGCCGGGAGGCGGTAATCCGCCGCTGGGAGCACATCACCGGGTACCCGGCGCCGTGCCCGCTGGAGCCCGGCCAGCGCGGCGGACGCCGCCTCAACCCCGCCTTCTCCGAGTGGGCGATGGGCTTCACCCCCGGCTGGATCACCGACCCGGACCTCGGACTGGAGCGCAACGCCCAACTGAAGGCGATCGGCAACGCAGTCGTGCCCCAGCAGGCCCACGCCGCCGCCCACCTGCTCATCAACGACCAGCCGCCCACCGGCCAGCAGTAGAGGAGATACCCGTGTTCTCAACCATCGACGAGGCCCACCGCGCCGAGTTGGCCGACGACCTGCGCCGCCTGGCCGACTTCCTGGAAACCGGGCCTGCTGTGCCCGTCAGCCCCTACGGCGGGCTCGACCTGGTCTACTTCCCCGCTGGCGACGACACCGACCAGGCCGAGCAGGTCGACGCGGTGGCCGACCTGCTCGGAACCGAGCCGCACTACGAGGGCGCCCACTACGTGTGCGAAAAGGCATTCGGGAGGGCCTCCTACCGGGTCGTGGCCATCCCCGAACACGTGCGCGCCCGCCACCGAGCCCTGATGACCTACCAGAGCGCCGTCGAACCCGACTGACCCCCGGACGACACAGGAGTAGCCGAAGACACGGAAAGAGGAGGCCGAGGGTGCCGGCGGCCACCGTCGAGACGGAGACCGCGCGCATCCAGCGCGCCGCACGAAGTCGGGACGCCGACCTGACGGCGGTGGCTTCCGAAACCCTGGCCGCCTCTGATTAAGACCGCCTTCCCGGGAGCGAGTGGAACCGGGGAGACACACCGCACCCGTGTTCGAATCCGACAGCCGCGCCTTTCGAGGCTAGAGCGCGAAGGCAAACACCAAGTGGAAGGCAGCGAAAACTACAAACCCTCCCCAATAGAAAGCGCTTAGTCCGCCTGTTGGTGGCGGCGGGTAGTGGGGGAGAGGTGGCAAATCGGGCCGGATGCCCGCTTGTGCCGAGCGGGAGGGCGTAACAAGGAGTCGCGGATCGGCGATCTCCTGCTCCAGGTGCTCGCGGTGTTTCGTCGCCCCCTGCAGTAGCTGGTGGTACCAAGCGCGGTCCATGCAGAAGAGGCCGGACCACACGATAAGCCCGACAAAAAGTATCGATGACGCGAACTCGACTCTTGCCGCGAACAGAGTGAAGGTAGCTCCCTGTTGCCAGGCGAGTGATGCCGCCCCGAAGGTGGAGGCCATCGCGAGGACGGCCGCGGCGCGGATCTTCCAGCACATACTGCTCAGTTGCGCCTGCACCGCGACGGTCTGCCGCCACATTACCCTGTAGTGCTCGTTAGGAGAATTGTTCACTATATCCCTGCGATCTCCGTTATGCCGGTAATGGAGAGGTTGTCGGGTGGCCTGTATGGCGGCCCGCCTTTGAAGGTGGGTCGAAGATACGAAATCGCCTGGTGGTAATGCAAGGCGATTGCAATGGAAAGGTTGTCAATCGGGGGTGAAAGTGCCTCGGGGTCCTCGTTGAACGAGATCGGGCAAGGTGCTCTCCAGTCGGCGGGCGCCTCTGGAGGTTCTTCGCGGATCCGGTGGATTCCCCGCCCAATCCGATTGCAAAACAGGGCGGAGTAGAGCGCTGATGGTCCGCGCCCCGGCCGGTCGGGCAGGGGCGGCGGCCAGCACGAACCCAGGGTTCCGCGTTGAGGCCCCCGGTTTCCCCGCGGCCGCCCGGAGCATAGGGAGAGCGTTTCGGAGGGCTGATGGCCAACGTTGAGGGGACCACGTTCAAGCGGTGCACCTGCCGCGACGAACACACTGGGAAACTGCTGGGGGTGAAGTGTCCGCGGCTGAAGCGGGCGGGCGGGTCGTGGAACTCCGCCCACGGGTCGTGGGGGTTCCAGATCGAGCTTCCCCGCACCAGCCAGGGCGGGCGCAGGCAGGCCCGCCGCACCGGCTTCGACACCCAGGCCACAGCGCTCGCCGAGCTCGACCAGGTCAAAGCGCTGCTGGAGGTGGCGGGGGACGAGGACGAGGCGGCGGTGCGGGTGGCCGACCTGGTCCAGAAGGCCATCCGCGAGCGGCGCGAGCTGCCGTCGCTGGAGGAGGCGCGCAGGCGCATCGGCGCCGGGACCGGGGTGCGTGAGGAGATCCCGACCGTGGCCGCGTGGCTGGAGGAGTGGCTGGAGGGGAAGAAGAAGCTCGCCGAGGGCACGCGCAAGTCCTACCGAGGCCACATCGACCACCACATCGCCCCCAACATCGGGTGGGTGCGGCTGGACCGGCTGCAGGTGGGGCATGTGCAGGCGATGTTCGAGGCGATCGAGGAGGCCAACGAGCACATCCGCACCTGCCAGGCCTCCCAGGACCCGCAGCTCCAGGCCTCGGTGCGGGGCAGGCGGGTCGTCGGCATCTCGACCAAGCACCGCATCCGGGCGACGCTGCGCTCGGCCCTGAGCACGGCGATCGCGCGCCCGGATCTTCCGGTGCAGGTGAACGCGGCCTCGCATGTGTCTTTGGAGTCCGCACCCCGGCCCCGTCCGGTGGTCTGGTCGGCCGACCGCGTCGCACACTATGAGGCGACGGGGGAGGTTCCTTCGCCGGTGATGGTGTGGACGCCGGAGCAGACCGCGGTGTTCTTGGAGCGGGCCGGGCGGGACCGGTTGTACGCGCTGTGGCACCTGATCGCCTTCAAGGGCCTGCGCCGCGGGGAGGCCGTGGGCCTGCCCTGGAGCGCGGTGCGCCTGGGGGACGGGCAGATCGACATCCGCCAGCAGGTGGTGCTGCTGGGGTGGGAGACGCTGACGAGCACCCCGAAGAGCCTGGCCGGCAAGCGCACTATCACCCTGGACGCGGAGACCGTGCGGGTGCTCAGGGCGTGGAAGCGGCGCCAGGCCGAGGAGCGCCTTGCTACAGGGGAGGAGTGGATCGACACGGGGATGGTGTTCACCCACCACGACGGGTCCGGGCTGCACCCGGGGAAGGTGTCGGAAACGTTCTCCCGCATTGCCGCCGAGGCGGGGTTGCCGCCGATCACGCTGCACGGGCTGCGCCACGGTGCCGCCTCACTGAGTCTTGCGGCGGGGGTGGACGTGAAGGTCGTCTCCTCCGAGCTGGGGCACTCCACGACGTTCTTCACCCAGGACACCTACCAGACCGTGTTCCCCGAGGTGGCCCGGGAGGCCGCCGAGGCCACGGCCGCGATGGTGCCGCTGAAGCGGGCCCGCAGCGGCGCGACCGGGTAGGCGGGGTCCTGACAGCGGGGCGGCCCTGTGCCGGGCGTGTGTGCCCGGTTCGGGGCCGCCCTGTGTTGTCCCGGGGGCAGGGGTGGGCCCGGGCTGGTGGCCGATTCCGGGGCCCTTGGTGCGACTGGTGCCCGTGCGGCGGGGGAGCGGACGCTGTGGGGTGGATCCGTGCCCGTGGGCACGGGGGTTCCGGGCGGACCAGGGGGGGCGGACCGGCGCGGTCGGCGGCGGGAGGTCCTCTGCGAGCTGGGTCCGAGCTGGGGAGCGAACGACGAGCCCAAGATGGGGCCGACCCCCGGCCCCGTGGGGCTCGATTAGCCGTCTGACCTGGGGTTTTGTTGCGCACCCGGCAGGATTCGAACCTGCGACCGTCGGATTAGAAGTCCGGTGCTCTATCCACTGAGCTACGGGTGCCCGATTCAATTGTGTCGCGGTGCGACAGGCGACGACGCCAGGGCTGCCTGCAGGACCGCAGGGCGCGGGGCGGGGCGTGGCCCGTGGTCCTGCGATCGGGGGCGGGGCCCGTATCGCGGCCTGCCGTCGGCCTCGGGGGGACATCCTACGGTATTCGGGCGATGTCACCCATGGCCGGGCAAAAATATAACAACTACGGACATTCGTAGTTGCGTCTCGTTACCACGCGGGCTCCACCAAATCGACTGCTATCGGCTTCTCACCACACGTTACCCGTGATTAACCCCGCGTGTGGTGCACCCTCGGCGCGTTTCGCGAAGTCGGTGGCGGGGCGGGGGTGTCCCAGGTGCCGTGCGGCGGACCGGGACCGCCCGGTCGCGGTGACCGGGCGGCCGGCCGCTGCGGCCTCAGAAGACCCAGAACACACCGGCCGAGGCCAGCCAGTTCAGGGCCGCCAGGACGCTCATCCTCCCTCCTCTCCCATCCGCGCTTCCAACCGGCGGGGGAGTCGGAGGGGGTGGCGAGGGGACGGAACGGGGAACGAGGATGCTCGTGGCCCGGCGGGAGGAAACCGGGCTTGCCGAGGATTTGGCCGATCCCGGACACGTCTGAGGCCCGGTGGGGTTCCTGAGGGCGAGGAGCCCGGGGGCGGCGGGGGCGGCCGGGAGGTCTGCTGCGGAGGCGTACCCGAAGCCCCCTCGGCCCCGGTGTGCACGCTGAAGCGGTCGGCCTCGCTGCGGGTCCCGTGACCGGCGGCGCTACGGTTGTGCCCGTGACTTCGCCACGACCCCGCACCGAACGTTCGCCCTCCCGCCTGCTCCCGCGGCGGGGCCGCGGCTCCGAGGCCGTCGAGGGCCTCGGAGCGGCGTGGCCGACATCGGCCGGGCTCATCGCCGGAGCCGTCCTCGACCGCCTGGTCCCCGACCCCCGGCGCGGCCACCCCGTGGCCCTCTTCGGTTCCGCCGCCGCGCGCCTTGAGCAGGCCCTCTACCGCCCCTCCCGTGCGCGGGGCGCCCTGTTCGCCGCCCTCTCGGCCGGGGCGGCCGCCGGGCTCGGTGTCGCCGTCGAGCGTGCGGCGGGGCCCGGGGGACGCGCCGCCGCCACCGCCGGGGCCGCCTGGGCGGCCCTGGGCGGGGCCATGCTCGCCCGCGAGGCCGAGGCCATCGCCGACGCCCTGGAGTCCGGGGACCTCGACGAGGCCCGCCGCCGCCTCCCCGGCCTGTGCGGCCGCGACCCCTCCGTTCTGGACGAGAAGGGCATCGCCCGCGCCACCGTCGAGTCCGTCGCCGAGAACACCTCCGACGCCGTCGTCGGCCCCCTGGTGTGGGGCGCCCTGCTCGGGCTGCCCGGCCTGCTCGGCTACCGCGCCGCCAACACCCTCGACGCGATGGTGGGCCACCGCTCCGAGCGCTACGACCGCTTCGGCGCCGCATCGGCCCGCCTGGACGACCTGGCGAACTGGGCGCCCTCCCGGCTGACCGCGCTGCTGGCGTGCGCCGCCGCCCCGCTCGTCGGCGGAGACCCGCGCCGCGCGCTGCGCATCACCGCCCGCGACGGCGACCGCCACCCCAGCCCCAACTCCGGCCGCTGCGAAGCGGCCTTCGCGGGCGCCCTCGACCTGCGCCTGGGCGGCACCAACCGGTACGGCGACCGTGTGGACCACCGCCCCGAACTGGGGGAGGGCCGCCACCCCGAGGCCGCCGACATCCGCCGCGCCGTCGCCCTGGCGCGCGGCGTGGACGCCGGGGCGGCCGCCGTCGCAGCCGCGGTCGCCGCGATCCCCGGGGGGCGGCGGTGACCGGGAACGCCGGGCAGGCCCCGGCTCTCCTGATCGCGGGCACCACCTCCGACGCGGGCAAGAGCGTCGTCGCCGCCGGACTGTGCCGCTGGCTGGCCCGTCAGGGGGTGAAGGTCGCCCCCTTCAAGGCGCAGAACATGTCGCTCAACTCGGTGGTGACGCCGGACGGCGCCGAGATCGGCCGTGCCCAGGCGATGCAGGCCGCCGCCGCGGGCATCGAGCCGTCCGCCGCCATGAACCCGGTGCTGCTCAAGCCCGGCGGCGACCGCACCAGCCAGGTCGTCGTGCGCGGCCGCCCGGTGGGGGAGGCCGACGCGGTGGGCTACCGCGCCTACCGGGACCGCCTGCGGGAGGTCGCCGTCGAGTCCCTGGCCGAGCTGCGCGCCGGGTACGACGCCGTGATCTGCGAGGGGGCGGGCAGCCCCGCCGAGATCAACCTGCGCGCCGGTGACATCGCCAACATGGGCCTGGCCCGCGCCGCCGGCCTCCCGGTGCTGGTCGTCGGGGACATCGACCGGGGCGGGGTGTTCGCCTCCATGTTCGGCACCCTGGCGCTGCTCGAACCGGACGACCAGGCGCTGGTCGCGGGCTTCGTCGTCAACAAGTTCCGGGGCGCGCCCGAGCTGCTGGAGCCCGGCCTGGAGATGATCCGCGGGCTCACCGGCCGCCCGGTGCACGGGGTGCTGCCCTGGTTGGACGGGCTCTGGCTGGACGTGGAGGACTCGCTGGCGCTGAGCGTGGACCGCGGGCCCGTGCAGGCCCCGGTGGGCGGCCGCTCGCTGCGGGTCGCGGTGGTCCGCGTCCCCCGGATCAGCAACTTCACCGACATCGACGCGCTGACCGTGGAGCCCGGGGTGGACGTCCGCTTCGTCACCGGGGCGCACGAGCTGGACGACGCCGACCTGGTCGTGCTGCCCGGCAGCCGCGCCACCGTCTCCGACCTGGCGTGGCTGCGCGAGCGCGGCCTGGACCGGGCGGTCGCCGAACGTGCCCGGCGCGGCCTGCCGGTGCTGGGCATCTGCGGCGGCTACCAGATGCTGGCGCGGCGCATCGAGGACGAGGTGGAGTCCGGCGCCGGAGCCGTCGACGGGCTGGGCCTGCTGCCGGTCGGTGTGCGGTTCGCGAAGGAGAAGACCCTGGGCCGCCCGCGCGGCACCGCCTACGGCGAGCAGGTGGTGGGCTACGAGATCCACCACGGCGTGGCGGAGATCGACTGGGCGGGGGCGGAGGCGCCCGAGCCGTTCCTCGACGGCTGCCGGTCGGGAGCGGTGTGGGGCACCACCTGGCACGGCGCCCTGGAGAACGACGCCTTCCGGCGGGCCTTCCTGGCCGACGTGGCGCGGGCGGCCGACCGCGACTTCCGCCCGGCCCCCGACACCGACTTCGCCGAAGCGCGCGCATCGCGGCTGGACGCCCTCGGCGATCTGGTCGAGGACCATATGGACACCGACGCCGTCTGGCGCCTCCTGGAGAAGGGGGCCCCGGAGGGCCTGCCGGTGATTCCCCCGGCGGGTCCGCCGCTGTAAGAGTTCTCGGCGAGGTGGGCTTCAAGGTCGCTTCAAGGGCGGTGGGGCGCACGGCGTCCTGGTCGGGCTCCGCTCCCTGAGGAAGGGGCCCGGCGCCGGGTCGGGCCCCCTGCCGCCGGCGGAAGCGGCGCGCCGCCGTTCACCCCCCGATCCAGTAGGACGTGATGCGCTTGATCTTCGCGGTCTTGCTGTGGCCGGTGAAGGTGTAGACGTCGCAGCGGCGCGACTCGCCCCCGCCGGGGAAGCCCATGCGGCTGCTCACGGCTCCTTCGCTGCCGTGGGTGAGAATGCTGTCCATCCGGAGCGTCTCCGCCGGTCGATCGACGACCGCCATGACCGCGGCGGCGAAGTCCGCCTTGCCCCGGACGGTGCGCCGTCCGACGATGTCCCATTCGATGTCGTCGGCGACGGCCGACAGCAGCGCTACCGTATCGCGGTCCGCCAAGGCGACCGCGAAATCGCGCAGTAGCTGCTTCCGGGGTGCGTTGCCGCAATCGGGCGCGGCCGTGACCTGGACCATGGCGGAACACTAGCCGCCGCCTCCGACAGCCGCGCATCATCTGCTTCCGCCCGCGCCGTCCGTTCCCGTGTCGCCCGATGCCGTTTCGCGTACGGCTTTCGGGCACGGGGCCGACCCGGG